>DATFHJ010000469.1:0-17884 GCA_035248585.1 Thermoanaerobaculia bacterium
ACCATTCCGCGGGCGGCTCGACCTCGGCCGCGTCGGCGTCTTCGGACATTCGCGCGGCGGCTTCGCCGCGCCGCACGCGTGCCTGCTCGACCAACGCTTCGATGCCTGCCTCAATCTCGACGGCTATCGGCTCACCGAGGCCGTGATGCAGAACGGCATTCGCCAGCCGTACATGCACATCGAGGAGAGCACGCCCTGGGATCCGGGCGAGACGGAGCCGGCGGCGGAGCGCGCGGCGACGTTCGGGCGGATGCGCGGCGGCGCGTATCTCGTCACCGTGAAAGGCGCGAAGCACGCGAGCTTCAGCGACGCGCCGCTCATCGCGCCGGACAAGTATCCCGGCATCGCCATCGATGCGAAACGCGCGCTCGAGATCACGAACGCGTACGTGCTCGCGTTCTTCGATCGTCACGTGCGCGGTCTGCGCGTGAACATGCCGTCGTTCGCCGAGGCGACGCTGGAGACGTACGGACGCGCGTCGCACTGATCACGGCGTCACGATCGTCACCTCCTGCGTCGTGTTGTTGGTGATGCTCGCGAACGCCCAGAGCCGCGTCGTGAAATCGGTCGGTGCAATCGAGTACCAGATGCGGTCGACGCCGGAAAGGCTCGGCAGGTCGTTCGAGCTGAACTGGATGTAGCCGGGGCGCAGCGGGAGTCCGAAGGGGCCTGTGTTGTTGTCCGGCGGAATGTCGAAGACGCGCGAGATTTCGGCGCGAATCGTACGCTCGCCCATCAGCCGCACGAAAATGACGACGCGGCGGCCGGGCGTCGGGTCGCGGTCGTAGATGCGCAACGTGTGGCGGAACTGCGATCCGATCGGCACGTCGAGCAGGACCGTGCTGCGATTTGCGGGCGTGAAGTCGTCCGGACGCACCGCCGGCACTTCGACGCCGAACGATTTGTCCCGCTGCGCTTCGTCGTAAACGCGCGTGTGCACGCGCAGATCCTCGGCGCTGCCCTGCGGCACATACACGAACTGCCCCTCGAATTGCGGCGGCGGTTCCCGCAGCACGCCGAAGAGATACGGGTTGAAGGGAAGGAGGAACGGGAAGCAGCTGGCGGCCGTGCACGTACGCGGCTGGATGTCGAGCGGCCCGTCGCTATTGACGTACATCGTCGTCTCGCTCTTCCACTGCGAGTTGAAGGCTCCGGGCGTCGCCGTGCGCGTGATCGGAATCAGGATCGGCTCGAACGTCAACGTGTTGACGACGTCGAGCTCGTGCGCCGCGACGTTGTCCGCCGGATCGGGATCGGCGATCCCTTCGGCGAACGTCCGCGCCACCGCCGTCATGTCCGCCGCCACCTGCGGTGCCGGGATGGTCACTTCGAGGACCGACGTCTGTCCCGAGGCCAGCGTGCTTCGCGTACAAAGCGTGCTCGTGCCGCTGACGGTGTTGCACTGCCAGCCGCTGCCCGTCGAAGGAAAGCCGCCGATGGCGGCAGTGCCCAACACGAAGAAACCGGCGTAGACGGGACCGGTTGGGGCTGGACCGTCATTCGTGACCACGTACGTCAGCTTCACCGTGGTGCCGGCCTCCACGAGCGCCGGACCGCTGAGAGACGTCGTGAGATCGGCGTGCGGAGCATCGCGCAGCGTGACGTGGAAGTTCACGAAGTTGTTCAACGGATTGTCGTCCGGCTCGTCGCCGCGAAACACGCTCGCGACCGGCTCCCACGGCCGGTCGATGCGATTCGGCGCGACGACCGTCGCCGTCATCACGACCTCCGCACCGGGCCCGAGACTGCCGGAGCACGCCGCGCCGCCGATACGCGGCGTTTGCGTGCAGACGTATCCGGCGGTCGCGCTCGCGGAGAGCACGACCATCGGCTCGAGCACCGAGCCGAACGAGACCTGGGCCACGTTCGCAAACGTGGGACCGTTGTTGCGCGCGCGGATTTCCACCTGCACGCGCTCGCCCGCCGCGGGCTCGGCCGGCATCAGCGTCGCCGTGACGGCGACGTCGGCGGCCTGCTGCGCGCGAAGAACGTTTGCGGCTAATGCAAAAGTGACGAAGAGAATTTTGCGCATGAACCAGCGGCGTGCACGCCGCGAGCCTAGGCCGCGGCCTTCTTCGCCTCAACGGCTGGCGCCGGCACGCTCGCCCGCTTCCAGCCCGACGTCTGCACGAGCGCGACTCCCGCGAGGATCACGATCATCGCCACGATCGACAGCCATGTCAGCGGCTCGTTGAGAATCAGCCAGCCGAGGAACACGGCCACGACGGGATTCACATATGCGTAGAGCGATGTGTGCGTGGTGCGCATGTGCGCGAGCGCGTAGACGTACGCGCTGTAGGCGATGAGCGAGCCGACGATCGTGAGGTACGCGAGCGCGCCGAACGTGCGCGGCGTCAGTGTGAAGCGCGCGCCCTCGCCGATCGCCAGACCGACGATGCCGACGATCACGCCGCCGAACAGCATCTGCAGCGCGGACGAAGCGAGCAGCGGCACGTGGTGGAGGTTGTACTTGCCGTGCGCGGAGCCGAGCTGCCAGCACATGCCGCCGATCTGGATCGCCAGCGCGCCGATGAGGAACTGCACGCTCCACGCGCCACCCGATCCGCTCGGTGTGACGAGCATGGCCACGCCCGCGAATCCGATGAGCATGCCGATGATGCCGCGCGGATCGAGGCGTTCGCCGTGGCTGCGGAACCCTTCGATGATCGCCATCCAGAACGGCGCGGTGGCGACGAGCAGCGCGGCCATTCCGCTGGGCACCCACTGCTCCGCCCACACGACCGCGAGATTGCCGACGCCGACCATCAGGAATCCGACCAGGGCGAGGTTGGCGAGCGTACGGAGGTCGCGCGGCAGCGCTTCGCCGCGGAGACGCGCCACGAGCAGCATGATCACGCCGGCGATGAGAAAGCGCGTCGCCGTCAGCAGCAGCGGCGGAATCGTCTCCAGCGCGATGCGGATGAAGAGATAGGTCGTGCCCCAGACGATGCAGATCGTGGCGAAGGCGAGATACGCGAGCGCCTTGTCGTGTTTCATCGCGCGGCCTCCTCTCCGCCGAGGTCGATGCCGCCGACCTTCTCGCAATGCGTCTGCATCACGATCGTGGTGCGCGTGGCGAGTTGCATCGGAAACGCGGAGATCTGTTGCACGAGCTCGTTCAGTTCGGTGATCGACTTCGTGCGCACTTTGATGAAGAAGCAATCCTCGCCGGCGACGGTGTGCACTTCGAGGATCTCCTCGCGGCGCATCAGGTCGCGGAACTTCCGCCAGCCGGTCGGCGACATCGTGGGGCCGCGCGCGGCGACGAAGGCCGTGATCGCGTTGCCGAGCATCGCCGGGTCGACGACCGCCGTCGTTCCGCGGATCACGCCCTGGCGCTCGAGCTTCTCCAGCCGGTCGGCGACCGCGGGCCGGGAAAGCCCGATCTGATCCGCGATCTGGGCCGCCGGAGTGCGCGCGTCCTTGACGAGGAGGCCGACGATCCGAAGGTCTAACTCATCCAGTTCGACGGCCATATCTGCAATATGGCTTCGAATCGTCGGAAAAGCAAGCCTCAAACCTTCGAATCGTCGGCGTACACCTAGACTACGCTGGCAAACGGCATGACCAGCGGCATCTGTCTCAGCTGCAGGAAATGCGAGAGCCTCGGATACCGGAACTCGATCCGCTTCCCGGCGCTGGCGAGCAGGTCGCGCTGCAGATACTCCACCTTGACCGCCCGGTCCGCGTCCTCGGCGAGTTTCTGCAATGAGGCGCGCCGCAGGACGATCGTCCGCAGCTTCATCCCCTCACCGCGTACGGTGTAGCGGATCGAGTCGCGATCCGGTGAGCACGCGCGCGCGATACCGGCGGGAAGCACGCTCACGATTTCTTCCGCGATGCGAGTCTCGTCGATCTTCTTCTCTATAACCATCACATCCCCCTGCGCGTTCGGTCTCATGCTGTAATAGACGCACGGCGCAGGGGAAAGTTATCCGGGCGCCTGCGAACTCCCTGTGAACGGCCCGCCAAGAAACGTGACGTTTGTCCGCCTCGGGCGTGAAGCCGCGGCGAAGGAAAACGAAACGCTGCTCGACGTCGCCCGCCGCGCCGCCGTTCCTCTCGGCAACTCCTGCGGCGGCGTCGGCATCTGCGCGCGCTGCCGCGTGACCGTGCTCGAAGGCGCGGACCGTCTCAGCCCGCCGACGTCGATCGAGTCGCGCATCGGCTCCGCCCGCGGCTTCGCCGCGGACGAGCGGATGGCGTGTCAGGCGGTGGTGAGGGGGGAGTGCAGTGTGACGACGACGTATTGGTAGCCGCGTTCGACGCGTGAATGGCCTCGCTGAGGTCATTCACGGCCTCGGGGAGGCCGTGAATCTCGTCCTGAGGACAGTGAATGGGCTCGAAACGGCCGTGAGTCTCGTCCTGAGGACAGCGAATGCGTTCGATGACGTCGTCGTCAGTCTCATATTGGTAGGATTCCGCTCCGCCATGGGAATCAACGTGCATGTCGAGGTTGTCCAGCCGCGCAAACTGGCTGCGGTCCGCCGCCAGGTGTTCATCGGCGCGATCGCGTCCGCCTGGAAGCCCGCCTTAGACCAGGTATGGGCCTTCCTTCGTAGCCAGCCGGGGCTGCGCGCGGGTGGACACAACATCTTTCTCTATCACCATCCGGCGCGCCGGACCGATCCCATGGATGTGGACTTCGGCGTCGAAATGACGCAAAGCTTCACTCCTTCCGAAGAAGTCTTCGAGGCGACGACTCCTGCCGGCGAAGCCGCCATCGCCGTTCATCGCGGCGGTTACGATCAGCTGCACGCGACTCACGATGCGATCCATCAATGGGCCAGATCGCACGACAGAACCTTCGCTGGCCAGTCCTGGGAGATCTATGGCGACTGGTCCAGCGATCCGTCGAAGCTTGAAACGACCGTGGTGTATCTCCTGGCGTAGGCGACGTATGGGTAGAGAACCGTGGAGCGGCGGGCTTTAGCCCGCCGGCTCCGTTTCGGCGGGCTAAAGCCCGCCGCTCCACCACTAGTCCTCATCATGCACGCTCGCCGCGGCCGCGGCCGCGCCCCACGTCTCGCTTCCCGGCATTTCGAAGAAGAACGGCTTGCGCGTGCGCGGGTGGTTGCCGATCTCATCCATCGTCGCGGCGTCGAAGACGCGGCCGTTGACGATCGTGTAGCGCACGGTGCGCGTGTTCTGCACGTCGTCGAGCGGATTGGCGTCGAGCACGACGAGATCGGCGAGCTTGCCCGGCTCGAGCGAGCCGATGTCTTTGTCGAAGCCGAGGTACTTCGCGCCGGCCAGCGTCGCGGAGCGGAGCGATTCCAGCGGCGTCATGCCGCCCTGGTTGAACATCCAGAGCTCCCAGTGCGCGCCTAACGACTCGCGCTGGCCGTGCGCGCCGAGCTGCACGCTCACGCCCGCGTCGTACAACCGCTTCGCAATGCGCGCGTTGTTGAAATGATTGTGCTCGTCCTCCGGCACCATCATCCGGCGGCGTGAGCGCGAGTCGAGAATGCGGCGCGGCACGAACTTCGTCAGGCGCGCGTCCTCCCACACGTTCGTCTTCTGATACCAGTAGTTCTCGCCCCAGTTGCCGCCGTAGCCGACGATCAGCGTCGGCGTGTAGCCGGTCTTCGAGTGACTCCAGAGCTGCATCACGTCGTCGTAGATCTTCTGCACCGGGATCGAATGCTCGATGCCGGTGTGCCCGTCGACGATCATCGTCATGTTGTGCTCGAAGAGCGAGCCGCCCTCCGGCACCACCATCATCTGCAGCCGCCGCGCGGCCTCGATGATCTGCTGGCGCTGATCGCGGCGCGGCTGGTTGTAGCTCTTCACGCTGAACGCGCCGACGGCCTTCATGCGCCGCAGATGCGAGACCGCGTCGTCGATTTTTTCGATGTCCGCCTTGAACGGCGCCTTCGCGCCATAGAGGATCGTGCCGGTGGAGAAGATGCGCGGCCCGACGATGTCGCCGGCCTTCGCCAGTTCGCTGGCCGCGAAAATCTCCGCGGTGTCATTCGATGGATCGTGAATCGTCGTCACGCCGTAGCCGAGAGACGAGTAGTTGATCCAGCTCTGCTGCGGCGTCATCTGATCCGAGCCCATCGAGCCGTGCCAGTGCACGTCGATGATGCCGGGGATGATGGTCTTGCCCGCGACGTCGATGATCTTCGTGTCGGCCGGAAGCTGAAGCGCGTTCGCACCGACGGCGACGATGCGGTTGCGCTCGATGACGATCGTGCCGTTCTCGATGACCTCATCGCCACGCATCGTGATGATGCGCGCGCCAGTGAGCGCGAGCCTGCCGCTCGGCACGTCGTACGGCTGCGAGAAGCCGATGTTGATGCCCTTCTCTGGCGCGTCGGGCAACTTCTCGGGCGCGCCGTCGAGGAAGGCGAACGCGTCTTTCAGGTCGCGCGAGAAAAGCTCGGGTCCGAGGGACCAGTAGAGGCGCTTGCCGTCGCTGGACCAATGGATGTACTCGCCCGCGTCGCGGGAGACCGTCGCGACCGGCATCGACTTCATGTCGGGACCGATGTCGATCGTCTTGCCCGTGCGCACGAACGGCGCGATGCGCGCGCGGAACTTCTCCGTCCACGCCAGCCACTTCTCATCGGGCGAGAGCGCGAAGTCGGTGGCGAAGGCGGAGATCACGTGCGTCCGCTCGTCGCCGCCGTCGATGTCGACCGAGCGCAGCGCGCGTTTGCCTTCGTCCTCGAACGTCATGAAGAAGACGCGGTCGTTCGACGCGCCGAACGACGGCAGCGCCCCTCGCTTCGACACGCGCATGGAGCGGCGGGCTTCAGCCCGCCGATTTTCCGGCGGGCTAAAGCCCGCCGCTCCACTGTCGATGACGTAAATACCGGGATCATTCGCCCAAAGCGCGGTGGTGAGGAATCCGTCGGTGGTCGTGCGATAGACGATCTTCGATCCGTCCGGCGAGAACGACGGCTCGATGTAGTGACCGGGCTGCGACGTGACGGCGCGTCCTTCGCCGCCCGCCGCCGGCGCCACGCGCACCGATCCCGCCGTCTCGTCGTTCCAGGTCGTGTAGACGATCCATTTCCCGTCGCGCGACCAGGACGGATAGAACTCGAAGTGGTCGGTCTGCTTCGTGAGCCGCTTCGGCGTGCCATTCGGCAAGTCGCGGACGTAGATGTAGCCGAGGGCCTGATACAACACCTGATTGCCGCGCGGCGAGACCTCGACCCAGCGCAGCATCTTCACGTCGAAGTTCTGCGGCGCGACTTCGATCGGGAAACGCACCGCGTCTTCGATGCGGCGCGTGGATTTGACGTGAAAAGGGATGTTGGCCACCTGCTTCGAGGCGACGTCGATGCGCTGGATCTTGCCGCCGGCCCAGAAGACGAGCGACTTGTTGTCGGGCGTCCAGGCCATTGCCGGATAAACGCCGTGGATCGCCCACGTCTCCTGCATGTCGCGATCGAGCCCGTCGTACAGCGCGGTCTCGCGTCCCGACTCGAGGTCACGGACGAAGAGCGTCGACTTGTAGCGGACGCGCCGGATGAACGCGAGCGTCTTGCCGTCCGGCGACGGCGTCGGCCGGATCGAGCCGCCGGGGCCGGTGACGTAGCGCTCCACGTCGCCGCTCTCGCGCTCGAGGCGCTGGATGACGTAGATCTCTTTGTTCGGGTCTTTGTTGTATTCGTAGATCTGCCCGGGCGTGATGTCGTCGCTGAAGTAAAGATATTTACCATCGGGCGAGAACACCGGCTCGCCCGTGTCTTTCTGATCGGTGCGCTTCTTCGTCATCTGCAGCCCGTCGCCGCCGCTGCGGTGATAGAGCCACATCTCGCCCGCGCCGAGGGAGCGCTCGGAGGTGAAGTGCTTGCGCGCGACGAGGTACTCGCTGTCCGGACTCCAGTTCGGCGAGTTGAGCAGGCGGAACGTTTCCTTCGAGACCTGCTTCGCATTCGAGCCGTCTCGATTGACGTACCAGATGTTGTCGCCGCCGCTGCGATCGGACGTGAACGCGATCCACTTGCCGTTCGGCGAGTAGCGCGGCTGCATGTCCCAGGCGACGCCGCTGGTGAGCGACTTCGCCTCGCCGCCGCCGATGGGAATCGTGTAGAGATCGCCGAGGAGATCGAACGCGATCTCTTTCCCGTCGGGCGAGACGTCGACACTCAGCCACGTCCCCTCGCTCACGTCGATCGTCACATCGGACGCGGGCCCCGGCGGGTTGTTGACGTCCCACTTCTCTTCTTTCTTCTCGTCCTTTTTCTCCGCCGGTTCGGATACCGCCGGCGGCACGATCGCGTCTTTCTGTTGGGACGCTTTCTTCTGCAACTCCTGCTCGACCGGGCGCGGCTCCTGTTCCGCTTTTTCGGGTTTCTTCGGGTCCGCCTTTTTGTCGGTCGGCGGCGTTTGTGCGACGGCGATAGTCATCCAGCCAAGGACGATCAGGGCGAGAATCTTTTTCATGGCGGCGAACCGTATCGCTATCGCATCGCCATTGCCAAGAGTGTTGCCGCGCTGAACACGCACCAGAGGATGGGAATGATGCGCGCCGGCCAGCGCGGGAGCAGCGCCAGCGTGGCCAGGGCGGTGGGATCGGGGGCGAGGGCAAAGAGCTCGTGCCTTGGGGGGATCAATGGATAGATGAAGAGGATCAACGCGAAAAACAGTGGAGCGGCGGGCTTCAGCCCGCCGGAAGGATTCGGCGGGCTGAAGCCCGCCGCTCCACACAGCAGTGCTTCGATGACGAAGGCGATGGCGAACCATTTCCCGTACGTGTGAATCGTCGAGAAGCGCTCCCAGAAAAACGCATACGCGACCCAAAGCCAGGCGACGGCGACGAGGCGCGGACGTTTCGAAACCAGAATGACGATGCCGAGGCCCACGGCGGCGAGATGCAGCGGCCAGACGTCGTGGTTGTAGCGCTCGAAGAGACGGTTGTACGTCCGCGGCGAGAACATCAAAAAGTCGGTGAGGCGAACCATCAAACGAGTCTCGCGATCGTATCCGCGATCCGCTTGCGCATCGCCGCATCCGGCATCCTCCCGCGCGCGGCGTCGAGGTTCTCGCGCGCGTGCGCGGCGACGCTGGTCGCAGGAATCGCGCACGTGACCGCGGGATGGGAGACGATGAACTTGAGGATCAGCTGCGCCCAGCTGCGGCACTCGAGCTCGCGCGCGAACGCGGGAAGCGGGTGGCGCGCGAGGTCATCGACGAGCTCACCCTGTTCGAACGGGCGGTTGATGATCACGGCGATCCTGCGCTGCATGGCCAGCGGCAGGATGCGCGACTCCGGCTCGCGCACGATCGGGTTGTAGGTCAGCTGCACGAAGTCGAGCGGCTGGCGGCGCATGATTTCTTCCAGCTCGTCGAGGCGCCGCCCGTGCGACGTGGTGATGCCGACGTAACGCAACCGCCCCGCTTTCTTCATCGAGAACAGCAGCGGCAGATGCTCCTCCCACGCGAGAAGGTTGTGCACCTGCAGCAGGTCGAAGCGCGGAAGGCCCCACTTTTTCCGCGACTCCTCCGCCTGCGCCGCGCCGCCCGACGAAGTCCACACCTTGTCGGCGGAGAACACTGCCGGACGCCCGAGCCTCGCCAGCGCGTAGCCGATGACCTCCTGCGACGACCCGTACATCGGCGACGAGTCGATGACGCGCCCGCCGCTTTCGAGAAACGCGCGGATGACGGCGGTGCACTCGTTTCGCGCGGCGACGTCGTTGCCGACGTTGAACGTGATCCAGCTGCCGAGGCCGACGACGGGAATCGCTTCGCCGCTGGAGGGAATCTTCCTCGTCATCACCGGACGCGTTTGCGCGAGGAGCGGCGCGGCGACGAGCGAAGCGAGGAAGCTACGGCGGCTGACGCCGGGTGATGAACATGCAGTCGCCATAGCTGTAGAAGAGGTACCGCTTTGCGATCGCTTCGGCATACGCCGAACGTATCGTATCCATCCCCGCGAACGCGCTCACGAGCATCAACAAAGTCGACTCCGGAAGGTGAAAGTTCGTCAACAGCTTGTCAACGGCGCGGAACTCGAAGCCGGGGGTGATGAAGATCGATGTCTCTTCGCCGCCCGCCGCGAACCGCCCGCCGCCCGCCCGGATGGCGCTCTCCAATGTGCGGACGCTGGTCGTGCCGACGGCGACGATGTTTCGCTTCTCGTCGAGCGCGCGATTCAAGCGTGAAGCAGCGTCAGCGCTGATGTCATAGCGCTCCGCGTCCATCCGGTGCTCTTCGATGCGATCGACCTTCACCGGCTTGAACGTGCCGATGCCGACGTGCAGGGTGATGCGCACGATCTCGATGCCGCGCGCGGCGATCGCGTCGAGGATCTCCTGCGTGAAATGCAGGCCGGCGGTCGGCGCGGCGATCGCGCCGCGCGTCGCCGCGTAGACGGTTTGATACGACTCCTTGTCGCTCTCGCGCGGCGCGTCGCGGACGATGTACGGCGGCAGCGGCGGCACGCCGAGGCGCTCGAGCTCGCGGAGATCGCCCTCGAAGCGGATCACGACCGTGCCTTCGCGTTTCTCGAGAATTTCCGCGCGCAGCGCGTCGGAGAACGTCACGACGTCTCCCGGCTTCACGCGCTTCGCGGGACGGCACCACGTCTCCCACACGTTCGGCTCGCGCTCGCGCGTCAGGAGAAACTCCAGTCGGTTCTTCATCGCGCCTTTCGGCTGCGCGAAGAGGCGCGCCGGGATGACGCGCGTGTCATTCAGCACGAGGACGTCGCCCGGTTGCAGACGCGAAGGGAAGTTGGCAAACGTGTCGTGCTCGAGACTCGACGGCGGCGTGACGACGAGCATGCGCGACCGGCCGCGCTCGCGCGGCTCCTGGGCGATGAGATCGCCAGGCAAGTCGTAGGCGAAGTCGCTGCGCAACATTAGAATCGCGCGCGAATGATACGCGCGCGCGTCATCACCTGTTCCGACTCCGCCAACGACGGCCTGCGCGAGGACCGCTCCGGTCCCGCGGTGCGCGAGTTGCTCGAGAAAAACGGCTACCGCGTCGACCCCGTGGTCGTCGTGCCGGATGACATCGGCTTCATCGGCAGCGCGATCACGCGCTCGGCCGAAGCCGGCGCGCGCCTGATCGTGACGACCGGCGGCACCGGCCTCGGTCCGCGCGACTTCACGCCCGAGGCAACCATGCGCGTCTGCGACCGCATGGTCCCCGGATTCGGAGAACTGATGCGTGCCGCCTCGCTGCAGAAAACACCGATGGCCGCGCTCTCACGCGCGACCGCGTGCACGCTCGGGCCGGCGCTGGTGATCAACGTGCCGGGAAGCCCGGCGGGGGCGGTGGAGAACCTGGCCGCCGTGATGCACTTGGTTCCGCATGCGCTGCAGTTGTTGGGCGGAGATACAGAACATGATTAGTGGCCCAGTCACCCGGTCGCCCAGTCACCCGGTGCACCGGGAAACCGGGAGACCGGGCAACCAGGTGACCCGATGACCGTCCGCCCCGGCCTCGAAGTCCTCCTCGACGAACCGAGCATCCTCCACGGCAAGCGCATCGGTCTCGTCACAAACCAAAGCGCCGTCACCAGCAATCTCCAGCACGCCGTCAAGCTGCTGTGCAACGGCCGCGGCTGGAAGCTGACCGCGCTCTTCGGTCCCGAGCATGGCGTGTGGGGCGAGGCGCAGGACATGGCCCACGTCGAGCACTCGACCGATCCGCTCACGGGTCTTCCGGTGTACTCGCTTTACGGAAAAAGCGAGGCGGATCTCGCGCCGAAGCGCGAGGTGCTGCGCGGGCTCGACGCGCTGGTGATCGATCTGCAGGACATCGGCTCGCGCTACTACACCTTCATCTACACGATGGCGCTCTGCATGCGCGAGGCGGCGCCGATCGGGCTCGAAGTGATCGTGCTCGATCGCCCCAACCCGATCGACGGCGCGCACATCGAAGGGAACATCCGCGAGGACAAGTACTCGAGCTTCGTCGGCATGTTCCCGCTGCCGACGCGCCACGGCATGACCGCGGGCGAGCTCGCGCAGTGGTTCAACCGCTTCTATCAATGCAAACTCACGGTCGTGCCGATGCGCGGCTGGCGCCGCTCGATGTGGTGGGGCGACACCGATCTGCCGTGGGTCATCCCGTCGCCGAACATGCCCACCGTCTACACGGCCACGGTCTATCCCGGCATGTGCCTCGTCGAGGGGACGAACCTGAGCGAAGGGCGAGGAACGACGCATCCGTTCGAGCTCTTCGGCGCACCCTGGCTCGACTCGTTCAAGCTCGCCGACCGCCTCAATCACCTCGATCTCCCCGGCGTCCGCTTCCGCCCGCACTACTTCCTGCCGACGTTTCACAAACACGGCGGCAAGGTCTGCGGCGGCGTGGAGCTGCACGTGACGAACCGCGCCACGTTCGAGCCGTACCGCACCGGCCTCTGGTGCTTGAAGGTTGCCCGCGATCTGAATCCGGACCAGTTCCAGTGGCGCACCGAGACCTACGAGTTCGTCTCCGACCGCCTGGCCATCGACCTCCTCGCCGGCAGCGCGCGCTACCGCGAGCTCGTCGAGCGCGGCGGCGACGTGGACGAGTGGGTGGCGGAGTGGGAGGACCCGCTGCGGGAGTTCGCGCGGATGCGGGACGAGTTTCTTCTCTACAGAGATTGACCGGCCCAAATCCTGCTTGTGCCTGGTTCATGACCACGCGCACCGGCCTCGAACTCCTCCTCGAAAAACACCTCCACCACGTTCGCGGGAAGCACGTCGGCTTCCTGACGAACTATGCCTCGCTGACCTCGGAGTTCCGCTTCGCGCTCGACGAGCTGC
This sequence comes from Thermoanaerobaculia bacterium, assembly GCA_035248585.1. Classification (GTDB taxonomy): domain Bacteria; phylum Acidobacteriota; class Thermoanaerobaculia; order Gp7-AA8; family Gp7-AA8; genus QHVT01. The sequence continues at coordinate 12,723 of DATFHJ010000469.1, forward strand.
TCGAACGCGGCGAGTGCCGGCACATCACCGTCTTCGCGCCGGAGCACGGCTTCTGGGCGGATGCGCAGTACATGGCCGCGATTCGCGAGGACACGTGGGGCAAGTCGGACCGCGTGACGATGGTCCGCTCGTACGATCCCGACAACGCGCGCCATCTCAGTCCCGATCCGCGCGCCGTCGGGAATTGCGACGTCATCGTCGCCGACATCCAGGACACCGGCGCGCGCTACTACACCTACGCGGCCTCGCTCGTGAAGGTCATGGGCATCGCCAAAGACCTCGGCATCCCGGTCATCGTCTGCGACCGTCCGAATCCGATCGGCGGCGTCGAAGTCGAAGGCAACCTCGGCTTCCACGAGCCCTACATCAGTTTCATCGGCAACCTGCCGGTGCCGAACCGCCACGGCATGACGATCGCCGAGCTGGCCGTATTCGCGAACGAGTCCATGGGCATCGGCTGCGAGCTCCTCACCATCCCGATGGAAGGCTGGCGGCGCTCGATGTCGTGGGACGACACCGGCCTCGCGTGGATCCCGCCGTCGCCGAACATGCCGTCCGCGCGCGCCGCGCTGCTCTATCCCGGCATGTGCCTCTGGGAGGCGACGAACATCAGCGAGGCCCGCGGCACGACGTATCCGTTCGATGCCTTCGGCGCGCCGTGGATTGACGGCTTCGAGCTCGCCGGCCGCCTCAACGAGCTGCAGCTCGATGGCGTGCTTTTCCGCCCGCACGTCTTCACGCCGATGTTTCAGAAACACGCGAAGGAAGCGTGCGGCGGTGTGTGGGTGCACGTCACCGACGCCGACACGTTCCGCCCCGTGCGCGCCGGTCTGCTCTGCCTGAAAGTCACGCGCGATCTCGATCGCGAGCACTTCAAATGGCGCGAGAGTCACTACGAGTTCGCGCACTGCACCGCCATCGACGCGCTCGTGCGCTCGAGCCGCTACCAGCTGCTCGTCGATCGCGGCACGGTCGACGACATCCGCGAGTGGATGTGCACGTGGGAAAAGGACGAGCGCGCGTTCAGCGATTCTCGCCCGCGCATCGGCGAGTACGAACAGCTCGCGCCTGTGGCGCGGATTCATTCGGCAGGCGACACGCTGACGGAGATTCCGCGCGCGGAGGCATAATCAGAGGATGCACTGCATCCTCGCGCTACTCCTCGCCACCGCGATTCAGATCACCGAGCCCGTCTGGAAAGACGCACCGCCGGCGATGCCGCCGGGGACGAAGATCGCCGTGCTGGAAGGCGATCCGAAGCAGGGCGGGATGTTCACGATCCGGCTGAAGCTGAAAGCCGGCGCGATGGTCGAGCCGCACACGCATCCGCGGCCGGAGCGCGTGACCGTGTTGTCGGGAAAAGTGCTCGTCGGGTTCGGCGCGGACGTCGGCGTGGAGAACACGAAGGCGTTCGACGCGGGGAGCTTCTACGTCAACCCGCCGGACGAAGTGCACTTCGTGATGGTGAAAGAAGACGCGGTGCTGCAGCTGACGTGCGAAGGCCCGTGGGTCGTGAAGTACATCGAAGAGTGATCGACATCCTCTATGAAGATGACGCGCTCATCTTCATCAACAAGCCGGCCGGCATCGTCGTGCAGCAACGCATGCACGAGCCCGACGAACCGTTTCTTCACGCCGAAGTCCTCAAACACACGCAGGCGTTCCTGATGCAGCGGCTCGATCGCGGCACGAGCGGCGTGATTTTCTTCTCCAAACGCGCGGACCTGAACGCGCGTATCACACGGCGGTTTGAGCGCAAAACAATCCACAAGCGGTATCTCGCGCTTTGCGAAGGCGAGCTCGGCGAGAAGCAGACCATCGACGCGCCGATCGCCCGCGCGGGCGCGATCAAGTTCGCCGTCCGCGAGCACGGCAAGCGCGCCATCACGCACGTCGCGCCGCTGCAGGCCACACGGCACGGCTCGCTGCTCGCGATCACGCTCGAGACCGGACGGACTCATCAGATCCGCGTCCACCTCGCGGCGATCGGTCATCCTTTGGCAGGCGACTGGCTCTATGGAGTACGCGGCGACATGCGGCCGATGCTGCATGCCGCCGAGGTCGAGATGACGCATCCTTTGACAAATGAGCCACTTCGCGTCGCCGCGCCGCTTCCGCAGGACTTTCTGGAAGAGGCCGCGCGCCGCGGATTGGCGTCATGGGCGGAGGACAGAGCGACATCCCGGTAGTGCAGCTAAATGACTGAGGAGACTAGAATAATCATCGCGGACGGTACGTTGCGAATGATCACAGGAGACAAGCCATGAAACTCTGGACGCGGGTCGCTTTCGTATTGCTGTTCGTGCCGCTGGTCGCATCGGCGCAATTTCGCGACCTCGACGCGGCGATGTCCAACCTCGAGCGCGGCTTCGGCAGCGGCGACGTGGACGCGATCGTGGCAGGCATCGCGGCCGACGATCAGGTGATGCTCCAGTTCCCGGGCCTCGCCGACAAGAGCGGCTTCTTCGGCCGCGATCAGGCGGCGTATCTGCTCGACGGGCTGTTCAATAAAGTCGATCCGAGCGGCTTCGAGCGCGTGAAAGTGCAGAAGGTCAGCGCGGAAGGGCAGTACCACATCACCGCCAAATGGACCATCAACAACGGTTCGGTGAACCTGTTCGTCACTCTCCGCCAGAAAGACGGGAAGTGGTCGATCGCATCGGTTCGGTCGGCAGGCGATTAAGATTCACCACTAAGGTGTCGACATGAAGAAAAGCGCTGCGGCGATTCGTCTCGCGGCGCTTTTTCTTTTGCTGGCGGCTATCGCCTACGCCGTCGCACTCTGGCGCGCGGCGACGATCGCGGGCTCCTTCACCCAACGCTCCGCGGCGCACTTGAAAGACGACGCCGCGCTCATCCGCGGGCAGATCGCGCAGCTCGAGAAAGAGCTCGACGGCTCGGCGATGCGCATCGCCGCGAACTTCTCCGACGATCGCCCGCGCCTCTTCGAACGCCTCGCGGCCGAGGTCCGGCTGACGCACGGCCGCGGAGCGCGGGTCATCGACAGCGAAGGCGAAGCGATCGCGTGGTGGGGCGAGGACTATCGCGCGCCCGCCGACCGCACCTATCAGTTCGACGTCACGAACCTCTACATCACGCGCGTGCGCAAAGTGAAGAACTACACGGTCGAGTTCTTCGAGCGCATCGAGAACGTGCCGGGCCGCCACGGCAAGTTTCATCACCGCGACGCGTGGGTGCAGGCGACGATCTTTCACGCCGGCTTCCCGAAGCTGGAGAAAAACGCGCAGCGCTTCTTCATCGCCAGGCAGGGCGACTCCGCGCTCTACGTCGACGTGACGCCGCGCTCGAAGGACGACGTCGTCGGGGCGACGAGGGCCGAAGGCGTGAGCGCCGCGGCCATCCTGCTCGCCCTCGGCGCGATGGCGGTCATGAGCGCCGCCGGCTCACGCTGGCTCTCGATCCTCCTCGTCGTCCTCGCGCGTATCGCGCTCCTCCCCGTCCGCTTTCCCAACGACTCCTACGGCATCTTCGGATTCGACGTCTACGCCTCAAAGATCCTCGGCCCGTTCAGCAAGTCGCCGTTCGACCTCCTCCTCACCGCCGCGGCGCTGCTCGCGATCCTCATCCTCCTCCGCCCGATCGCCGTCCGTCCGCCATGGTGGGGACGCGCCATCCTGGCCGCGCTCGCGGCGTGGGGATTCGTACGGCTCGTCGGCAACTTCGTCGCGAACTCGCGCGTCTCCGCGCTGCCCGATCACATCCTCCCGTCGACGCCCGTGCAGGGCGTCCTCTTCGGCGCGCTGCTGCTGTTCGGCTTCTGCGTCGTCGCGTTCCTCCTGCGCATCATCGACCTTACGCGCTGGAGCATGCTCGTGCGGATGATCGTCGTCGTGCTCGCGGTGACGGCGGTCGTGTTCATCCCGCAGCAGGCGTTCTCGCGCGAGAGTGCGCGCAATTTCATCTCCGATGTCTACGCGCCGCTCGTGGCCGGCGAAGCGGGACAGCTGCGGACGATGATCACGTCGACGCTGCAGGAAGAGTTCACGCGCATCGATCTGACGACGATCATTCCCGACGACTACCGGCACATGAGTCTCGAGGACCTCGCGTATGCGTTGTGGCTGCGCTCGAACCTCTCGAAGTGGCACGTGCCGGCCGTGATCTCGATCAGCGACGAGCTCACGCGCTCGGCAGTCAGCCGCTTCGGCGTCGGACTGCCGCAGTTCGACGAAACGGCATCGAGCACGGGCGGCGAGATCCTGCAGGTGGGCCGCGTCCGCCGCGTGCTGATGCATCACGACTTCGACGTGATCGTCCTCGGCACGACGATCGGGCTGGGCAGCGTCCACGTCGTCAATCCCGCCGATCCCGGCGCCACCGCGTACTCCGACATCTATCGCGAATTCTTCGACACCAGCTCCGACGACCGCGCAGGCCTGCATCCGCAGCGGGAGCCCGCCGTCTACGACCGCGAAGGAAACGCGCAAGGCGCGATGACCTATCGCTTGCCGCAGAAACCGTCGGTCTATTTCGCAGGGCTCAAACCCGGTCAGGGCTTGTGGGTGACGTCCTCCGATCCCGACGCCTCGGCGCTCTACGTGCGCCGCGCCGAAAACGCGCTGTACGTCTTTCCGCTGGAGATCCCAACCGTGCCGCAGCAGATCCGCCGCGCCGGCGGCGTCGCCATCTGCGCGCTGATCGTGGCCGTGCTGCTCCTCGCCTGGCGCTCGCTGCCGCGGCTCATGGAGCTCGCGCGCATGCCGCGGACGCTCGACTTCCGCGCGCGCACCTCCATCTACCTGACCGCGGTCGTGATCGTCCCGCTGATCGCGTTCGTCCTCTTCGTCCGCGCCTATCTCGCCAATCGCCTCGAGACCGAATACGTCGAGCGCGGACAGACCGCGCTGAACGCCGCGCAGCGCGTGATCGAGGACTACATCGGATCGCAGTCCGCCGCGCCGGAGCAGGTGCTCGACGACGAGATCTTCAGCTGGCTCGCGCGCGTGATCGGGCACGACCTGCACCTGTACCGCGGCGAGGAGCTCATGGCCTCGAGCCGCCGCGATCTCTTCGCCGCGCACGTGGAGTCCGAGCGTCTTCCCGGCGACGCGTATCTCGACATCGTGCTGCGCGGCAAGCAGCTCGTGCAGGCGCCGCGCACCGCCGGCAGCGCGCAGTACGTCGAGATCTACAGCCCGATC
>DATFHJ010000470.1:0-6132 GCA_035248585.1 Thermoanaerobaculia bacterium
GCGTCGTGAAACCAGCGCCCCAGCGGGGTGTCGGTGTCATAAATACCCATCAGGTACACCGCCATGTAATTCTTCTGTGAGCCGAGTGCCGCGAACGGCACCGGTTGTTTCGGATCGACGTGATATCCCGCCGGAAATACGCGGTGCGGTACACAATAGCCGATCATCCCGTAGCTCATGCGCTCTTCATAATCCTTGTCGAGATTGTCGAGGATGACCTTGCGCACGGCCTCGAGGGCCGCGCGCCGGTCGGGCGGCAGCGACGCGAGATAATCGGAAACTGTAGTCGCTTTGCTTTTCATGAAGAGAGTATAGGTCTCACTCCGGCTTCGATTCCTTCGTTCGCTTTCCTGTCGCGCCGTTGCGCCGGCCGAGGTGGCGGCGGATCGTCGCGACGTGCGCGGCCAGCTCCGCTTCCTTCGGATCGCCGGCGAGAATGCAGGCCATGTGATACGCATGCATCGCCTGCGCGACCACTTCCGCCCAACGCGCCTCGGCTGTGTATTTGACCTGAGCGCAAAGCATTTCCAGCCGTTCGCCGAGCAGCCGATAGTCGTCCGCGGAGCTCAGAACCTCACGAGTCCGGTCCAGATTCATCCCGATGAGGTTCTGATCGATGAAGTTCTGAAGTGCAGGCGACGCCTCGACCATGGCCAGGATGGAGCCCACCGCCTCGCGCGAGACCGTTCGCCCGCCGCGCACCTTCTTCGCCGTCGCGGGATGCGGTTTACGCAGATCCGGGATGATTGCCGCGATCACCTCGAGCGCCGCGACGACCTTCGTCGCCAGTTCGTCCACGGCGACAGGAACCGGTGCCACCGCCTCTGTGCCCGTTGGCACGAGCTGAGTCTCGTCGTTCATGATTCCTCCGAATGTTGGGCCTGCGCGACAAGAATACGCGTGAAATCCGCGCGTGCGGCTCTGAACGTCAGAGCCGAACGCGCTGGCCGGACACGTGCTTGCGTCGAATTCACGAAGGCGGTTCTGCGCGTCAGAGCCGGACGCACTCGCCGGACGCAAGTTTGCGTCGAATTCACGCGCGCGGCTCTGAGCGTCAGAGCCGGATGCACTCGTCGGACGCAAGTTTGCGTCGAATTCACGCGTGCGGCTCTAAGCGTCAGAGCCGGATGCGCTCCGCGGACGAAGGATCACGACGTCGTAATCCACTTCTTGCCGTCCCAGTGAATCACGTTGATCAGCGCCGAGGTCCCGCCGACGCGGATGATCGTCGCGCGCTCGCCGTCGGTGAGGACGATCGAGCCGTTCGTGGCCTCGCCGTCGCGCGAGAACGAACAGAGCTGCGACGTGCCGAACCGCACCGGCAGGCGCAGCGACAGCAACTGCCCGTTCATCGGATCGATCACGGGCGCGGCCGGCACGCCCACGCGCACCGGCTGGAACCGAAAGAGGCGCGTGCGATCGACTTGCGCGTCGATGCCCTTCGTGATGTCGTCGTTGCGCACCCCATCGCCGTCGCCATCCTCATAGACCGACCAGCTCCACGTATCGCCGACCGGCCGGAAGCGGATCGCGAGATTGCGATTGTGCGACACCGCCAGCATCCGCACGCGCTGAAACAACGACCGCAGCTCCGACGTCCCCGCGAGCAGGGCCACATTCCGCCGCGCGTGGTTCAGCGCCGAATTCCCCATCACCCCGAAAAACCCGAGCAGCGAAACCACCACCAGCAACTCGATCAACGACTGTCCCTTTTCACTCCGTCTCATTTCCTCGTTCCTCCGCGGCGGCGGAAGAGCGAGCGGGATGACAGGGGGCGGTCGGGACGGAAATCTTTTAGGTCGTGATGGTTAGCTGGTTTGCTGGAATTGGCAGAACGTCAAGATTTTTTGCCCAGCAGGTACTCCTGCAGAAACATGACGGTCAAATAGAACTGATAGTCCGCATTGCGCCGCTTGCGGAAGCCGTGGCCTTCGTCGGTGGCGAGGACGTACCAGAGCGGGGTTCCATTGCGCCGCACGGCTTCGACGATCTTCTCGGTCTCGGCGCGCGGAACGGCGGGGTCGTTGGCGCCCTGGAAGACGAGCAACGGCTTCGTGATCTTTTCGCTTTGATTCAATGGCGCGATGCGCTCGAGGAACGAGCGGGTGGCGGGATCGCGCTCGTCGCCGTATTCGACGCGGCGGAGGTCGCGGCGATAGGGCGCGGTCGTCTCCAGGAACGTCACGAGATTCGCGGGGCCGACGGTATCGATCGCGCCGCGAATGCGGTCCGCGTACGCCGCGGCGACGGAGAGCGTCATGTAGCCGCCATAACTGAAGCCGCTCACGACGACGCGGTCGGCGTCGAGGTCGGGACGGGTCTTGATCCAATCGAGGAGCGCGCCGAGATCGCGCAATGCATCCTCGCGGCGCAGGCCGTTGTCGAGATCCACGAAGGTCTTGCCGAAGCCGGAGGAGCCGCGGATGTTCGGGAAAATCAATGCGATGCCGAGGGGATCGAGGAGGTAGTTTTGGCTGCCGAGGTTATAGGGCGTCCATTGATTCTCGGGACCGCCGTGAATGAAGATCAGCACCGGACGTTTTCCCGTGAAGCGCGCCGGCGGCCGATAAAGAAAACCGCTGATGTCGCGGCGATCGAAGCTCGGCCAGTGAATCAGCTCCGGCTCGGAAAACGACGACATATCGATCCCGCCGGTCTCGCTGTACGTCCAGCGGCTTACGGCATTGGAAGAGAAATCGATCGAATACACGTCCGTTTGCGAACGCGCGGAATCGATTCCGAAGCCCAATTCCTGGCTCCCCGGCCTCCAATGAACGCTGGTGACGTAACCGGCCGGCAGGCGGGGGAGGCGCCGCTCCTTTCCGGTGCGCACGTCGAGCACATGAAGCGTGTAGAGCCCTGCTTCATTCGTCACGATCGCGGCCCAGCGGCCATCCGAGGAGAGATCGAACTCGAGCACGTCCCACGGAATCTGCTGTGTTAGACGCGTCACGGTACCTGTGCGCAGATCGACGCGAATCAGCTCGCGGAACTCCGAAAGCGTCACAGTCATCGTAATGATCGTGTGATCGTCGATGAACGCGCCGCGGATGCCGCCCGAAAACGCCTTCGTCCGCGCGCCGGTGGCCGCGTCGAAGAGCCAGAGCGTGCTCTCCGTGATCGACGGCCGCTGCTGCACGAGAATGTGTTTGTCGTCGGGAGACCAGGCCAGCGGCGACCATACGGGGCCGTCGAGTTGCGCGAGCAGGCGATCCGTCGACGGGCGCGCCGGCTCCATGACATACAGATCGGTGTCGGTGCCGTTGCGGCGCGTCGACGTGTACACGATCCGCCGTCCGCCGTTCGCCCACACCCCGGCGCCGTTGCGCGAGCGGCCGTCGGTGAGCAGCGTCGCCGTCTCCGTCCGTGCGTCGAGGCGATACAGCTGATCGTTCCCGTCGCCGCCGGTGTCCTTGAGAAACAGGATCGAATCCCCGGAGCCCGGCTCCCACGAGATGCCGTGGTCGGCGCTGTCATCGAAGAACGTGATTTGCCGCCGGTCGGCGCCTGGCCCGCGAAGGCGATGAATCTGCGCGGTATCGCCGAAGCGCGTGACGATCAGCAGCTCGCGCCCGTTCGGACTCCACGCCTGAAGATCCGCGGCGCGAGCCTTCCGAAACGCGCCGATCGTGGCGGCCAATTCGGACGGCACCGGCGGCGCGCCTTGAATGACGAGCGACTCGGGCGGCGTGAGATTGCTGGCCAGGAACACCGTGACGGCGAGGAGGATCATGTCCAACGTTGTACGAGTTTTTTCGTAGAATGGCTTGAACAGAACGAGCATCCTGGAACGAACGATGCGCGAAGATCTCCCTCCCGGACGTTTTTTCGGAACCGCCGTCGGCGCCTGGAGCTTCGGCGCCTTCCGGCTCTCCGAATCCGTCTATCCCGCGCACGCCACGCTGCCGCGCCACGCGCACGCGCGCGCCTACCTCGGGTTCGTCGTGCATGGCGCGCATCGCGAGACGACGAGCGATCACGAGCGCGACTGCGGCCGCTCCGCCGTCGTCTTCCATCCCGCGTCCGAATGCCACGCCAATCGCTTCTCTCCGAACGGCGGACGCATTTTTCGAATGGAGATCGACGACGAGTGGCTGGCGCGGTTGCGAGTGCTCGATCGTCCTGTCGAGTCGCACGGCGGTCCGCTCTCCACGATCGCGTCCCGGATGTTCTCCGAGTTTCACGCTCGTGATTCCGTGTCCTCGCTGATGATCGAGAGCCTCGCCCTCCAGTTCGCGGCCTGCGTCGCGCGCGATGCGACAACGAAGGATTTCGCACCGGCGTGGCTTCGCCGCACCGTCGACTATCTGCATGACCGCGTGCTGGACGAGATTCATCTCGACGACCTCGCCGCGCTCGCCGGCGTTCATCCCGCGCATCTGAGCCGGGTCTTTCGCAAGCATTACCGATGTTCAGTGGGTCAATACGTCCGCCGCCTGCGCATCGACCTCGCGACCCGGGAGCTTGCCGAATCGCAGCGCCCGATCGCGGAGATCGCGGCGCGGCTGGGCTTCGCCGACCAAAGCCATTTCTCGCGGGTCTTCGTGAAGCGGATCGGGCTGACGCCGGGGCGGTATCGGAAGCTGCATACGTGAAGCACGGAAGAAACGCCGCCCCCTGACGTCTAATACCCTCGATGCGATCGGCCGCCACGGACGAGCTCCGTGACCTGTACGAGCAGTACGGCGCGAAAATCCACACGCTCGCGCGGTATCTCCTCGGCTCGCGCGTCGCGGCCGAGGATGCGGTGCAGAGCGTTTTTCTGAAGGCCTTTCAAAATCGGGAGCGTTTTCGCGGAGAGGCCGATGCCCGCACGTGGCTGTGGCGAATCGCCGTCAATCACTGCCAGGACGAGCTGCGGCGCAGGAAGCGCGTCGAGGAAGTGCCGCTCGACGAAGTCCTCGGCTGGGCGAATGACGACCAGTCGCCCGAGTTGCGCCAGCGCGTGAAGCAGATCGACGAGATCGTCGCGCGGGCCATCCTCCAGCTCTCGCCCAAGCTCCGCACCGTCATCGTCCTTCGCTACGTCGAAGAGCTTTCCTACCCGGAGATTGCCGCCGTCCTCGGATTGTCGATCGGCACCGTCTCCTCCCGGATCGCGCGCGCGCTCGAGGCGCTCGAAACGATTCTGCGTCCCATCGTCAGGAGTTGAACATGCCCTGTTTCCGATTCGATCTGCACCGCCAGTTTCCGCTCTATCTCGACGAAGCGGCATCGCCGCGCAGCGTGCAGCGCATCGAGCGGCATCTGCTCGATTGCGGCGCGTGCCGCGCGCGCCTCGTGCGCATGCGCGCCGCGAAAACGCTGTTAGGCGAGCTGCCGTCGATCGACGCGCCGCCGTTTGACGCGCTCATGGCGCGCACGCCGGCGCGCGAGGAGCGGCGCATTTTTGTCGCACCATGGTTCCTTCGCCACCTCGCCGCCGACGCCGTCATCGTGTCGGTGCTCTTCCTCGCGTTCACCTTGTTCTACACCCACGCCGCGGTGGCGGGCCGTCCCTTCGATCCATCGTCGTTTCGCGCGATCAGCCTGCAGGAGATCGCGACCGAGCACGATCCGCACGTCATCGTCACCGGCGTCGTGTCGGAGCTGGAAGGCGATTTCCAGGAAGGCAGCCGCCGCTTCCGCCTCAGCGATCCGCGCGACCCGAAAGCGTTCGCCGTCTGCGAGATCCTCGACGGCGATCCGCTGCGCGCGCCCAAAGCGGGAGCGCGCGTCCGCGTCTGGGGCGTGAGCCGTTACGACTCGAATCCGGACCATGAATGGTTCGAAATCCATCCCGTCCTGAAAGTGGAGGTGCTCCGTTGAATCGTCTACTCGCCGCGCTGGCGCTGATCCTCTGCATGGCCGTTCCGCTCGCCGCACAGTCGCCCAACACCGGCACGATCCTCGTCGTCGTCGTCGATCAGACCGGCGCGCTGGTGACGGACGCGAACGTCTCCGTCGTCAACGCCGCCACCGGCGCCTCGCGCGAGGCCGTGTCGGGCAACGACGGCAGCGCCACGTTCCCCGCGCTCTCGCTCACCGGCAGGTACACCGTGACGGTGTCGAAGAGCGGGTTTGCCGGCGAGGAGCGCAAGGACATTGCGCTGCGCGCGGGAGAAACCGCGACGCTGAAAGTGCCGCTCGTCG
>DATFHJ010000471.1:0-18378 GCA_035248585.1 Thermoanaerobaculia bacterium
CGAGTTCATTGAAGGCTTCTACAACACGCATCGCCGGCACTCAGCGCTCGGATACTATTCACCCGTGCAGTTCGAGAAGCGTCAGGCGGCTGTCGCCTGACCCAAGTAATCACCAGTCCACGAAACCGGGGTAGGCCCACACCAGGCGGGCCGCTTTTGAAAGTTTCCGCCGGGTCGATTTCCGGCGCTCATGCCGTTCTGCGCGGCCGGACGGCAGTCGGTGCAGCGCTCTATGTAAACGCAGTTCGCATCGAGGTTGGCACTGATGGAAGGTTCAGTGTTCTCGTTGCGAAGTATGGGTTGGCGAGAACCGTGGTTGCAGCGATTGATCAGGGCGGTTGCACCGAATGGATTTCAAGGAGCAGATCGTTCTTCGCCTGCCATCGCTGATGCAGTCGCTGTCCGAAATGCAGGCCACCGGCATCGTGACGAGTACCGCCAACACCCAAACCGGTACCTCCGCGTCTTTCGAGCACGACCCGGAACAGACAGTGTTCGGGTGGGATTGTGTCCATCCCGGTAACCAAGGGGAGCGTTTCTCCTACCATCCGCCCGGTCGGCATTCCCTGAAGAAAATCCTTGCGCACTTCCGGCGGATCGCGTAACGTGCGCCGCCTAACAATCCACCTGAGAGAGAGACAATCTGCTTGGAGTCCAAAACGCCCTGGAAGGCGAGGGTGTGGAGGGGGAGAGTCATCGCGTGCGCGGTGGCTTCGCTGGTCGCGCTGTCCGCGATCGCGGCGGAGGCTTTGTTCCCGCAGCCGTTGCATCTCGTGCGGCGGGTCGAGGATCCGTTCGCGGGGAAGACGGCGACGCTCCATGAATACTGCGCGGGGGATCAGGTCGTCACCGTCAACGGCGCGCACGTCGTCATCGCGGACTACGGCAAGCAGCAGCTGATCGAGATCGATCGCGCGGCGGGGACGTACAGCGTCACGCGATTCGAGGAGCTGGCGAAGCTCAACGCGGCGCCTCCGCCGGCGGCCGCCCTCACGAACGACAACATCAAGCTCGACGTCAAAGTCGACCGCACCGCGCATCTCTCCCGCGCCGCGGTCGAAGTGCTCATCGGCGCGGCGTATCCGAACGCGCGCCGCGCGGAGCACGAGCAGATTCTCCGCGCCGCCGCGGGGAGCGAGCGCGGCAAGGGGCTCGTCGCGAATTCCGCGGACGCGCCGCCGAACGATTACGCCCTGCCGGTCGAGCAGACGCTCACCATCCTCGAAGACGGCGAGCGCATCACGATGCGCAACACGATCCTCGAAGTGCGGCGCGAGCTGCCGCCCGACGACCTCCGACTCATACCGCCCGGCGCGCGCCTCGTCGAATCGCGCGCCACGCGCCTCGCGCGCGAGCTGCGCGATCTCGATCACCTCCACTGATCGGCGACTTTCTGCATGCGCGAACGTCTTCGACAGACTCTCCTCGGCGTCTTCTGCCTAACAGCACTGTTGGGCCTGCCGCTGTACGCCGGCGAAGTGGCGAAGGCCGATCTCGACATCCTCGGCCTTGCGCTCGAAGTCGACCGCAATCCCGTCACGACCGCCGTGGACGTCCCCGCGTACGTGCAGACGAAGTTCGGCGGCAAGAGCGGCGACGAAGCGCCGCCCGCGCCGGGCATGTCCGCGCTCGGCGAGCTGACCGGCCCCGGCATCGACACGCCGATCACGCTCGTCACCACGCCCGGCCGCCCCTTCGCGCTGCCCGCACTGCATGAGAAAGGTGAGTACGCGCTGCAGAACATCCGCCTCGTCGGCGCGAACGGCGAGTTTCTGCAGCAGGCCATCCCATCGTTCGCGATCATTAACGTCAGCGACGTCCTCAAGACCGAGATCCGCGTGCGGCAGCTCACGCCCGAAGAGCTGCGCGAGCGCGGCATCCAGATCGACTCGCGCAACTACGAGGTCTACGGCCGCGTCGTCGCGGCGTCGGACGAGTTCCGCCAGCTGCGCGACCGCGACTCCGGCAACACCATCCGCTATTTCTATGACGGCGACGGCCGCCTCGCGCGCGTCGTCGATCCCGTCGGACGCGAGAGCACGCTGACGTGGGATCGCAACACCGGCCTGCTGAAAGAGATCAGCGACTGGCACGCCGCGCCGCGCCGCGTGACGTATGCGTATGACGGGCAGCGGCGGCTCACGAGCGTGCAGTTGCCGGAGGTCGCGGGGAGTCCGCGGGCGACGATTGGCTACGCGTACGCCAAGAATCTCGAAAGCATCACCGACCCCGGCGCGACCACGCATCGCGTGAAATTCGATTACGACGCGAGCGATCGCGTGACGAAACAAACGTGGGGCACGGGCGAGTCCGCAACCTTTATCTATGGAGCAACAGTCGACGTGACCGACGTCCTCGGCCAGCTGCGCAGGTACACGCTGACCACCGATCGCGCGCACGTCAGTGAAGTCCACGAGATGAACGTGCCGGTCTGGAATGGCGCGGCGTTCGGCCAGCTGCCCGGCGCGTTGTCGCCCGGAACGGCGTCGATGTCTGCGGTCGAGCGCGTGCGCCGCTTCGCGTTCGACAACGGCGTGCTCACGTCGTCGAAGCTCGACGGCGTGCGCGAGACCAGCATCACGTATCAGAGTCCGGCCGGCGCGCCGGGACTCGTCGTCTCGTCGATTTCCGGCGACGGGATCACGCGCGGGTTCCGGTATCAGACCGGCGACAACGGCTCCACGTTCCTCGAGGCGATCGAGGCCGGCGGCAAGCGCATCGAATCGCCCGCGCCGCATCGCAACAACCTCGCGCCGGTCGCGAATAACAGCGGCATCGCCGGGACGGAGTCGTTCGAGACGCACGGCCTGCCGCTTTCGGCGTCGTCGAGCGGCGGCACCGACAGCGGGAGCGCCGGCGCGAAGAGCCGCATCGAGTACTGGCCCGTCACCGCACCGCCGCACGCCCGAGCGATGCCGCACTTCGTGCGCGACGGCGACGGCGCGGATGCGCTGACGACGACGATCGAATATCCGAGCGACACGCAGACGAAACAGACCGACCCGCGCGGCGTCGTGACCACGACCGAAGTCGATGAGTGGAACCGGCCGGTTCACATGCGCGTGGAGAAACCGGGCGACCCGCTCGTCCTCGAACAACGCTTCTTCTACGACGCCGCCGGCCGCCTTGCGCGCCGGGTCGAGAAGAAGGGGAGTGATGAAGTTACCACCACCTTGTCCTACGACGTGTTAGGACGTGCTACCTCGTCCTCCAGCAATCAAATCGCAACCGTCGGCACCGTCACCACCACCACCCAATACGACCTCGCCAATCGCAGGATCATCACCACCCATCCCGGCGGCGCGACGACGGCGACCGACCTCGATCCCCTCGGCCGCGCGCGGCGCAGCGTCACCGCGACCGGTTCCAGTCCGATCGAGACGCAGTCCGCCTTCGACCTCGCCGGCAACCGCGTCTACAGCACCGATCTGTTCACCGCGACCGCGGCGGCGTTCGACGCGCACGGCCGCGCCATCGCCACGAAGGCGCCCGACGGCACCGTGACGAGGAGCGAGTACGACGAATGGGATCGGCCGAAGTCGGTGAAGAGCCTTGCCACCGACGGCGCCACGGTCGCCGAATCGTCGTACGACTTCACCGACGCCGGCCGCCTCCGTTCTCTCTCGACGCGAGTCGATGCCGGCCTCGAGCGACAGACCTCCTTTGCATGGGACGGCGCGGGACGCACGACGCGCTTCGCCACGAATGGCCGCGCGTCGAAGTCGGTCTTCGACGTCGCGGGACGGATGCAGTCCTCTGCCGCGGGTGCGGGCGATCTCAACGCGCTCTCCGAAATCTTCAGCCAGACGAACGTCACGGCGCATGACGGTGCGGCCCCGTCCGTGACCGCATCCTCCGAGCGCGGGCAGCCCGCTCCGACGCTCGCGTCGATGGACCGCAACGCGGCGGGGGACGTCGTGCGCAACAACGTCGGCTCGCTCGAATGGAACACGCGGTTCGACGAATTGGGCAATGTCACCGAGGCCAGCGTGCCGGGGCGGCCATCCACGAAGTTTGACGTGGACGCCCGCGGCGCGGTCGAAAAAGAAACGCTCGCCGACGGCGCCGCGAACCAATTCGCGTATCACGGCAGCGGCGCGCAGACGAACTATACCGATCCCACCAGCGAGGCCACCGGAACGCAGACCGATCTCCTCGGCCGTCCATTGTCGCGCTCCTATCCTGACGGCACGAGCGAGACCATCCAGTGGGAAGGCGCGCGCGTGCGCAGCATCCGCGATCGCCAGAATCGCGAACAGGAATTCATCTACAACGCGAAGGGACAGCTCGAAGAGGTTCGCTCCGGCGGGTCGAAGCTCGAGACCCTCGGATACGACAACGCCGGCCGCCTCGTCCGCTGGACCAACGCCGACGCGGAGCTCACCTGGAGCGACTTCGACCTCGACGGCAATCCGAAGAAGACCACGCAGAAACGCTTCCGCGACGCCAGCGGTTTCTCGACATCGCAGCAGGTGCTGAACGAATTCGTGCAGGAACATCGCTGGAACGAGCACGGCGAGCGCACCGCGTTCACCATCTCCGGCACGCAGACGTGGATCGAGCAGGCCTACGACGCGATGGGCAACCTCACGTCGATCTCGCGTGCGGGGACTCCGCTGATGACCGCGACGTATCGCGGCGCCGGACGCCCGCAAACGCGAACCGTCTTCACCAGCGGCGCGCCGATCGTGCGCACCTATGCCTACGACGATGCGACGTCGCTGCTGAAGAGCATGACCGTCACCACGGGTGCGAACGTGGTCGCAGGCGCGAATGTGGCGTACGACGGTTTGCAAAAGTCCGCGATTCTCCCTCTCGGCGTTGCTTCGCCGGTCACGAACTTCACCTACGACGCGCGCAGCCGCCTGGTCACGGCCAACCGCAGCACCCAGGTCCTAACGCCTTCGGACTTCCGCACCGAGGAGCAACGCGCGCCGCAACTCGATGACGCCACGCGTGCCGCATTGCAGGCGCGGGGCATCGATACGACCACGATCGACCCGCCGTCATCGAAGTTCACCGAACAAACCGGCCACAAGATCAAGCAAGCCGCGCGCGGCCCCGTCGTTCGCCCGTTCGGCTACAACGGTGCCGAGCGCGCGGATGATGGCCGCTTCACGTACGAGTTCGACGTCAAGGGTCGGCTGATTCGCGCGACCGAAAAATCGGGCCCGGGCCGCTACGACTACCAATACAGCGCCACCGGCCGCCTGATCGGCCGCGGCGACACGACGTTCGTCTGGGACCCGATCTCCGACCGCCTGATCGCCGTCGTCGCCGCCGATGGCACGGTGCAGAAACAAATCATCCACGGCGACGCGGCGTACGACGACCCGCTCGAAGTCACGACACCGTCCGGCCGCCTTTTCCCCATCTTCGATGAGGCCGGCGCCGGCACGATGCAGGCCGTGCTGAACGACCGCGCCGAAGTCGTCGCCCGCAACGTCCCGAACGACCCCTACGGCGCCGAAGACGTCGCCTTCACCGGCGCCGCCATCGACCGCGTGGCGATCAAAGCGACGAAGAACCAAGACGGCACCCTGAACTCCGTCGAAGTGACGATCCACGCGACCGAAGCCCTCGCTCTTGTCACCGTCGCCTCAGGTGCCCGCCTCACCACCATCGACAACAAGTCCGCGGTCGTGCGCAGCACGACGGTCACGCCGACCCTCGCCGACCCCTTCACCCTCCACTGGACGCTCACCCCACCCGAGTGGCAAGCGCTCGTCGACCCCGCCCCCGTCGGCACCCCACCCGCCACCCGAACCCCCATCGCCCTCTCCATCGCCGCGACGGCCACGCTCCGCGCCGCCGCCTGGTCGTCGACCACCCCCATCCTCCCACCCCCCGATTGGGTCCTCGCCACCCGCCCCATCCATACGTCGTCCACGCTCCCGGTCGAGATCCGCGAGTCCCTGACCTCGCTCACGACCTTCCTCGGCACCGTCCCCGCCGGCTTCGACAAAACGAGTACACTCTATTCGGTCGACTCTCTGCCGCTGCTCGGCACACCCGCCAGCGACACGCTCTTTGAAGATGTAGTGAGCGCGCGGTTCCAGGCGCTGCCGTTCCAGGATCCGGGGACGGGGTTGGTTTACGCGAGGGGGCGGTGGTATGACCCGGGGACGGGGGCGTTCCTTACGCCTGATCCGCTTGGCTATCGGGACTCTTCGAATCTCTATTCGTTTTGCGGCGGCGACCCAATCAACTGCCGTGATCCGCGAGGTGAATCCGCTGCCGTCAGCAAGAGCGGTGCAATCATCGGTATTCGTGCCGACGGC
This sequence comes from Thermoanaerobaculia bacterium, assembly GCA_035248585.1. Taxonomy (GTDB): domain Bacteria; phylum Acidobacteriota; class Thermoanaerobaculia; order Gp7-AA8; family Gp7-AA8; genus QHVT01. The sequence continues at coordinate 6,282 of DATFHJ010000471.1, forward strand.
AAGCGCTATCGGTTCGGCCCAGGCTACGGACAAGAGAGTCTGCAGCATCGCATTGAGGTGCAGCTGACGCTTGAAGACGATAAAGACCTTTCAGAAGCCGACGTCCGTTCTATCATGGCGCGAGCCGGACTGCAGTATGGTCCGACGTCGTTCCCGTGCCTTCCCGGTGAAACGTGTCTAAGATCTGCCGCGCCACCACGTCGTGGCGATTATGTGGCAGGTTCAGCGCTACGAATCTCTAACACGACGAACCAGATTCTTGGTCCCGTTAACGAAGTTAACGGCGAGCGGCCGTTCCCGACGCCTGATCCTGAGAACGAACGACAACGCGTTGCGTATGAACGGACCGGTAACGTTATACAAGCCATCACCGTTCCGGCTGCGTTTGCGGGATTGCTGCCGAGAGGTGCCCGCATCGAGATGGTCGGCGACGCGTACAACATCTCGACCGCAGGAATGTCGCAAGCCGAACGTGAAGCAGTTATCGAGTACGCACGACGAACAAATGCTTGGATGGACGAAGCGGGAACACAAGTAGTTCAGTCGACCAAGGGATCACTTCGTCGATCGGCGAGTGCTGCTGCACGACGAGAAAGAATACGTGCGGAGCGTGCTGGCGAACCGTATGCAGGTCAGGTGGGCCACGTACCAGATACGGCAATCTCCGGACAAGCAGAACCGCCGGCTGGTTGGCTCGATATGCCGGGCACTTCGAATCAGTGCTGCGGTGGAGGTTTAAGTTCTCGTCTTGGTCAGCCGATCCGCGTCGTCACCGTCGACGGAAGGGTTCCATAGTGCGAGATGTGATTGAGCGATTGCGAAGACTCGATGGTGTGGGCCTTTGTCCCGAGCTAACGACATCCTCCAACGAGCTGTTCGCATCGAGCTCGGTGCGGTTACCGGGCGATCACATCGAGTTTTTGAAACTCGCGAACGGAGCATTGAGTTGCCAAGGCTACGTTCGTCTGTTCGGTGTTGCATGCAGCGGTTGTACTGATTTGCGAGCGTGGAACGCACGCGATACATGGAAGTTCGCTTGGCCACAGCATGTGATGAGATACCTTGCATTTGGGGAAACGGCTTGGGGTGACCAATACGCGTATGACGTGAGCGCTTTGCTTCATGAAGATACGAGCGTGTTTGCGCTCGACGCCTTCGAGATGCAGCCGGAGCGTATTGCAGCAACGTTTTCTGATTTCCTGAGGAACGAATTTCTGCGACAGGCGGCAGAGCCATACGACTCGATGACCGAACGTGTGCTTAAGCGAATTGGTTCACTCTCTTGGAATGAGCACGTGACGTACGTGCCTTCGCTTCTTCTCGGCGGCGAGGAGCGAATCGAAAACGTTCAAAAGATCAATGCTCGTGCAGGCATGATTATCAACGGCGACATCGCGACGCAATCAGCGGAAGAGCCGGATCGATCGCCTGCTGCGATTGAAACATATACAGATGACGCTGGCCGAACACGAGTGCGCCTCCGTTGGCGGTGAAGATCAAGCCCGCCGCTTCGTTGTTCGACGTCGACACGCGAGACGCGCGGACTCGCGCAGCGCAGTCTCGCCAACCGCGTCGAGATTGAGCTAGTTGTGATGTCTCAACACGTTGTTCAGTGATAGGAGTTGCCCACCCGGGTGACTTCGGTGAATCTGTGAGTGCGAACAAACAGAACATCGAAGGAGACCCGAGTGGACATTCACAAGAATGCTCGCTCACGCCTGCGAGTCGAGCCCTACTGGTAGGGCGCGTACTCGACGGTTGGAGCGTACTTGAGGCAAGCGAAGCGGCAGGAGTGAGCGAGCGGACCGGTTGGAAGTGGTTGCGGCGGTTTCGAGAAGAGGGTTCGGCGGGGCTGCACGATCGGTCGTCGCGGCCGCACCGGTGCCGTCGTACGGACAAGAACAAGCGGCGACGGATCGTGCAGCTCCGCCGAGCGCGCCTGACCTGCCGCAAGATCGCCGCGCACGTGCGTCGCAGTCCTGCCACGGTCGCCCGCATCGTAGCGGCTGCCGGCCTGTCGCGATTACGCTCGTTGGATGCTTCGCCTCCGGCGAGACGGTACGAGTACGGACAGGCTGGAGGTCTCCTTCACCTGGATACGAAGAAGCTTGCGCGAATCGATGGCATCGGCCATCGGATCACTGGTCGTCGGCAAGGGATGAAGCGCGGGGTCGGTTACGACTTTGCGCATGTCTGCATCGATGATCACTCACGCGTGGCCTACGTCGAGATCCTGCCGGATGAACGAGATCACACCACGGCCGCTTTCTTTCGCAGAGCTGTGGCGTGGTTCGCCCTTCGCGGCGTGAAGGTCGAGCGCGTGCTGACCGACAACGGCACGTGCTATCGGTCCTACCGTTTCGCAGACGCCTGCACCGAACTGTCGATCCGTCACCTGCGCACCAAGCCCTACACGCCACGTACCAATGGCAAGGCCGAGCGCCTGATCCAGACACTGCTCCGTGAATGGGCATACCGATACCCGTTCCGCAGTTCGGCCGAGCGGCAGCAGCTACTCGGCCCATACCTGCACTTCTACAATCACCACCGCATGCATTCGGCACTCGCTGATCAGCCGCCGATCTCTCGGCTAAACCTGAACAACGTCATGAGACGCGACAGCTAGTGCTGCGCGTCGATCTGAAGTCGCACGAGCGAATGAACGAGCGAGTTCGCAGCGTTCCTCAAACGTCGCGGCATCGACGACTCGGCGATCATCGAGCGCTTTCGCATCGATTAGGCACCCGCGTTCCCGGGCCTCAAACTTCCCGCTCACTCTCACCTCACCGGCCCACACACACGTCTGCCCGCAGGCTTCCAGCGCAAACACCTTCGACGCTGGACCCTCCCCCCCTCCCGGTTATCATTACCCCACCCGTCCGGGGTGATCGGCATGCCGGAGAAGGCGATATTGCAGGGGGATCTTTCGAAGATCCAGTTGCCGGATGTTTTGAGCTTCGTCGCGATGATTCGCGAGACGGGGAAGCTTGTCCTTCGGCGCGCGGAGCTCGAGCGGACGATCCACTGGAACAGCGGGGAGATCGTGTTCGCGAGCTCGAACTCGCCGGAGCATTCGCTCGGGCAGTTCCTGCTGCGCAACGGGAAGATCACGCAGTCGCAGTACGAAGAGTCCAAGCGGCGGGTCACGCCGCAGCTGCGGCACGGGAAGATCCTCGTGCAGATGGGGGCGCTCTCGCCGAAGGACCTCTGGTGGGGGGTCAAGAACCAAGTCCTCGAGATCCTCTACGGACTGTTCGGGTGGAAGGACGGCGAGTTCGCGTTTTACGACTCGGCGGACGAGCTGGCGCACGAGCGGATCATGCTCCACCTCAACACCTCCAGCGTCATCATGGAAGGCATCCGCCGGCTCGACGAGTCGGCGCGGATTCGGGAGAAGATCCCGAGCCTCGACCTCGTCTTCGCGAAGATTCCGGGCGCGGCACCGGACTTTCGCGCGCTCGATCTGAACGACGCCGAGATCGCGATCTACCAGGACATCGACGGCATTCGCAACGTGCGCGAGCTCACCGGCCGCTCCGACCTCACCCAGTTCGAGGTCGCGCGCATCCTGTTTCAGCTCATCTCCGCGCGGCTCATCGAAGGCGTCACGGAAGAGAAGACCTTCCGGCCCGTCTTCCTCGACGTCGAAGACTCGCCGGAGCTGCTCAAGATCATCTCCACGTACAACGACATGTTCGGCCGCCTCTTCGAGACGCTCGAAAAAAGCGTCGGCGAAGAGCAGGCGCGCGAGATCTTCATGAGCATCCTCCAGAACGCCGAGACCGACGAGCTCTGGGCCGGCGTGTTCTTCGATCAGTACGGCCGCTTCGACGAGAACATGCTCATCGCCAACATCTCCGAGCTGCCGTTCGAGCGGCGCAAGGCCGTGCTCGACGAAGGATTGAACACGCTGCTCTCGGTGCAGCTCTTCGAAGTCTCGCAGCACCTCGACCAGGCGGGCAAAGTCGACGTCTTCCGGTTCATTTCCGATCAGAAGGCGTCGCTCGAAAAAGCCACGGCCTGATATCCTCGCCGCGGCATGTGGCCCACACTCGTCAAAGTCGGCAACTTCGAGATCACGACCTTCGGACTGATGATGTTCCTTGCGTTCATCGTCTCCGGATGGGTGCTCGCGCGGCAGTTCCGGCGCTACGGTCTCGAGGAGGAGCTGGCGTCGTCGATGGTCGTCGCGGCGGCGATCGGCGGGATCGTCGGCGCGAAGATCTACTACGCGATTCTCTTCCGCGACTGGCACCTGCTCTTCGACCGCGCGGGCCTGGTCTGGTACGGGGGCTTGATCGGCGGATTTCTCGCCTGCAGCTGGTTGATCTGGCGGAAGCACGTCGACTACCTCGTCGCCGCGGATGCCACCGCGCCCGCGCTCGCGATCGGCTACGCCATCGGGCGCATCGGCTGCTTTCTCGTCGGCGATGACTACGGCCGCCCGACGAGCTCGTGGGTCGGTATCGCCTTTCCGAAAGGCGCGCCGCCGACGACCGCGTACGAATTGCGCAGGTTCGGCGCCGCCGTCGATCCGTCGATTCCGCCCGACACGCTCCTGCGCGTGCACCCCACGCAGATTTACGAGTCGCTATCGGCGTTCGTGATGTTCGCGATCCTCATGGCGATGAACCGCCGCGAGCATCCCCGCGGCCGGGTCTGGGGCATGTTCCTGATTCTCCTCGGCATCGAGCGCTTCCTCGTCGAGATCGTCCGCGCGAAGGACGACCGGTTCCTCGGGCCCTTCACCGTCGCCCAGCTGATCTCTGTCCTTCTCGTCATCGCCGGGCTAGGTCTTTGCGTTTACACCCGCTCGTTCAGTTTATCCCGCGCGCAGACGCGGGATCTCCGGTGATCCCGACGGAAGCCGGCCCACTTGCGTCACGCGTTCGTCTACCTCATCAGCAACAAGAGCCATACGCTCTATTGCGGTATGGCGGCAGATTTGCGCGCTCGATTTGAAGAGCACAAGTCGGGTGCGTACGAAAATGGGTTTACAGCTCGCTACCACTTTGATCGGCTCGTTTGGTTCGAGGTATGAGGACGACCAGATGGCTGCGAAGCGCGAGAAGCAGATCAAAAAATGGCCACGGAAGAGGAAGGTGGCGCTGATTCAGGCGGGCAATCCCAATTGGCTTGATTTGTCATGGCGGTTGGATCCTTTGCGCCTGTTGGAATGATTGCCACGGGATCACCGGAGATCCCGCGTCTGCGCGCGGGATAGACTTTAAACAGCGATGTTCAAGTTCACGACAGCCGGCGAGTCGCACGGGCCGCAGCTCACGATCCTCGTGCAGGGCGTGCCGGCCGGCGTGACGCTGCACCGCGAGGCGATCGATCGCGATCTGCGGCGCCGCCAGCACGGCTACGGGCGCGGGGGGCGGATGAAGATCGAGAGCGATGAGGCGGAGCTCACGGCCGGCGTCCGCGGCGGGGAGACGCTCGGCTCGCCGATCGCGATCACGATCCGCAACCGCGATTTCGAGAACTGGCGCGGGGCCATGGATCCGTGGGAGCTCGACGACGCGGAGGCGCACAAGCGGCGCGTGCATGCGCCGCGTCCCGGCCACGTCGATCTTCCCGGCGGGATGAAATACGGCCGCCGCGATCTGCGCGACATCCTCGAGCGCGCGTCGGCGCGCGAGACCGCCTCGCGCGTTGCCGCGGGCGCGATCGCGAAAGAGCTGCTGCGCGCGTTCGGCATCGAGATCCGGTCGGGAGTCGTGTCGGTCGGCGATGCGGGCGACCCCGAGGCCTCGCCGGATTGGGATGCGCTCGGGAACGTCGACGACGAATCGCCGTTGCGCGCGGTGAACAAAGAGCAGGAGCCGGCGATGATCGCCGCGGTCGACCGCGCGAAAGAAGCAGGCGAGACGCTCGGCGGCACGATCGTCATCGCCGCGCGCGGCGTGCCGGTCGGACTCGGCTCGTACGTGCAGTGGAACGAAAAGCTCGACGGGCGCATCGGACAGGCCATTCTCTCGATTCACGCGGTGAAAGCCGTTGCCGTCGGCGACGGCGTCGCGGCATCGAGAAAGACCGGATCCGACGTGCACGACGCGATCTATTTCGATGACGAGCGCCGCTATCACCGGACGACGAATCGCGCGGGCGGGTTGGAGGGCGGCGTGACGAATGGGCAGGACGTCGTCGTGCGCGCGTTCATGAAGCCGATCTCGACGCTGCGGCGCGGGCTGCCGTCGGTCGACACCGAAACGCGCGAGGCGCATCGCTCGCAGTGGGAGCGCAGCGACGTCACCGCCGTTCCCGCATGCGGCGTGGTCTGCGAGGCGATGCTGGCCATCGTCCTCGCCGACGCGATGCGCGAGAAATTCGGCGGCGATTCCCTCGGCGAGATGCGGCGCAACTACGAGGCGTACATCGATGAGCTCCGTAAGTTTTAGAGAGCTGTTTCCGGTCACGCGGAATCTCATCTACTTCAATCACGCGTCCGTCGGTCCGCTGTCGGTCCGTGCCTCGGAGGCGATGGAGCGGTTCGTGCGCGACCAGCGCGATCACGGCGCGCTGCATTGGAAGAAGTGGTACGCGGAAGATGCGAAGTATCGCGAGTCGGCGGCGAAGCTGATCGGTGCGCAGTCCGAGGAGATCGCCATCCTCAAGAACACCTCGGAAGGGTTGTCGTTCGTCGCGCAGGGCATCCGCTGGCGCGAAGGCGACAACGTCGTCACCACCGCGCTCGAGTTCTCGTCCAACTGGACGCCGTGGAAACGGCTCGAGTCACGAGGCGTGGAATGTCGCATTGCAAGGTCGTTCGATGCTAGCGACATCGAGGCGCTCATCGACGACCGCACCCGCGTCGTCACCGTCTCGGCCGTCGCGTTTCACAACGGCGCCGTCGCCGATCTCGCGGCCATCGGGGAGGTCTGCGCGCGCCGCAACGTGCGCTTCTGCGTCGATGCCATTCAGGCGTTGAGTGTCCTGCCGATCGACGTGAAAGCGGCGAAGGTCGACTTCCTCGCGGCGGACGGCCACAAATGGTCGTGCGGTCCCGAAAGCTGCGCGATTTTCTACGTCGCCCGAGAGCGGCGCGATGAGTTGGAAGTCCTCGAGACCGGGTGGACGAACGTCGACCGGCAGGGGAAGTTCATCGAATGCTCGGTCGAGCTGCTGCCCGATGCGCGGCGTTTCGAAGCGGGATCACTCAACACCGCCGGCATCTACGGCATGCGCGCGGCGATGGACCTCGCGCTGGAGATCGGCGTCGAGACGATTCGCGAGCACGCGCTGCGCGTCGCGACGCTGCTCGCCGACGGCCTCGAATCGATCGGATGGACGCTCGCGAGCCCGCGTCCGATCGGCTCTCCGATCATTGGAGCGACTCCACCAAATGTAGAGAAGTCGATCCGCTGGTACCACGGCGAAATCGAGAAACAAGGGATCGTGACCGCGCCCCGCGAAGGCCTGCTGCGGTTTTCGCCGCACTACTACAACGATGAAGACGAAGTGGCGCGCGTGATCGATGCGCTGAAACGTCTCACGTAGGAGGCGCCGCGCCGAAGAGCGCTTCGCGCGGCTTCCGCGTGTCGTAGGTGATTCCCTTCAGGAGCTCGTAGATGAAGATCGCGTCGAAGGAGACGGCGAACCAGACCAGCATGGCCTCGATCGGATAGAAGCGATCGGGGAGCGAGCCGAAGGGAGTGACGGTCCATCCGATCACCGCCGGCGGCGCTTTGTACCACCACCAGCCGCGGGCGATGCCGAGGGACACCTCCCAGATGCACGCGGTCAGGAGCATATAGAGCGAGGTGAGGGCGAACGCGCGCCAGTTCACCACGCGCTTGACGTTGCGGTAGATGAGAATCGCCGGCACGACCGCCGCCAGCACGAGAAACGTGAAGTAGTACGGCGGCGGCCAGAGCTGGCCGGTGATGCGCCACTTGAGGACGACACCGGCCACGAACAGGCCGATGGCGGTGAGCAGCACGTGCGGCGAGAACTCGACGAGGCGGAACAGCCCTCCGAACAGATCCTCGTTCGTTCGCTGCTGGCGCACGTTGTACGCCTTCAGCCAGTACTCGTCGGCCCAGATGTAGACCAGCGTGACGGTCATTCCGCCGAGGAGATAGAAGAGCACTTCCTCGATCGGAATCCGCTGCCCGAACGGGAATCGCCAGATGTATTCGCTGTCGTTGCCGAACATCAGGATCCACTCGCCGAAAACGAAGTCGAGAACGATTCCGCCGATGACGATGAAGAGCACGGTGTACCAGAACGCCCGCCGCCGCCGTCCTCCGGCATCGGTCTCGTAAAAGAGGCGCGGCAGCAGGAGCACGACCGGGACGGCCCAGAACGCGAGACTCGTGAAGTAGGTCGATTGAAAGCCCAGCAATCCCAGCGGAATGATCCACGAGACGAGCATGGCCACGAGCCAGTCGAGCGGACGGCTCATGAAGTTCGCAAACAGGCGTCTGGCTTTTTCGCGGACGGGTGGCGCGGGCGGCACTTCCTCGATGGCGGTCATCTATCAAAGGAGGGGCACGAGCGCTTCGTTTCCCTACCTGTGAGACCATAAAGGCATGACGATCACAGCGTTGTTTCTCGTCGTGATCGCGCTCGGTATCGGCGCGATCGCAGGGTGGGTGGCCGGGAGCGCGAGAAAGAGCGCGGAGGCGCAGCGCGCACTCGCCGAACGCGATCTCGCGGTCCGCGAGCGGGAGCGCAGCGATAGCGCGCGCGCGGACATGCAGCGCCGGCTCGAGGTCGCGCAGCAGGCGCGCGCGGTGGCGGAGAGTCACGCCGCGAACGTGCAGAAGATCGAAGACACGTTCACGGCACTCGCGCAGAAGGCCTTCAAAGACGTCAGCGAGTCGCTCGTGCACTCGAACCGCACGCAGGTCGGCGGCACGCTCGACACGATGCTCGCGCCGGTGAAGGAGATGCTCGACGCGTATCGCGGTGAGATCGTGAAGAGCGAGCAGGCGCGCAACACGAGCTACGGCGGATTGCAGGAGCAGATCCGCGCGCTGCAGAAGATGCAGGAGTCGGCGCAGCGGGAAGCGTCGCGGCTCGCGAACGCGCTGCAGTCGCCGACCGTGCAGGGCTCGTGGGGCGAGATGTCGCTCAAGCGCTGCATCGAGCTGGCCGGCATGAGCGAGTACTGCCGCGACTTCGACACGCAGCACACGTTCCTCACCGACGAAGGGCGCCGGCTGCGGCCCGACATCGTGGTCAACCTGCCGAACCAGCGCGTGATCGCCATCGACGCGAAGGCGCCGCTGACCGAGTACATCGCCGCGTGCAACGAATCGGATGAGACGCGCAAGCGTACGCTGCTCGAGCAACACGCGAAGAACCTGCGGCGGCACATCGACGCGCTGGCGAAGCGCGAGTATCAGGAGAGCATCGGCGAGACGCTCGACTTCGCGGTGATGTTCATCCCCGGCGAGCACTTCCTCGCCGCGGCGCTGGCGACGGATCTGACGCTGCTCGAGTACGCCGCGAACAAGAAGATCTTTCTCGCGTCGCCGACGGTGCTGCTGCCGCTTTTGCGCGCGGTCGCGGCGAGCTGGAAAGCGGAGAAGACCGAAGAGAACGCGAAGCGGATGCACGACGCGGCGATCGAGCTGTTCAACCGCTTCGTGAAGGTGATGGATCACCTCCGCGAAGTCGGCGCGCGCCTCGGCAAGACGGTCGAGAAATACAACGAGACCATCCGCTCCATCGACGCACGCCTCTGGCCGAAGGGCGAGGAGCTCCAGCAACTCGCCGGTGTCGGCAAGGGAATGGACGCGCTCGATCAGATCGAAGCCGTGCCGCTCGAGTCGTCGAAACTGCGGTTGACGATGCAGAGCGAAGAGCCGGGCATTGTCATTCCGATGCGAGAGTAGTTAGAATGTGCGGACCATGAGACAGGAGAACGAGCTGCTGCCCAGTCGTGTCGCCGGCTCGTGTCTTTGGCTCCTCTAGCCTCCCACCTTCCAGTTTCCCGTTGATCGTTCGTTGGCGTCCCTGGCGATGGTGTCTTCTCCGCCGGGTCTGACGCACGCGCGACGAACGAGGAAACGACCATGATCACGATCATCGACAACTACGACTCCTTCACCTACAACCTGGTGCAGCAGATCGAGCGGCTGGCGGGCGAGCGGTTGCGGGTGATCCGCAACGACGACTTCGATCCCGACGCGCTGCTCGCGGAGAAGCCGCGCGCGTTGGTGATCTCGCCCGGGCCCGGGACGCCGTCGCGCGCGGGGCGGTGCATCGAGCTCATTCGTGCAAACCGCGACATCCCGCTGTTGGGCGTGTGTCTCGGGCATCAGGCCATCGCCGAGGCGTTCGGGGCGAAGGTCGTGCGCGGGGACGTGCCGGTGCATGGGAAGGTGACGGACGTGCGGCATCGCGGCGAGCGGCTGTTCCTCGGCTGTCCCGATCCGATGCAGAGCGCGCGCTATCACTCGCTCGTCGTCGATCCGGCCACGTTGCCGGCCGAATTCACGGTCGACGCGGAGAGCGATGACGGCGCGGTGATGGCCATCTCCCATCGCTCGCTGCCGCTGTATGGAATCCAGTTCCATCCGGAGTCGTACGGCACCGCCGGCGGCGATCAGGTGATCCGCAATTTCCTCGGAGGTGTCCAGTGATCGCGCAGGCCATCAAGCGCGCGGTCGAGGGGAAGCACCTCGAGCGCGATGAAATGCATGACGTGTTCGCGGCGGTGATGGACGGGCAGGCGACGGACGTGCAGAAGTCGGCGCTGCTCGTCGCGCTGCGGATGAAGGGTGAGACGCCGGACGAGATCACGGGCGCGGCGCTGGCGATGCGCGAGCGGCTCACGCCGCTGGACGTCGATCGGGAGCGGCTCGTCGACACCTGCGGCACGGGCGGCGACGGCCGCGGCACGTTCAACATCTCCACGGTCGCCGCGCTGGTCGCGGCCGGCGCGGGCGCGAACGTGGCCAAGCACGGCAACCGCGCGGTCTCGTCTTCCTGCGGCAGCGCCGACGTTTTGTCGGCCCTCGGCGTGCACATCGATCTCGACGCGCCGCGGATGTCGCAGGTCCTGCGCCGCGCCGGCATCGCCTTTCTCTTCGCGCCGAAGCTGCATCCGGCGATGAGCGCCGTCGCGAGCGTGCGCCGCGAGCTCGGCGTACGGACCATCTTCAATGTCCTCGGCCCGCTGACGAATCCTGCGTTCGCGCGGCGGCAGGTGTTAGGCGTGTACGCCGATCGGTTGACCGACACCGTCGCCCAGGTGCTCGCCGCGCTCGGCGCCGAGCACGCGCTCGTCGTGCACAGCCGCGACGGCCTCGATGAGATCTCGGTCTCCGCGGCGACGCACGTGTGCGAAGTGCGCGACGGTGAGGTGCGATCGTACGACGTGACGCCCGAAGAAATCGGCGTCGCACGTCATTCGATTGATGCGCTTGCGGGCGGCGACGCGCGGCAGAACGCCGACATCGCGCGCGCGGTTCTGCGCGGTGAGAACGGCGCGCGGCATGACATCGTCGTCGCGAACGCCGGCGCGGCGTGTTACGTCGCGGGGCTCGCGCCGACGATTCGCGACGGCGTGGAGCTGGCGAAGGAGTCGCTGCGCAGCGGACGGGCGGCGGAGAAGCTGGAACAGTTGATCGCGATCTCGAACGAGCTCGGAGGTGTGCAATGACGACCGTGCTCGACCGGATCGTGGAGCGGACGCGGGAGCGGCTGCGCGGGGAGGCGAAGCCGGACCGCCGCGCGGCGGAGGAAGTGGCGCAGCAGCGGACGCCGTTCGCGTTTCGCAATGCGCTGTCGCGTGACGGCGTGAACGTGATCGCGGAGATCAAGTCGGCGTCGCCGTCGGCTGGCTCGATCGTCGACGATCCCGACGTCGAACGGATCGCGGGCGACTACGCGCGCGGCGGCGCGGCGGCGATGTCGATCGTGACGGAGCCGGAGTTCTTCCGCGGCTCGCGCGACTGGATCGCGCGCGCCAAGGCGGCGGCGGGACTGCCGGTGGTGATGAAGGACTTCGTCGTCGAGCCGTCGCAGATCGTGCGCGGCATCGCCGCGGGCGCGGACGCGATCCTGCTGCTGGCGTCGCTCCTCGACGCGGCGCAGATTCGCGACTTCGTCGCCATCGCCGAGGCATATGGATGCGATG
>DATFHJ010000472.1:0-8541 GCA_035248585.1 Thermoanaerobaculia bacterium
AGTTCCCTCGCTCGGCGGCACGACGATGAGCTTCCGCGCCGCCGGCAGCGGCGAGGAGCGCGAAGCAAACGTTCGCACGGTCAGCGCGCGCTACTTCGAGCTGATGCGCGTGCCGTTCGTGCGCGGCGGCGGCTTCGATCCGCGGCCCGCGCCCGATGCGCCGTACTCCATCATCGTCAATCGCACCGCGGCGCGGCAGCTCGGAAGTGAGGATCTCGTCGGCCGCTCGCTGCGCATCGGCCGCAACGACTGCGTGATCGCCGGCGTCGTCGGCGACGAGCGCGTTGGCCCGCTCGATGAGCCCGTGACTCCGGTCGTCTACTTCCACGCCGCGCAGGATCCGGATTCCTCGACCACGATCGTCCTGCGCACGGCCGGCGATCCGGCCGCCATGGCGCCGGCGGCCACGCGCGTCATTCAGCGCGTCGACCCCGACATCGCCATCGCCGGCGCCACGCCTCTCGAAGACATCGTCGCCTCTTCGCCGATGACGTACCTGCGCCGCGTCACCGGCACGCTCGTCGGCGCGTTCGCGCTCGTCGCGCTCTTCCTCGCCCTCGTCGGCATCTACGCCGTCGTGGCGGAGTCGGTGGCCGTGCGCACGAAAGAAATCGGCGTGCGCATCACGCTCGGCGCGCAGCCGCGGCAGATCCTCTCCATGGTCGCGCGCGAAGCGATGGCCCTGGCCGCCGTCGGCCTGGTCCTCGGCCTCGCCGGCGCCCTGGCCCTGACCCGTTTTCTGAAAGCGCTGCTCTTCGAAGTCGGCGCGCGCGATCCGCTCACGCTCACCGCCGTCAGCACGCTGCTGCTCGCCACCGCGCTGGCCGCGTCGCTCATCCCCGCGTTGCGCGCCGCGCGCACCGACCCGGCGGTGGCATTGAGGCACGAATGAAAAAGGTCATCATCCTCACGATCGGCCTCGTCGTCGGCGCCGACGCCACGATCTTCAGCGCGCTGAACGCGATCCTGCTCAAGCCGCTGCCTGTTGCGCAGCCGGAGCAGTTGTTCCGCCTCGCCGCGGTGAACTCGCGCGGTGAAACGCGCGAGGACGTTTCGTATGCGGATTTCGTCGCCTTGCGCGATGCGTATCCGTCGCTGGCCGCGTTCACCTCCCGCGGCAACACGGAGCTCGTGTCCGACAACTTCTTCGACGTCCTCGGAGCGAAGCTCGCCCGCGGCACGACCGGCGTCGTAATCTCCGCCGAGCTCGAACGCCGCCTGTTCAACGGCGACGCCCTCGGCCGCACGATCGAGATCGACGGCAAGCGCGAGACCGTCACCGGCATCGCCGCCGCGCCGTTTCGCGGAACGAACTTCGCGGCGCCGGCGGACGTGTGGATTCCGCTCGATCGCTCGACGAACGTCCGCGTCATGGGCCGGCTCGCCGGCGACGCGACGCTCGTGAGCGTGCAGGAAACGCTGTCGCGCGTTCTGCCCGACAAACAGCGCGTCCGCGCCGGCGCCGAGCGGCCCATGCTCATCCAGCCCGGCGCTCCGCGCACCGTCACGTTTGCCATCACCATCGCCATGACCCTGATGGCGCTGGCCGCGCTCGTCGCAGCCGCGAACATCATCGGCATCCTCTTCGCCCGCATCGCCGTGCGCCGGCGCGATCTCGCGATCCGCGTGGCCCTCGGCGCCACGCCCGCCCGCGTCATGCGCGAGCTCGTCCTCGAGACCATCCCGCTCGCCATCCCCGCGGCGATCCTCGCCTACGTCATCGCCATCCTCGGCAGCCGCGTCTATCTCGCGCGCATCCCGATGCAATCGCGGCCGCCGATCGACATGACTCCCGACTTCCGCGTCGCGTTGTTCGCCTTTGCAATGAGCGTCGCCGCGGTCTTCTGCGCGTCGCTGATCGCCGCGCTCTACGCGCGCCGCACGTCGGCGAGCGAGCTCACGTCGCGCGGCGGCTCCGCGCGGACGCCGAATGTGTTGCGCTGGATCGTCTCCGCGCAGCTCGCGCTGTCGATGGTCGTCCTCGTCGCCGCCGGCCTGCTGCTGCAGACCGCGCGTGCGTATCGCGCGGTCGATCCCGGCTTCGAGTACACGAAGCAGTTGCGCGTCACGGTCGACAACGTCCCGCTGCCGCGTCTGCGTGCGCTTGCGGAGCAACTCCGGGCGATGGCGGGAACGACGCATGTCGCCATCGCCACGAACGCGCCGCTCTCGCGCCAGGCGCGCATGACCTTCCGCGGACTCGACGGCGAGCCGATCGAAGGCAACGTCACCTACATCGACGGCGACTACTTCGGCGCGGTCGGCATTCCTTTGCTGCAAGGCACCGCCGGCACGGTCGTCAACGAGGCGCTGGCGAAACGCCGTCCCGACCTGCCGATCACCGGCATCGCCCGCGACGCGCGCCTCTCCGCGCTCGCCGACCCCGCGGCGCCGCATCTCTTCCTTCCCATCGTGAACGCGCCGCGCACAACGCACCTGTTGATGCGCACGACGCGCACTCCCGCCGACGTGCACGCCGTCCTCGCCAGGTACGGAATCGTCGCCACCACGCAGCGTCTCGAAGACTCCGTACGCGTCGACCGCTGGCTCGCCGAGACCGCGTCGATCGTCGCCGGCGCGCTCGCCGCGCTGACGCTGCTCCTCGCCGCCGTCGGCCTCTTCGGCGTCGTCTCCATGAGCGTCAACAACCGCGCCCGCGAGCTCGCCATCCGCGCCGCGCACGGCGCGACCCCGCTGAAGCTCGCCCGCCTCATCGCCGCTTCGAGCGCCCGCTTTCTCATCGCCGGCGGCGTCGCCGGCGCACTGCTCTCGATCCCCGCCGCCCGCTCCCTCGCCGCGCTCCTCTTCGGCGTCACCGCCTTCGACACACTGACGTGGACGGCCGTCCTATCCGTCCTCTGCCTCACCGTCCTATGCGCCACCGTTCTTCCCGCACGCCGCGCGATGTCGGTAAGTCCTACCGACCTCCTCCGGGAAACCTGAAATGAGAATTGCGCTCCGCACTCTCCTCAAATCCCCGGCCTTCGCCGTCTTATCCGTCCTCGTCCTGGCGATCGCCATCGGCGCGGCGACGGCGATGTTCAGCCTCGTCGACGACCTGCTGCTCCAGCCGCTGCAGTATCGCGATCCGTCGCGGGTCGTGCTGCTCTGGCAGACGCGTGACGGCGAGCGGCGGCGCTCCACCGCGTATGACTTTCAACAGCTGCAGAGCGAAGCGCGCTCGTTCGCGAACGTCGCCGCGTTCGGCTCCGTGCGCCTCGATCTCACCGGCTCCGGCGAGCCCGTCTCGCTCTACGGCGCGCGCGTGACGAGCGAGTATCTCGACGCGCTCGGCGTGCGCCCGCTGCACGGACGCGCCATCGCCAAAGACGACGTCGACGTCGTGATCCTCGGACACAACCTCTGGCGCCGCCGTTTCGGTGCTAACCCGAACGTCGTCGGCAAGACCGTACGCCTCGACGAGAAACCGCGCACCGTCATCGGCGTCCTCGCGCCCGGCCCCTATCCGATGACCGCGAGCACCAGCGGGCGCGACGTCTTCTCGCCCTCCGCGCAGGACTTTCTGATTCCCGCGCGCTTCAACCCGAAATACGCGCGCATGGCCGGCGTGCTGTGCGTCGTCGCGCGATTGAAGCCGGGCGTTTCGCCCGCCGCGGCCGCGGCGGAGAGCAGCGCGATCGTCGGTCATCCCGCCGAAATCGTGCTCGCCTCCGAGGAGCTCACGCGCGACATCCGCACGCCGCTGGCCATCCTCTTCGCGAGCGTCGCGCTCGTGCTCCTCGTCGCCATCGCCAACGTCGTCGCGCTCTTCATCGTGCGCACGATCGGCCGCCGCCGCACGTTCGCCGTCATGCTCGCCAGCGGCGCGACGCAGACGCGCGTCGCGCTGCGTGTCGTCGCCGAGGCGATCTGGATCGCCGCCGCGGCCGGAGCAGCAGGCGTTGTCCTATCTGTTCTCTTCGTCCAGGCGGTCCTACGGTTCGTACCACGTGAAGTCCCCCGGCTCGCGGACGTCTCCCTCGACGCGCGCGTCCTGCTCTTCGCCGCCTGCGCCAGCGTCGCCGCCGCGATTCTCTGCGGCCTCCTGCCCGGCCTTCACGCCGCGCGCCGCACCTCCACGTCGGCGCTGCACAACGAGAGCCGCGCATCCGGCGGCGCCGCATCGCGCAACGCCCGCCGGCTGCTCGCCGTGCTGCAGATCGCGCTCGCCGTCGTCCTGGTCGTGGCCACGGCGCTCCTCACGCGCGCCTATCGCCGCGCCTTCGCCGCCGATCGCGGCTTCAACGCCGCGCAGGTGGCCATGGCCAATCTCACGCTGCCGTCCGCGCGCTACAGCGAAGCGCATCGCGTGATCTCCTTCGCCGACCGCGCGCTCGAGGAGTTGCGCCGCGTGCCGGGTGTGCGCGACGCCGCCGTCTCCTATGAACGCCCGCTGCACGGCGACTGGATCAACTCGTTCGAGATCGTCGGACGCAGCGGCGGCGAAGAACCGTCCGGCCGCTTCTGTCCCATCACACCCGACTTTTTCCGCACGCTCGGCATCGAGCTGCTCCGCGGACGCGTATTCACCGCGAACGAGCGCGCGGCCGCCGTCATCATCAACGAGACCCTCGCCCGCCGCTACTTCACGAACATCGAGCCGCTCGGCCAGCGCCTGCGGGTCTCGCCGCCGTCGTCGGTCTGGGGCGACTCGATGCCGAAGGAATTCCAGATCGTCGGCGTCGTCGAAGACATCAGGCTCCTCGCCAAAGACAGCGACCGCGACGCGATGTTCTTCATCCCCTGGACACAGGGACCGCTGACCGACATCAGCGTCACCGTGCGCACCACCGACCTCGCCTCACTGCAGCGCGCCTTTCCCACGATCGTGCACGCGCTCGATCGCAATCTCCCCGCCGGCGCCTTCACGACGCTGGACGAACAGATCGCCAGCCGCCTCGGCCAGCCGCGCTTCACCGCCGTCCTGATCAGCTTCTTCGGCGCGATCGCGCTCTTGCTGGCCATGACCGGCGTCTTCGGCCTGCTCACCGAGAACGTGCTGCAGCAGACGCGCGCGCTCGGCATCCGCATGGCCTTCGGCGCGAGAGGGCGCGATCTCTTTCGTCTGATCGTGCGCGAAGGCCTCGCGCTGCTCGCCGCCGGCGCGGTGGCCGGCGCCGTCGCGTCGTGGAGCGCGGCGCGTGCGCTGCGGCACTTCATCGAAGGTGTCGACGTCGCCGACTTCGGCGCGTACGCGCAAGTCTCCGTCCTCCTTCTGCTCGCCACGCTCGTCGCGTCGGTAATCCCGGCGCTGCGCGCGGCGCGCACCGATCCGTCCATCGCATTGAGGCACGAATGAAACTCGCCCTTCGAACGCTGCTCAAGTCTTCCGGCTTCACCTTCGCCGCCGTGGCCACGCTCGCGCTGGCCATCGGCGCGTCGACGTCCGTCTTCAGCATCGCCGACAGCGTGCTGCTCGAGCCGCTGCGCTATCGCGAGCCGGATCGCATCGTGCGGCTCGTCGGCGTCACCGACAAAGGCGAGGGCTTCGACGTCATCTCCTATCCCGACTACCTCGACGCCGTCTCGCAGAGCGGCGCGTTCCTGCGCGCGTCCGCATTCCAGGAATGGAACCCCGCCGTCACCGGCGCCGGCGACGCGGAAGTGCTGCAGGGCGCGACGGTCGACAGCGGGTTCTTCGACGTCCTCGGCGTGCGGCCGGAGGCGGGACGCTTCTTCGTCGCCGACGAAGACAAGCCGGGCGGCGACACGATCGTCGTCCTCAGCTACCCGCTCTGGCAGCGCAAGTTCGGCGGACAAAACGTCGTCGGCAAAACGATCCTCCTCGACGCGCGTCCGATGACCGTCGTCGGCATCGCCCCGCGCGACTTCGAAGAGCCGTACCTCCTCGACAACACCAAGCGCATCGACGTCTGGACGACGAACGCGCTCGATCTCGCGCAGGACGCGGCGCCGCGCGGCAGCCGCTCGTTCAGCGCCATCGCCCGGCTGCGCGACGGCATGACGGTCGCCCAGGCCGACGCGCGCGTCCGCACCGTCGCCGGCCGTCTCGCCGCGATGTACCCCGAGTCGGCGGGACACAGCCTCACCATCGTGCCGCTGCGCCTGCGCATCACCGGGCGCGTCAGCAAGCCGCTCTGGATCCTCTTCGCCGCGGTGCTGTTGCTGCTCCTTCTCGCGTGCGTCAACATCGCGAATCTCCTGCTAGCGCGCATCGAGCGCAAGAGCCGCGACGCGGCGATCCGCGTCGCCATCGGCGCGTCGCGCTGGGACCTCGTGCGGCAGGTCTTCGCCGAAACGATCCTCCTCGCGCTGGCCGGCAGCATCGGCGGCGTGCTTTTGAGCATCGCCTTCATCCGCTCGATCGTCTCCTTCGGCTCCGACGCCATTCCCCGCCTCGCCGGCGTCGGCGTCGACTGGCGCGTGCTGCTCTTCGTCGTCGCCGCGACGTTCCTCACCGCGCTCCTCGTCGGCATCATCCCCGCGCTGCAGCTTCGCCGCGGGCATGCGTCGCTGCGCGTCAACACGCGCGGATCGACCCAGGGATCGCCCGCGGCGCGGATGCAATCGGCGCTCGTGGTCGTGCAGGTCGCGATCTCGATCACGCTGCTCGTCGGCGCGGTGCTCGTCGGCCGCAGCCTCTGGAATCTGCTGAGCGTCGACAAAGGAATCGACGAGCAGAACGCGGTCGCGTTCAACCTGCGCGCGCCGCGCACGCAGTTCCTCAAGGCGCCGGAAGTGATCGAGTTCTATCGCCAACTGATCGATCGACTCGCGCACATCCCCGGCGTCGAGGCCGCGGGCGCGACGACGATCCTGCCGCTCGGCGGCGACTACACGTCGATGAGATTCCGGATCGACGGCCGGCCGGAGCTGCCGAAAGGCGTGAAACAGCACGCGGAGCTTCGCGGCATTACGCCCGGCTACTTCGGCGCCGTCGGACAGAACATCGTTGCCGGCCGCGACCTCACCGCCGCCGATGACGCGAACGCGCCGTTCGTGATGGTGATCGACGAGACGATGGCCAAACGTTACTGGCCGGGACAGTCGGCGCTCGGCGCGCGCGTGAAAACGCAGGGCGCGGTCTTCGAAGTCGTCGGCATCGTGCGCGGCGCGCGTCTCCTCAATCTCGCCGAGGCGCCGGAGCCCGCGATGTACGTCCCGCACGCGCAGGCCCAGACGTTCCGCACGATGAGCCTCGTCGTGCGCAGCGAACAATCGCTGGCCACGCTCGCGCCGGCGATCCGCGCCGTCATCGCGCAGACCGGCTCCGACTCCGCGGTCGGCGAGCTCCGCCCGTATCGCGACGTCGTCGCCGGCTCCGTCGCGTCGCAGCGCTTCCGGGCCATGCTCCTCCTCGCCTTCGGCGCGGCCGCGTTGCTCCTGGCCACGCTCGGCGTCGCCGGCACGCTCGCCTACATCACCTCGCGCCGCGAGCGCGAGATCGGTGTACGCATGGCCCTCGGCGCGACCGCGCGCCAGATCGTTTCCCTGGTCCTCTCGCGCGGCCTGATGCTCGTCGCCTTCGGCGTCCTCGCCGGCGCCGTGGCCTCGCTCTTCCTCACGCGCCTCCTGCAATCCATGCTCTTCGGAGTCACGCCCGCCGATCCGCTTTCGTTCGCCGCCGTCGCCGCGACGCTCTTCGCCGCGGGGATCGCGGCATCCGCCATTCCGGCCGCGCGCGCCGCGCGCACCGATCCGATGAACGTCATGAGAGCCGAGTAACGCATGTACGACTTACGCTACGCCCTTCGCTCCCTCGCCCACGCGCCCGGCTTCGCCGCCGCGGCCATCCTCACCCTGGCCATCGCCATCGGTGCGAACACCGCGATGTTCAGCATCCTCTACGGCGTCGTCCTGCAGCCGCTCGCGTTCGAGCAGCCCGAGCGCGTGATGCGGGTCTTCCAGACCGACAAGCACAACGCGAGCTTCCGCGAAGGGGCGTCGATGCCCGACTTCGAGGACTGGAAGGCGCAGCAGCGCGTCTTCTCGCGCATCGCCGGCATGACCACGCGCACCGTCAACATCACCGCGCCGAATGCGGATGCCGAACAGATCGGCGGCCTCGGCGTGTCGCACGATTTCTTCGCGCTCCTCGGCGTGAAGCCGATCCTCGGCCGCGCGTTCGTTCCGAGCGATGACACGCCCGGCGCCGAGCCGGTCGTCATCCTCAACGAAGCGCTGTGGCGCAATCGCTTCGGCGCGTCGGAGTCGATTCTCGGACGCACGATCACGCTCGACGGCGCCGCGTACGAAGTCGTCGGCGTGATGCCGGCGCGCACCGCGCTCTCCCGCGCGCCCGCGCCGCACTTCTGGATTCCGCTCGCGCTCACCAATCCGAACTTCCGCAACGAGCGCGGCGTGCACAACGTCTACGTCGTCGGCCGCCTGAAAGGCGGCGTGACGCAGCAGCAGGCGCAGAGCGCGATGGACGTCATCGCCGCGCGCCTCGAAAAGCAATACACCGAAGACAACCTCGGGCGCGGCGTGTTCGTCGAGCCGGCGCTCGACTTCGTCGTCAGCGAAGCGAGGCCGCGGCTCTACATCATCGCGGCGGCCGTGCTGGCGGTGCTGCTCATC
>DATFHJ010000473.1:0-4363 GCA_035248585.1 Thermoanaerobaculia bacterium
CGGTGTCGAGATGCACGTAGAGCGTGCGCAGCACCGGCGCCTGCGTCGAGACCTGGCCGAAGAAGTAGCTGCTCTCGCCGTTGCCGGGCGCGCTGCCGGAATAGACGCGGCCGCTCACGTACCAGTACGTCCAGTTCGGCGCGACCGGAAATGCCGAGGTCACGGCCTTCGTGCCGATGCCGCCGCTGGTGATGTTGAAGACGTGATCCGTGGCCACGCTGTCGGAGTTGAAGTCGTACTGCTGGAACGTCCCCCAATTGCTGATCGCGAGGTAATCGGCGTACGGCGGATACGTGAGGCCCGCCACCTGGGTCATGTTGATGCGGTACTCGTACACCCAGTTGCCGTCCTGCGACTGAAAGACGCGCGACTGCAGGCGGCCGTTGCCGCTGCCGCCGCTCACCGCGAATTCAGAGACGTAGTCGGTCACGCTGACACTGCACGTCGGGCTGAAGATGCACTGCACCGTCCAGGACGTGTTGACGACGTTGAGCGCGAACGCGGGCGCGGACATGCCGAGGGCGATGAGCGAGAACAGAACGAGACGAAGAGAGAGACGTCTTGACATGCTTTTCTTTCCTCCGAGGCAGGTAGTGACGTTGAGGCCGAAAACGTTTCACGTTTTCGGAACAACCCACGTTCTTCCGCCGGACACGACGGTCTCGGCCTCGAAGCCGAACATCGCCCGCATGACGTCGCCGCGCAGAACGCCGGCGGGCGGCGCGTCGAGGGCAAGCGTGCCGCGCTGCATCACCAGCATCCGATCGCTTTCGGCCGCGGCCCAGTTGAGATCGTGCGCGGCAAAAAGGACGGTACAGCCGGTGCGGTCGACCACTTCGCGCAGGAGCGCGGAGAACTGCTGCACGTGCGAGATGTCGAGCGCCGCGAACGGCTCGTCGAGCAGGATGAGGCGCGGCGTGCCGGCCAGGACGCGGGCGAGGAAGACGCGCTTCCGCTCGCCGCCGCTCATCTCGTCGAGATAGCGGTCCGCGAGGTGCGTGGCGTCGCAGAGCGCCAGCGCGCGCGACGCCTCTTCCCAATCGGCATCGCTCTCCCACGCGAAGCGCCCGAGGTACGGCGCGCGGCCGGAGACCACCACCTCGATGGCGCGCATCGGAAACGCGGGATCGGGATCCTGCGGCAGATAGCCGACGCGGCGCGCGTACTCCTTCCCCTGCCACTCCGCCAACTGCTTCCCCTCGAAACGCACTTCGCCGCTTTGCGGAGTGAACACGCGGGCGATCAGTTTCAACAGCGTCGATTTGCCGGAGCCGTTCGGACCGGCAAGTGCGACGAGCTCGCGTTCGCCGATCGACAGGTTCACGCCATTCACCGCGGGCGCATTGGCGTAGGAGTACGTGACATCGCGAAGCTCGAGCATCACGGCGCTTTCCTCAGCAGCGACAGAAAAAACGGCACGCCGAGGATGGCCGTGAATGCGCCGATCGGCAGCTCGGTCGTGCGGACGACGATGCGCGAGACGAGATCGGCGCAAACGACGAGCGTTGCGCCGCCGAGGGCGCAGAGCGGGAGGAGCAGGCGGAAGTCGCGGCGCCAGATCAGGCGGATGAGATGCGGGACGAGCAGGCCGACGAAGCCGATGATGCCGCTGACGGCGACGGCCGCGCCGGTGATCACGGACGCGGCGCCGAAGCCGATCAGCTTCACGCGCTCGACGTCGACGCCGCGCGCCTTCGCGTCTTCTTCGCCGAAGACGAGAAGCCGCAGATCGTTGGCCACGAAGGCCAGGACGAGCATCGCGGCGAGGAGCAGCGACGCCACGAGGATCACGCTCCCCCACGTCGCACCGAAGAGCGTGCCCATCATCCACTTCAACGCCGCGGTGAGATCGCTCTGCGGCGAGAGCGAGAACGAGATCAGGATCACGGCGGAGAAGAAGGCGTTGAGCACGAGGCCGGAGATCAGGAGGCGCACGGGATCGGTGTGATCGCGGCGGCGCGCGAGAAGAAACACCGCGGCGGTGGCGAGGAGCGCGCCGGCGAAGGCGACCAGCGGGACGAGGCCGGGGATGCGGTTCCATTGCAGCGCCGTGGCCACGGCCGCGCCGGAGGCCGCGCCGCCGGACACGCCGAGGATGAACGGATCGGCGAGCGGGTTGCGGAGCAGCGTCTGGAACGTGACGCCGGCCACGGCGAGTGCCGCGCCGATCGCCGCGGCCAGCAGCACGCGCGGCAATCGGAGGCGCAGCAGGATCATGCGGGCGGTCTCATCGTGCAAGTCGATGGAGACCGAGCCGAAGGCGACGCCGAGTGCAATCGAGAAAACGAGAAGAAACGCGAGGATCAGGCCTGCGCGGGACACGGCAAGAAGATAGACCAGTCCAGCGACGCCAGGAATCCTTCATCCGGCGGCTGGATCGTCTTGAACGTGAACGCGAACTGCGACGGGCCGTGCTCTTCGAGATGTTTCAGGCGCTTTTTCGCCTCGTCCATCCCCGGGATGTGTCCCTCCGGCACCCACCACATCGCCATGTAGACGCTGGAGAAGTGGTCCTCGAACCAGTCGCGGCGCTGGCGCAGCAGCTCCTTGTGCGCCGACTTGTAGACGTACTCCTTCAGCGCCTCGACGCTTTCCCACACCGACATGTTGACGATGATCTTGTCGTCGTCGAACGGGCGGAGATACGTCGCGTTTCCTTCATCGGTCTGCAGCCGCCAGACGAATCCCGGCGCGTCATCGGCGATGGCGTTGATCTCGTCGAGCCGGTTCACGAAGCCGGCCATGACTTCGCTGTCGAGCGGCGCCTTCATGCTGGCGATGTTGATCTGGGCGATGTGATACTTGCTCATCGATCACCTCTCGCATCCAGTATCGCATTGAGCGCCTTCGCCGCCTCGGCGACCCTCGGTCCGGGCCGCTGAAAAATGTCTTCGTTTACCGAAACGACTTCGGCCTGTAACGCCGGGACACGTTTCTTCAACAACTCGACCTGCTCCGGCGTCACCGCGCCGCGCGGATAAAGAATCAGCTCCGGCGGCGACGCGGCGAGCGACTCGAGCGAATACTGCGGCCAGCCGCCGACCTGCACCGAGTTCCGTGCACCGGTGAGTTGCAGCAGATCGTCGGTGAACGTGTTCTGCCCCGCGACGTACAACGGATCGGTCCAGACGGCGAAGAGGATGCGTCTCCGCGTCGCGCGCGTACGCCGCTGCGCATCGATCGCCGCACGCAGTTCGCGCACGGCGTCGTCCGTCTTCGGCGCATCGAGCAACCGCCCGAGCCGCTCCATCGCCGGCGCGATCTGTTCGAGGCGATCGGTGCGCACGACGTACAACGGAATCGCCGCCGCCTTCAGCGCGGCGGCGAGATTCGGATGATTCCCTTCCGTCGAGGCGATGACGAGATCGGGCTTCAGCGCGGCGATCTTCTCCACGTTCGGCTGCATGCCGCCGACCTTCGGAATCTTCTTCGCCTCGGACGGGAAGTTTGAGAAGTCATCGGTGCCGACGACACGATCGCCCGCGCCGAGGGAGAAAAGCATTTCGGTGAGATTGGGAGCGAGGGAGACGACGCGGGTGATTCTGGGGGTGAGAGCGACAGGACGGCCGAGGTCGTCGGTGTGGGAAGTTTGTTCGGGGGGGGCGCAGGTCAGGACGAAGAGGACGCAAACAAAAACCGCGGCTTTGAGCCGCGGTCCTACGACGTCGTCAATGCGCGAACTATCCCTCACCGCCCTCTTCATCTTCCATATCGTTGTTCACGCCCAGTCGATTGCACGCGGCGGCGTACATTTGCTTCGAGGCGTTGATCGCGCTTTGCAGCTCGGCGATGCGGTCTTTCACTTTCGCCAGCTCTTCTTCGATCTGATCTTTCAGATCGTTGATCTCCTGCTTCGTTACCTGAAGCGTGGTCTCGTAGAACTTTCTCTGTTGATCGGTCAGAACCGGCATCTCACCCTCCGACGAATTTTAATCATAGCTTGAACTGCACCGGCACGGTCAGCCATGCCCGCACACGCACGCCCTCGACGGAGCCGGGCGCGAACGAGGAGCGGCGCATGGTCTGCTCCGCCGCTTCATTCAGACCGACCGGACGATTGATGCCGCGCAGGATCTGCACCTGCAGCACCTGCCCGGTCTCCGACACCAGCACGTTCGCCAGCACCGTTCCCTCGACGCGCTGCAAACGGGCGACGGCCGGATACGGCACGCTGCCCATGCGCGTGATGCGCGGCGAGACCAGACCCGGCGTACCGGCGGGAACGAGCTCGCCCTCGCGGAACGTGCGGCGCGTCGGCGTCTCCTGCACCGGCGCGGGCGCGGGTGCGGCCGGCTGCGGCGTGGGCTGCTCCACGACCGGCGCGGGCGTGGGAGCGGGACGCGTTTCGGCGACGGTCTGCGTT
>DATFHJ010000474.1:0-5888 GCA_035248585.1 Thermoanaerobaculia bacterium
TCGGCGCTCGCGGCCGCGATACGTACCGGCGACCGGCCCGCGCTCTTCGGTGCGTCTTCGTCCGGCATCGTCGCCGTCAGCGTGAACGCGCCGCTGCTGTCCGCGGTCGCGCGCAACGTCGTCGCGCCGCCGCCTTCGGCGGCGATCACGATCGAGACCGGCTCGCCCGGAGCCCACCCCTCGCCGCGCAGCGTGACGACTTCGCCGGGAGCGTAGACCGGCTTGTCGGTGGTTACCGCCGGAGCGTCGTTCGCGGCGGCCGCCGGAGCGAAGGAGAGAAGGAGAAGACCCGCGAGCAGCAGTGCGAGAGGCTTCATGTCCGCCACCATTCCTTTCGTACCAGGGAACGGGTTTTATTCATTTGTTAGGTTGTTCTGGAATTATAGACTAATCCGCGCCGAGAATGACGAAGCCTGCCCAGTCGGCGGGATGCCGGGCCGCGGGGCCGCGGATCAGGTTGCGCTGCACGTCCCGCAGTGCCGCAGCCGTGGAGAGTCCACGAGCGAGCCGGCGGTGCAACTGCAGGGTCAACTCGGCCGCCGCGGTGTCCTCGACGTCCCAGAGCGTGCCGGCGACGGCGGGAACGCCAGCCATCAGGAAGGCGCGAGCGATGGCGGAGGTTCCCTCCATCCGATTCGAATCCGGAGCGACCGTGCTGCATGCGCTGAGCAGCGCCATGCGGGTGCGCGGAAACCGCATCGACGCGATTTCTTCCGCGGTCATGGGCTCGTCGAAAATCAGTGCTGATTTCCATGGCTCTGCGCGGTTCACGCGGGCATGTCCCGAGAACTGCACCATTCCGTAATGGCTGGCGTCGCGGCGAAAGCGCGCGGCGGTTGCTTCTGCGCCACGCCGCACCAGGGCATCGGGGTACAAGCGGGCGAGCACGGCCGCTTCGTCATCAGCGGCTGGCAGGGGAGGGAACTCCGGTTCCTGGGGATGCTCCGGATTCGCAAAAAGAGCCAGTGACTGCGGGTCCTCGAGATACTGCTTCGCGCGCTGTGCGCACGCGACGTACACCGCGGCACTCGGCTCGATCAGGAGGTCATGCGACTCGATCAGGTACGAGCTGGTGCGGCGGTCCAGGAGGGCCGCGAACGGCACTTGCTCGAGCTCCGGATCAGGAACGATCACGACCGTGTCTACGCCGATGAGATCGTGGATCGGTGTCACGAGAGCGTCGTAAAGCGCGGTCGCGGTGTCGGCGATGGGCCGTCTGTACGAAATCGCGTCCATGAAGCGATGGACCTGCTCTCGCACGGTCGCCGTGGGAATGTCGCTCATGCGGACCGAGACCTGGTTTCGATCGACGACGAAGATCGCGACGCGCGCGGGCAGGAGTGCGTACGCGACGAGAATCGTTCCGGGCTCGAGACTCTGCCGGATGACGGCGGTCGCCGCCGGTTGCAACGATTGCGGGTCGGTGTCGAGCTCCTCGAGGAGCGTCCGGCTGCGGCCGCGCTCGAGATATTCGAACGCACCGTCGACGTCGCCGACGTCGATGGAAGCATCGACGGCCGCAGCGAACAGGTCGCGCGGGTCGTCGAGAAATCCCGCTCGCAACTGGTAATCGCGGACGCGCATCCGCTGGCTCTCGAGGATTTCGATCCCCCTGCGAAAGTCGGCGAGCGCTTCTGGCTTTGCCCGCGCGCGTCCACGGGCGAGGTACAGCTCCGGCAACGCAAACGCGCGCCCTGCGCGCAGTTGAAAATCGATCGACTCCGTGATTCGTGCCGCAGCATCGGCCGGATCCGATGCCGTCAGCATTCGCCCTTCCAACGCGACGATGTCGGAGAACAGGCGCTCCCTCGTGTCGCTGCTCTTCTCCGATCGCGCTACCGCCCGTGCTTCCCGGATGGATGCCCATGCCGCGTCTGTATCCCCCGATCCGAACGCGGCGGCGCCGGCGCGCAGATAGGTATTCGCGAGTAGCTCGGGAGGACCTCCAAGACCGAGCTCGATCTGCGAGATCGCGCGTGCAGGAGCCCATCGGTGCCGGCGAAGCTCGAGGTAACTCATTTCCGCGGCGCAGAGCCGCAGGCGGTCCCAGTTGCCGGTGGCCGAGAATGCGCGCGCAGCGCGTACATAGTGCGTCCATGCGGCGTGCGGCTGGCCGAGGAACGTCAGGACGTCACCCATGATGAGCTCTGCCTCGGCGGCATTGTGCTGCTCGCCTAGCCGCCGAAAACGCTCGCGCGCGAAGTGCGCCGTTTCTAGTGCGTCGCCCCATCGCCCGTTCATTGCGTCGATCAGCGCGATGTATTGCTCGGCGAGCCCCGCCAGAGACTGGTGACCCGAGGCCCGCTCTGATCTGCCCCGAAGTGCGACAAGTGCCGGACGCGCTGCGTCGACGCGATTCCTGCGGATGTTGCTGGTTGCGAGATAGAGGCTGACGACATCCGCCATGGGATTTCCGGCGGAGATGAATTCGCGACGCGACTGCTCGAGCTCGCGCACGGCATCCTCCAACCGGCCCTCTTTGAATGCGAAGCGCCCGTCGAAGTAGCGCGACAGTCCTCGGGCGAGCACGTCGCGCCGTCCTCGCTCGTTTGTGTCGATGGCCGCGACCGTATCGCGCACGATCCGCTCGCCGGCCCGTGCCGCGATGCGATCGCCGATCACGCGGCTTGCGTTCAGGTAGGTGTCGCCGTCCTTGCCGTCGAGATAGGCCTTGGCCCAGAACGGTAGGAAGATCCCCTCGCCCCAGATGCGCGCTTCTTCGGGATGACTGTCGATTAGCCGCTCGAGCTCGGGGCGGCTCAATGACACGATGCGCTGCTGCGCGTCCGCCCACGCTTCCCGCGCCGGCCGGGCTCGGGTGAGTTCATGGACGTGCAACGAAATCCGACTGGCCCACACCGGATCGCGCTCGAGCTCCACTGATTTTTTCCATTCGCTCAGCGCGACTGTGGGAAATCCCAGACGCTCGATGGCCATGGCCCGGTTGTGATGCGCCTGGGCGATACCTTCATCGAGAGCGAGGGCGTGGTCTGTAGCTTCCAGCGCCGCCACATAGCGTTCCATGTCGTTCGACGAATCACCGTATTGAACCTCGGCGGCGGCGAGATCGCTCCACCATTCGGCATGCGGCTCGGCGGTAACGGCTGCGCGGAGATGATTCACCGCCGAGCGCGCATTGCCATGGACAAAATGCGCCACGCCGATGGCGTGGAGATCCATGGGCGCTCGGTCCTTGCCGACGTTTTGGAGCAGCGCGGAGGCCGCGCCTTGCGCGTTTCGGGTTCGCGGCAGGACCGACATGCCGATCGCGAGAAGCGCGCCGGCTTCGGGCTTCGCGACGAAGCGCGGCGTCAGGTCGTGCGCCGATCCCTGGACCGCCGTGCGGAGCAGCGCTTCACGCCACGCCTTGCGGATTGGTCCACGCATCCGCGTTGCGGTGATCGCCAGGATCGCGGTGATAGCCAGCGACCATGCGACGACTCGAACGCCGGATCGGTGAGCGGCCAAGATGCCTCCGTTTTTGGAACGGAGGCATCATAGCTTACGGCTGTCCGACCACCACACAACCATTGGGAACGGAAAGAGTTCTCTCCGGCCGCGACGCATCGGCGGGGACGCCTTGGAAGAGATCGTAATAGAGCTCGAAGTGGGCTCGGAAATCCTCGCTCTGCGGCCCGTGCGCCTGGCCGGCGCCCCGCTCGATGTCGGCCTCGAGCTGATTGCCGATGGTGATGCGGGCAGCGACTTCGGACAGCTCGATCGTTCGCGTTCCGCCGAAGCGGTCCGCAAAGTTCTCCACCTGGATGACCGGCCGTTGTTTGTCGATGATCGGAATCTGCAATTCGACCCACTGCGCGAGGCGGCGTGTCGGCCACTTTGTGGGCGTCGAGAAGACCGTGGGATGCACGTTCGGGGGGCCGGTGTGCAGGTCGCCGTGGGTCATGTCGAAGTAGCCGGCGACGAGGGACTTCTCGGGCGGAGTGGACAGCACTCCCGGGATGGGGGTGATCGTTCCGTTTGGTGCGACTTTGCTGAGCGACGGCACGCGCTCCTCATAGGTACTCAGCACATTCAGCGGCGAAGCCTTCTTGGTATCGACATTGAGAATGGAGATGCGATCGTTGAAAAGATGAAAGCGGCGGTAGGCGGCCAGATCGCGCGTGTAGATCTTGTCCCGGACGAACCTCCCGTTCACTGCGACCTGATCGATGAGATCGATCTCGACGTACGGAATGTGCCTTCCGTCGTCGCGTTGCTCCGCACGCCTGTCCACGGGCAAGACCACGCGCTTGCCGCCGCCCTGCCGGTCAATGAGAGTGCAGATGCCGATGATGCGAACGCTGAGAATGCTCATTTGTAACCTCCTGCTCAAGTCAGAAACGGGTTGGTGCGGCGAGCCGTGTTCCCGCGCAGATTCGGATGCTGCAAGCGATAGCGCTGCTGGATGGGTCCGAAAATGCTGCTGAGCAAGTCGCTATAGGTCTGCTTCGGGTTTTCCCGCAGGCTCTTGAGCGCGTAATAGCTGAACAGCGAACGCCGTTCGCCCTCGAGAGTCATTTCCACCGACACGTTGAACTCGCCGGCCGCGTTGAGAAGCACCGGCATCTCCGCGGGCTGGGCCGTAGCTCGCCGCGGACGATTGTCATCGGAGAAGCGATGCAGCGAGCGATGCCTCAGGTCGACCGGCGGCATCACCGACATCACATTGGGATATCCGGGGAAATCACGGCTGTTGAAGCCGCCTCCCCGGCAACAGTCGAGGATGAACGTCACGTTCGTGCCTTGCGGGACCTGGTTGTCGACGAGGATCTCGAACAGCTGGTTGTCGTAAAGAGCCATGTCCTGGAGATCATCCGTCGGCGCGGAGGGATAGGCAACGAGGGCCTCGTCCATGTTGTCCAGGATCTCCCCGCTGTTGCGATCGCGCGCCTGCAGCTGTTCGCCATGTCCGGCGAAGTAGAAGACGAGTTGATCCCCTGGCCGCGCGTTTTTGAAAAGCCAGTTGAGGCGAACGACGATCTCGTCGCGCCGGGCGCGGTCGTTCGCCAGCAGGCGGATGTTGTCCGCCGTGAATCCATAGTTGTCCATCAGGAGATCGCGCCACTCCTCGATCTCCCGCACCGGCGAGTCGAGAGCTGGGAGCTTGCCGTTGTAGTCGGAGATGCCGACGATCAACGCTTTCTTGATCGACGTACCGTTGTCGCTCTGGGGCGCGCTGTTTTTCGGTGCTCTTCGACGCGGTGGGGCTTTTTTTCGTGGACGTGCTTTGGGAATCGAAGCTGGTTTCCTCATCTCTTTTCTCCTTCCATCGAACCTTGCAGGTGAGAGGGACGGGAGGAGAAAGTTCGCGTGGAGCGGCGGGCTTCAGCCCGCCGGAAAAAGGAAACGGCGGGCTGAAAGCCCGCCGCTCCACAGGGACTGCTGAGAAAGACGACTACGGGTTCGTCACCGTCACGTCGTCGATGAAGACGTTGTTGCCGAAGGCGCTGATGCCGAGGAAGCCGAGCTGCACGGTCGTGCCCTTGTAGGCGGTGAGGTCGATCGTGTGCTGCTTCCAGCCGGTGGAGCCGTCGTAGCGGTTGACGGCGCTGCCGGCGTTGACCCAGCCCGAGCCGGTGTTGACCTGCACCTGCACTCGATCGGCGGACGTCGAGTAGCCGGTGTCGTGGTACATCCAGAACTTCAGCGTCGCGGTCGTGGCGCTGCCGGGGATCGCGAAGCCGGTCGTCTGCGAGATGCGCGTCTGCGAGCCGGCCGCGGCGTCGTACGAGTTGAACTTCGCCAGGAAGCTGCCGCCGTGCGGGCTCGCCGTCGGCAGGGTGCCGGACGTGTTGAACGTCCAGTTGCCGGCGGTGCCGGAGACGTCGGCGATCGTCCAGCCCGTGCTGCTCTCGAAGCCGTTCGAGAAGAGCGTCGAGCCGCCGCCG
>DATFHJ010000475.1:0-22439 GCA_035248585.1 Thermoanaerobaculia bacterium
GCTCCCCTTCCCCGCCCTCCGCGACGTCCTCGGTGTACACCTTCTTGAGCTCCCCGCCGAGGTACACCTTCGTCTCGATCCGCCACGCGGGGCGGGCAAAGAACTCGGTCTGAATCGTGAGCTTTCGCGGCCCGACGTCGAAGGCGTCGAGGCGGCCCATGGGCGGGATTTGGGGGTCGGGCATCGGGGGGTAGTTTATACGGAGTGACGCGGCGGCGAGGACGCCGCCGGGCCAGCCGGCGCGGACGCCGGCGTTCCGAGGCACGGCGGCGTTGGGAGCGCCGGCGTCTCGCCGGCTGGTCAGGCGGCGTCCTCGCCGCCTACCGCTCGCGGCGCACGCTGCGCCGGCACTTCGCCTCCGCCCGGCTCTCGATCTGCCGCACGCGCTCGCGCGACAGTCCAAGAATCTCCCCAATATCCCGCAGCGTCAGCTCGTCATCCTGCAGCACGCCGTAGCGCAGCTTGACGATCGTTTTCTCTTCGAGCGTCAGCGCGTCGATGGCTTGCTGCACGCTGCCTTTTTCGCGCAGGCTCTGGAGGATGGGAAGGCGGTCTTTCGGAAGATCGGCGGTCATGCCTTCGGGGCGGTCGTTGAGCTCGTACCAGTAGCGCGGCCACGCCTTCGGGTTGGGGTTCGTGTAGAGGAGGAGGACGGCCAGCTCGCTGTCGTTGATGCCGAGCTGGGCGCAGACTTTCTGGCGGGCGCTGTCGAGCACCGCGGTCACGTTTTCGGTCGTGCGATTCAGAAAGTGCGCGAGCTCGCGGATGCTCTTCGGGATGTTGTCGCTCACGCCGTGGCGCAGCGTGAGGACGAGGCGCTCTTTCGGCGAGAGCTCGGACATGTGCGCGAGCAACTCCTCGCGGCGCGACTGCTCCTGCATCGAGTCTTCCGCCGACGGGATCGTGGTCTGCTCGATCACGTCCGCGAGCTCGGTGTGCGAGTCTTCGTCGAGCTCGGCGTTGAGCGAATAGTTGTCCGTGTTCGCCTGCAGCAGCGTCTGGACTTCCTTCACCGTCACGCCGAGGTTGATCGCGAGCTCGTCCGGCGTGGGGATGTGATTCCCCTCGGTGATCGCGGTGGCGATCGCCTTCTCCAGCCGGTACATCAGATTCGCGCGCTTCGGCGGGAGGCGGAACGCGCCGGCCTGTTCGGACAGCGCGTGCAGGATCGCCTGGCGGATCCACCACACCGCGTACGTGATGAACTTGACGTTCTTGTCGGGGTCGTACTTTTTCGCGGCCTGGATGAGTCCGATGTTGCCTTCGTTGATCAGGTCGAGGAACAGCACGTGCGCGTTGCGATAGCGCTTCGCGTACGACACCACGAACCGGAGGTTCGCTTTGACGAGCTCTTCGAGCGCGGCCTTGTCGTTCTGCTGGACGCGACGCCCCAGCTCCTTCTCACGTTCAGGCGTGAGCCGGGGGATTTTTGCGATTTCCTGCAGGTAATGATTGAGGAGATCGTACGACTCGTCGCGTTCTTGGTGCCGGGCCATTTTGGAGACCGTGCATTCTACACCCGGACTTCCTGACTTTCTGTCTCACTGCTGCGCGTATCGCGTCACGCTTCTCGGAGTATGCAGCTCGCGTCCGATGATCGTGGCGTCGACGTCTACACGGACGAGAACCGTGTCTTCGTCATCATGCGCGAGCACGATCAACTCGACGCGCTCACTGTTCGGCCGCGTGCGCGCGTAGATGAAGCTCCACTCGCGTGACTTCTTCGACCACACCCGCACCAGCGGCGTGAAGCCGGGTCCGACGTTGTCGCGCATGATCGCCTGCAGCTGACGCGGATCGGCGTCGTCGCCGCCTTCGAACGTGACGAGCTGGAAGTCGTGCACGCCCTTCGGACGAACGACCCACACGAGGAAACGCGCCAATCCGAGCCCCGGCACCCAGACGCGTTTCACTCCCTGCTGTCGATCGATGGCGCGCGCGATCGAGTTGAAGTCGGCGTACATCGGCAGCGCGAGCGCGGTGAGGAGTACGGCGCAGAGCAGTCGCTTAGTCACGATCTTTCCCCTTCGACCATTTCGGAATCCCGAACTCGCCCTCGAGGGAGGCGAGCTTGTCGATGTCGATCGGTCCGACGATGTTGACGATCGTGAACTCGCGCGGCTCGGTGGCGATGATCACCAGGCCGACGACGCGGTCGCCGCGCATGTCCGCCATGATGTTCACGTTGTCTTTGCGCTTGCTGCGAACGGTGACGAGCGGCTTCCAGGTGGGGCCGAGCTGCGATTTCACGCGATCGATGAGCGTGCGGTCGTACTCGTTGTCGTGCGAGAACTCGTAGCTGCGGACGTAGATCCCTTCGAGGTTCTTGACGAGCTCGCGCACGGTGCGCTGGTCTTCGTCTTTGTCGGAGAGAAACTTCACGCCGAGGCGAAGCAGGGACGCGTCGAGAGTGATGTCGACCACTTCGTCGGCGCGCTCGGCGAGATCGGGGAAGTCCATCTTGATCTGCTGCGCCATCGCCGGAACGGCGAGGAGCACGATGATGAGAATCAGAATCAGTTTGCGCATGGCTGTATGTCTCCTTAGTCGTTAGTGCGATCCGATCTCACGCACCTGCTTCTGGGCATAGTGCACCTTCTCGCTGGCGATGCTCATGGCCCGAAGGACCTGTTCCTTCGCCCGCTCGCCGCGCTCCTGGCGGAGCTCGTGGATGCGATACCCGCCGAGCGCCGCCGCGAGAATCACCGAGGCCGCGGCGGCACGCCACCACAGTGGAGCGGCAGGCTTCAGCATGCCGGAGCTCGGCGGGCTGAAGCCCGCCGCTCCACTCTCGATGCGCTGCATCACCCGTCCCGCGAAACCGGCCGGCGGCGATTCGCGGTGCAAGGCGCGTTTGAGATCGTTCTCGAGATTCATGAGGTTGTTTCTCCAAGCTTTCTACGCAGGGCCTGCAGTGCCCGGTGCAGATGACTCTTCACGGTGTTGACCGGGAGGTTGACGATCCGGCAGATGTCCGACGGATCGAGATCTTCCTGATAGCGTAACGTGACGACGGCGCGCTGGATGTCGGGCAACTGTTCGATGAGCGCCTTCAGCTTGCGATCCATGAGCGCGTCGCTGCGCTTTTCGGCGGCGCGGATCTCGCCGGCGTCTTCGAGGCTGACGGCTTTCATCCGCGAGCGCCGGGTGAGATCGATGCAGCGGCGCGTGGTGACCTGGCGCAGCCAGAAGAGCAGGTGCGCCTCCGACTCGATCGTGCCGAGGCTGCGATACAGCTGGAGAAAGACATCCTGCGCGATCTCCTCGGCGCGGCCGCGGTCATTGAAGAAGTGATATCCGAGACTGAACACCATGGCTTCGTGCTGCTCGACGATCTGCGCGAAGGCGTCATGATCCCCCTGTTGCGCCCTCGGCAGTATCGGCTCCGGGCCAGGCATGTCCACCACGATTGCCGTCATCCTGCCGCTATATACGCAGGTTTTGGGAAATCGATGCAAGGTGGAGGACAGGCACTCCTGCCTGTCCCTCTTGGTCTGGACAGGCAGGAGTGCCTGTCCTCCACTTTACTGTCCGGCTCGATTCCGGGCTATACTTCCGTCAAAGCATATGGCCTGCGAGATTCACGTCACCTCGGTGACGGGTATCGTCAATCCCGGCAACACGGTGCCGACCTCGATCCGGGTCACCGGTACGGCCAACGAATGCACCGCCGGCACCGTCGACGTGAGGCTCACCTGCAGCGGCGGCTCGCCGCTCTCGCTGACCGTGCCGATCGATGCGGCCGGCGCATGGATCGCGGTCTTCACCGCGGGTGCGAATCAGTGCGCCTGCACCAAACCGTTCGAGGTGATCGCGTCGTGCTCGAACAATCCCGATTGCTTCGAACGGGTGCAGGGCGTGCTGCAGTGTGAAACGGGGCCCGGTCCGTGCGGCGACTCGACCGGCGATTTAACGGTTGTCGTCACCGGCTGCGCGGGCGGGGGCTCGACCGCGACGGCCACGTTCACGTTCACCATCAACCCTCCCCTGCCGAACTGCACGTATCAATGGAACTTCGGTGACGGCTCGCCGGTCCAGGTTACGAACGTTCCGACGGTCACGCACACCTATGCGAATCCCGGCACGTTCACCGCGGTGGTGGGCGCGACCTGCGTAACCCCCACGGGCGACTGCTTCATTCGCGACAGCGTGCAGGTCGTGATTCCGCCCTGCAACGTCCAATGCCCGCAGACGATCACCGTCAACGGCACCGTGACCGGCTGCGCCCAGCCCGGCTTTGCGACCGGGACGTTCAACGCCGTCCTGGTGCCTCCGGTCGCCGGCTGCGAATACCGGTGGGATTTCGGGGACGGGAGTCCGCAGCTCATCACCAATGTACCGAACGCCAACCACAACTACACGACGGCCGGCAACTTCGGCGTGAGCGTGGTCGTGTTCTGTCCGTTTCCTACGTTCTGCGGCTTCGCCAACACCTCCGTCACCGTCCTGCCGTGCTGCCCGGTCATCACCATGGTCAGCGCAACCCTCGGCGCGAATGAATGCGCGGGCGGCACGAACACGGCGACGGTGAGCTTCAGCGCGATCACCAATCCGCCCGCCGCGCCCGGCAACTACACGTTGAACTTCGGCGACGGCTCGCCGCAGGTCACGAACCCCGGACCGAATGCCTCGCACGATTACGCGACCGCCGGCACGTTCACGGCGACCGTGACGGTAAACCGCCCCGGCTGTCCGTCGTCGTCCGGATCGACGAACGTCACGGTCCCGGCCTGCGGCGGCGGAGGCAACGGCGGCAACGGTGGCGGCGGCGGATTCGGATGCCTCGGCGCGCGCATCATCATGACGATCGCCGCGATCCTGGCCATCGCCGCGGCCTCGATCGCGCTGTGCATTCCGCCCGCGGCCACGTTTCTCTTCACGGCCGCCGCGATCTTCGCCGGGATCGCGCTGATCGCCGGCATCCTCTTCGCGATTTTCTGCCCTAAGCCATGCGCGTGGGGGATCCTGTTCACCTGGCAGGTCTTGATTGGCGTGGGCCTGATCCTCCTCTGTTTCACCACCTGCTGCCCAGCCTTCTGGGCTCTCGGCAGCGGCTTCACCGGGATCGGTCTGGGCGTGATGGCGTGGTGGAAGCAGCGCTGCGACAAGTCCTGGTGCGAGGTGGCGAAGGAGCTCGTGATCGCGATCTCCGGCGTCGTCATTCCCCTCCTCGGCTGGCTGGGCGTCGTCGCAGCGCTGGCGGCATGCATCAATCCGGTCATCACCGCCGCGCTGGCGGTGCTCGCCGGCGCGCTCGCGGTCACCGCTTCGCAGTGCTGACCCTGGCTACGGACAATTTCCCGTCCCCCGAATCGGCTTCAAGTCGATCACTGCCCACTCCTTCTCGTCGTAATCGGGCTCGCGGTCGATGGCCTGGATGAGGTCGTCGACCCAGGGGAAGCTGAAGCCCGAGCCCATCGCGGAATCGTTCCACCGGTCGTTCGTGTAGTGGACGCAATTGCAGGAAACCTTGGGCGGGCAGCTTCCCGAGCAGCCGCCTGTGGTGCTGACGACTTCTTCGTTGTCGCCGGGAAGATGGCAGAGGCCGAGGTTGTGGCCGAGCTCGTGGATCCAGACAATCGACTCCAGATCGGAGACGTGATCGAGGTAGTCGGACTTGAACACCAGGACATCTCCGAAGCCGCAGAGGGTCTTGCCACTCGCGTCTTTGATCACGCGATCGGCTTTCCCGAACAATTTCTCGTCGCCGATCTTCACCACGTCGACCGCCATCGCATAGTGGAAGACGCCGCAGCGCGAAGCCGCGAAATCGGTCTTGCGGTGGGTGAGCACGCTCGAGCCGGGACCCTTCAGAGAGAGCGAGTCCTCCTCCGGAAGCACCGTGCCGCCGCCGAAGGTGCCGTCGTCGAGATGGAAATCGAAGCCATGATCCGTGAACCGGCTGGCGATGTCCTCGCGCGTGAAGCGCTCCGGCACCTGATCCTTGCCGACGGAGTCGAGCTCCATGTAGATGTCCGGCCGCTGCGGATCGGCGACTCCGCCCAGGTCGAACGCGACGGCCCGTTCTCTGGTGTCGGTGATTCCATCCCCATCGGTGTCGGCCTCGCCGTTCATGTCCAATGGACTGGGGTCGGCAAACCACGTCTGGACGGCGAGGAAATGAAACTTGTACTCGGTCGTATCCCAGAAGGACTCGTCCTTGTACGGCAGAATGAAGGAACCGTTCGAGGCGAACTTCTGGTCCTTGTCGAGGATGAAGTCGTCATCGCTGAAGTCGAACCAGTCGTCTTCCCGCACGTCGATGCGGACCGAGAAACTGAGGTCGAGGGTCCGGTGCGCCACCGCGAGCATCGGGGCAACGCTGTCCCCTCCTTCCAGCTCCCATGAACCGTCGACGCTTGCGTCGGACGGCACGCGGGCGTGATTGAACGTGAGGAACAACTCGTCGTCGCCGATGTCCTCCTGCTCGTTGAGACATTCGATCCTGGTGAGATAAAGAGTCGATCGAATGTTGCGAAACCCGTCGAGCCATCCGTCGCCGTCGCTGTCGGGATTCTGCCAGTCCGTTTCGCCGGCGTCCTGCAGGCCGTTCCGGTTCTTGTCCTCGAAGATGTCGGCCAGACCGTCCTTGTCCTTGTCGGGCAGGTCGTCGAGATCGTCGAGGCCGTCGCCGTCGCTGTCGCTTTTCTTCGGATCGGTCTCGCCCGGATCGACCTTGCCGTTCTGATTGAAATCCTCGCAGGCGTCGCAGATCCCGTCCTGATCGGAGTCGGGCGGCGAGAAGGTGTTGTCTTCCTTGTCGGGCACGCCGTCGCAGTCGGCGTCGGGCTCGATGACCTTCTCCGGGAATTCGACCGTTCCCTTGATGATGGTCAGCTCGCAGTGCGGGATCGGAATGGCCGTGCCGAGATTGATACCGGGCGGCACGGGCGGCGGCGGGCAGACGTTGTTCGGAAAGTCGCCGGCGGGCCAGGTACGCGAGTTGTCCTCGAGCCACCGGTTCGCCACCCCTTTGTAGAACACCTTACCGTTGATCAGCAGCTCGACGAACTCGAGCCTCCATCCGCCGTTGTAGTCGTCCGGCGATTTGCTGATGGTGAGACTCTTGATCTCGCACGCCCGCTGCGGCAATGGGCCGGAGAGGGCGAACCCCTCGTAGTTTCCGCTCTCGAAGTCGTCGTGATCCGGGGTGTCGAGGTTCCAGCTGCGCGTAACGGGCGGCCCTCCGCCGCCGGGCGTCTCGAAGATCAACGTCAGCGCGACGTCGTTGTCCGTTCCCCCTCCCGACACGTTTCCCGTTTTCACGTGGATCGCCATCGACGTGATCTTCTCGGCCAGGACCGGTGACGCTACCCACCATGCGAGCGCAATCGCGCAAATGCTTCTACGAATCACGGCCTCTCTCCTTTTTGACGTGGAGTAGTGAGGAAAAGAGGCAAAGCGTTTCAGTGGTAGGGATATCCTGCCTTCCACACACTCCTAGCGAGAGGAGGTCCTTCCCATGTCCGAATTAGCCTTTACCCCGGGTCTGCCGGTGGACGTGAAATGCTTCAGCTTCAACAACTACAAACATTCGATCAACGGCCCGTTCGGCACGTTCCAGCTCTGGATTCAGAACACGGACGTGGCGGGTCAGATGACGATGCAGACCATTTTCGGGATGGGGACGACGACCCTGCTGAACCTCAGCGGAACCGTCAGCGGCACCGACTCGATCGTCTGCACGCTCCAGTCGGAAGGAATCACCACGTACCACGGCAGCCGGCTGACGGTCGGCGTGGAGGGACCGATCACGATCACGTTCTCCTCGGACTGGTCGACCGGCAGCTTCGACGGACTCAGCGTGATCCGGGTGCCGTGCGGCTAGCCGCCGTCTGCTCCGCGAGCACCTTCTCGAAACGCTGTTCCAGCTCGTCGACGAATCGCCGGTAGCCTTCCGGATCGACGAAGTTGCGCGATTCGATCTTCTCCGCGAGATCGAAGAAGTTGCCGTGCGCGCCGAGGAAAATGTCGGGCTTCAGCGCGTGCAGGGTCGCGAACTGGCGGCGATAGTCGGCGGCGATGTTCGGATACTTTGTGTTGTTCACCAGTTGATAGCCCTTCGGCACGCTCGGACTGCAGACGAAGACCACGCGTTTGCCTTCGGCGTTCGTCGTCCATGTCGTACAGCCGGGTGTATGGCCGGCGGTGATGTGCGCGGTCATGGCCACGCCGCCGAGCGTCAGCGCCTCGCCGTCTTTGATGATGCGATCGGCGACGATCGGCGGATAGAGAAAGCGATCGCCGAACTGCGGATCGTCTTTCCCGCCGCGCGCGTGCTGCGCGCGATCGCCGGCGCTGGAGACGAACTTCGCGCGGGTGAGGCGCTTCAGCTCCGCGAGACCGCCGGCATGGTCGTAATGCGCGTGGCTGCTGAGGAGGAAGCGGACGTCGGAAACCTTGAAGCCGAGGCGCTCGATGTTCGCGCGGATCATCGGCGCGGTCTCCTCGAAACCGCCGTCGAGGAGGAAATGGCCCTTCGGCGTGGTGATGAGATACGAGGTGATGTCCGACGCGCCGACGTAGTAGACGTTGCCGGCGATGCGGAACGGCGCGACGGGCTGATTCCACGAGCGCGAGACGGGATCCTTCTGCGCGCAGAGCGTCGCCGCCAGGGCGAGGATGAGGAGCGGGCGCTTCATCTTTGCAAAACCATCACCCGATCGGTTTGCAGATCGCTGCCAACGAGAAACGGATGCGAGCCGCGGTCGCGGAAGCCGCACTTTTCGTAGAACGCGATCGCCCGCGCGTTGCGCTCCCACACGCCGAGCCAGATCGT
The DNA here is from genome assembly GCA_035248585.1 of Thermoanaerobaculia bacterium. Classification (GTDB taxonomy): domain Bacteria; phylum Acidobacteriota; class Thermoanaerobaculia; order Gp7-AA8; family Gp7-AA8; genus QHVT01. The sequence continues at coordinate 8,780 of DATFHJ010000475.1, forward strand.
CTCCCCGCCGAGCTTGCGCGCCTCGATGATTGCATGCGCCATCAGCGTCTGGGCGATTCCCTTTCCATGAAAGTTTCGATCGACGTAGAAACGCGCGATTTCGACCGTTTTGGACTGCGGCAGCTCTGCTGCCGCTTTCGAAAGCGGCAGCTCTGCTGCCGCAGTCCATACGCACGCCGGCGCCTCGCCGCGTTTCACCTGCGCATACGCGATGGCGCGGCCGTCCGACTCCGCGAGCAGCGTGACCCAATCGCGATCTTCGATCTCGCGCCGCTGCAACTCCTCGCCATACGAGCGCTGGAGATGCGCGGCCATGTCCTCGGCGGAATTCTCCGCGCCGAACCAGTCGGCGAACGTGCGGGCCGCGAGCTCCGCGAGCGCGGCGGCATCGGCCGCCGACGCCCGGCGGATTATGACGGAATTATGTTGGTGCGGAGCGTGCATCTCGCGTTGCTCACTCTGAAGTGACAGAAAGGAATCGTACCTTGAGATTTCGCTCTCTCTCTGCCGCGTTTCTCGTTCTCTTTGCCGCCGCCGCGTTGCAGGCCCAGGTCGTCGACCCGAACCTGGCCTCGCGTCTCACCGGGCTGCAGCTGTTCAGCGGCCAGCCGCTGCGCGTCATCGTCACGTTCGATCATGTCCCGACGCTCCTCGACCGCACGCTCCTCGGCACGCTCTCGTCCCGCGTGCAGGTGCTGCAGTCGCTGCCGATGGCGCTCATCCAGACGACGCCGCTCGGGGCGAGCCAACTCCTCGGCCGCACCGGCATCCGCTCGCTCTACCTCGACAAGCAGCTGCACTACTTCCTGCACGAGTCGACGGCGCTCATCGGCGCGACACAGGTATGGTCGGACCTCGGCTTCGACGGCAGCGGCGTCACCGTGGCCGTCATCGACAGCGGCGTGGACGGCCTGCATCCCGATCTCGCGAACGGAAAGCTCCTGCAGAACGTGAAGATCGTCGGCAGCCCGCTGACGTCGCCGAGCTTTTCGCAAGTCATCGAGAATCTTCCGAACAGCGATACGACCAGCGGCCACGGCACGCATTGCGCCGGCACGGTCGCCGGCACCGGCTCGGCCTCGGGCGGCTACTACCGCGGCGTCGCGCCGGGCGCGAGCCTCGTCGGCGTCGGCACGGGAGACCTGATCTTCGTCTTCTACGCGCTGCAGGGCTTCGACTACGTGATCTCGAAGCGCACGCAGTACGGGATCAAAGTCATCTCCAACTCCTGGGGCTCGGAGGGAGTGTTCGACGCGAACGATCCCGTCAACGTCGCCTCGAAGGCGGCCCACGACGCCGGCATGACGGTCGTCTTCGCCTCGGGCAACGCCGGTCCCGGCGACAACACGCTGAATCCGTACAGCGTGGCGCCGTGGGTCATCGGCGTCGCGGCCGGCGTGAAAGACGGCGTCACGCTCGCCGACTTTTCCTCGCGCGGCATCATCGGCGATCCGCTGTATCGCCCCACCATCACCGCGCCGGGCGCCAGCATCGTCTCCACGCGCTCGCTCAACACCGTGCTGCCCGTCCTCGGCGTGACCGACGACATCAACATTCAGCCGTCGTGGATTCCGTACTACACGACGATGAGCGGCACCTCGATGGCCACGCCGCACATCGCCGGCGTCTGCGCGCTGATGTACGACGCGAACGCGAGCCTCACGCCGGACCAGATCAAGAGCGTCCTGACGTCGACCGCGACGCCGATGCCGGGCTATTCGCCGCATCAGATCGGCGCGGGCTACGTCAATGCCTACGCCGCGGTGGCGGCGGTGCAATAGTCATACGCCTTCGACGACGATCATGTTGGCGTGCGCGCAAGTCTCGCGGATCTTCTTCGCCTCGGCGTACTCCGGAGACTCGCGCCACGCCTTCGCTTTTTCGACGGAGTCGAACTCCAGCACGACCAGCCGCCGCGGCGTCCAGTCGCCGTCCAGCACTTCGCTCTTTCCGCCGCGCACGAGGTAACGACCTCCGTGCGCGGCGATCGCCGCGGATGCCAGACGCTTGTAGTCCTCGTATCGAACGGGATCCGTGACTTCGATGTCGACGATGATCAAAGCAGCCATGCCGCGATGCTACTTCACCTTCGTCAGCGTCATCTCGAAGAACTGCAGCCACTTCTCGCCGTCACGCGAGAACTCGCCGACTTCGTTCCACTCCCCTTTCTCGGTGAGGCGGATGGTGTAGCGAATGCGTCCCTGCGGCGTGGTGAAGCCCCACGCGGCGCGGTTGTCGCCGACGTCGAGGTTGGTGTCGATGTTGCCGGACGTGCTGTAGGCGACGAAGCGGTACTGCTTCTTCTCCGCGTCCCACCCCATCGTGCCGAGGGCGTCGTGGACGACTTCGCCCGCCGCGCCGCTGTCGAGCTTCTTGTGGCCGAGCCCTTCGACGAGCAGCACGTTTCCGCCAATGCGCGGCGTGACCTTCTCGCGCTGCAGGATGTGCTCGCGCGGCCCGGGCCCGCGTTGATACCACGCCTCGCCCTTCCATTCGCCTTCCAGGAACGCGAGCTTCTTCATTTCATCGCCCGCGCTCGCGGCGAAGGCGATGAAGGTGAGGAGGAGAGCGCATGCAATTCTTTTCATGCGCGCCAATGTGCGTCCGCGGGCGGACGGGCGGGAGTGATGAATGTCAGGAGGTCGTGGTGACAACTGGTCGTGTCGGGTTCCGCACCGACGCCACCTCGCGCATCACTTCGCCGATATCGGCATTCAGCACATCGCACAGCTCGACGATCGTGGTGAGGCTGGTGTCGTTGCCGCCCTGTTCGAGCACGCCGAGATAGCGCGGGTTCATCCCCGCGCGCTGCGCGAGCTTGACCGCCGTCCACCCGCGAGCGAGTCGCAAGCGACGGATGATGGCGCCGAAGCGCACGGCCTCGAGGGTGATCTTGCTTGATCGCGGCATGAAGTCACGATACAGCCATGGATGGGACTTGTCACTCGTATCGCAGCTCAATGTCTGCCATGGATTACGTTGATGAGCGATTCAGCACGAGTCGTTCAGCCATGGATGACGCTAATGGCAAGAATAGACGCATTCGGCGTCTCAAAACGCACGCACTAGACATCCATGGATGATATAAACGCGTAAATTAACTCGTGAGTGTCATCCATGGCTGACTCAAATCACTAGATTTAATGCCCGAAGGTCTTCCATGGATGACTTACGCACCCGTGTAGTGCGCGCCTCCGGCGCGCCTTGGGGGCGGAGAAGGCGCGCCAGAGGCGCGCGCTACTCGATCAGTGCGCCGCGACCGGCATATCCAGCCTGCGGTACCGCGTCGTGCCCGGAAGACACGACTTGTGCTGGATGTGGTGCAGGTATTCGTCACGGAATTTGCGCACCGAGGAGATCACCGGCCCGATCGCGGCGTCGCCGAGGGCGCACAGCGATTTGCCGCCGATGTTGTCGGACATGTCGAGGAGCAGATCGGCGTCCTGCGGCCGGCCCTCGCCTCGCTCGATGCGATCGAGCACGGACTCGAGCCAGTTCGTGCCTTCGCGGCACGGCGTGCATTGTCCGCACGACTCGTGCGCGAAGAACTTCGAGAGACGCCACACCGCGTCGACGATGCAGACCGAGTCGTCGAGGACGATGATGCCGGCCGACCCGAGCATCGAGCCCGCCTTCATCAGCGCGTCGAAGTTCAGCGGGATGTCGATCTCGTCGGGCTTCAGCATCGGCGCCGACGCGCCGCCGGGGATGACCGCCTTCAGCTTGCGGTCGCCGCGGATGCCGCCCGCGTGGTCGTAGATCAGCTCGCGGATCGTGATCCCCATTGGGAACTCGTACACGCCCGGCTTCTTCACGTTGCCGGAGACGCAATAGAGCTTCGGTCCGGTGTTCTTCGCGGTGCCGAACGATTTGAACCAGTCGGCGCCGTTGCGCACGATCAGCGGCACGCAGGCCAGCGTCTCGACGTTCTGCACGACTGTCGGTCCGCCGAACACGCCGACCACCGCCGGAAACGGCGGCTTCACGCGCGGCTGTCCGCGATGCCCTTCGACGGACTCGATGAGTCCCGTCTCTTCGCCGCAGATGTACGCGCCCGCGCCGCGATGCACGGTGATGTCGAAGTCGAAGCCGCTGCCGAAAATGTTCTTGCCGAGGAAGCCTTTTTCGCGGGCCTCTTCGAGCGCCTTCACTAAGACGGTGGATCCGTAGTGGAACTCGCCGCGGATGTAGATGTAGGCCATCGGGTTCGAGCCGATCGCGTATGCGGCGATGATCATCCCCTCGATGAGCAGGTGCGGGTCTTTCTCGATGATCACCCGGTCTTTGAACGTCCCCGGCTCGGCCTCGTCGGCATTGCAGAGGAGATAGGTCGGCTTCGGCGCGTTTTTCGGGACGAAGCTCCACTTGTTGCCGGTGGGAAAGCCCGCGCCGCCGCGGCCGCGCAGCTCGGAGTCCTTGACGAGCTGGATGATCTCGTCCGGCTTCATCGTCGTCAGCGCCTTGCGCGCGTTTTCGTATCCGCCGCCTTCGACGTACGTGTCAATGGAGGTGGAGTTCGGCTTGTCGATGTTGGCGGTGAGAACGCGGATCGGTTCCATTACTTGAGGCGCTCCAGGAGAGCGTCCATCTTCGCCACGCTCATGTTCTCGTGATAGTCGTTGTTGACCTGCACGACCGGCGCGGTGCCGCAGGAGCCGAGGCATTCCACCTCGACGACCGTGTAGAGGCCGTCCTTCGTGGTCTCGTGCGGATTCACCTGCAGGCGGTCGCAGAGATGGTCGTAGATGTCATACGCGTTCGAGACCATGCAGCTGAGGTTCGTGCAGACGCGCAGCCGGTACTTGCCGACCGGCTTCTGATCGTACATGTCGTAGAACGACACGACGCCGAAGACGGTGGCCGGCGAGAGGTCGAGGAGCCCGCCGACGTAGTGCACGACCTCGGGCGAGATCCAGCCCCACACTTCCTGCGCGAGGTGGAGCGTCGGCAGGAGCGCGGCTTCTTTGGTCGGATAGCGCGTCAGGATCCACTCGAAGCGCTTCTTCGCCTCTTCGGGAAACTCGACGTGCCTGGAAAGGTCGGGAAAACGCTCGGGAGCGTAGGGATTGTCGGGGTGCAGGTCGGCCATCGTTACTTCCAGTTGAACGCGTTCTTCTTCCAGACGTAGACGTAGCCCACGCCGAGGAGAAGGATGAAGAGGAGCATCTCGCCGAAGATGTACCAGGAGACCGCGCGGCGGTAGATGACCGCCCACGGGTAGAGGAAGGCTGCCTCGATGTCGAAGAGGATGAACAGCATCGCGATCTGATAGAAGCGGACGTTGACGCGCTTGCGGTTCTCATCGAGCAGCGGCACGCCCGATTCGTAGGGAGCGAGCTTCGAGGGATTGCGCTGATGCCGCCCCACGATCCAGTTCAGCCCGAGAAACGCTGCCCCGAACACGCCGGCGATGACGAGCATGATCAGGATGGGGATGTAGCTGTTGGTCATAAAACGGGCGAATAGTAATGCAAAGCGCGGGCAACGGTAGACTTTGGGGGATGAAGGACGGGCCGGCGACGGAGAGTGACGTGCGGGTGAGGGTGTTTAGGGGGCACGAAGCTCCAATCTGGCGCGTGGCGATGCCGACGGATGGGCGGTTCGCGGTTACGATTAGCGGCGATGACACGATAAGGAAGTGGGCGCTCGGAGAGGGCGGCGCGAAATCGGAGATCGTCTGCAAGGCAGTTAATCTACTCGGTCTTGCGCTGACAACAGATGGCAGGTACGCCGCGGCGGGCGATGAAAGTGGCACTATCCATTTCCTGGATTTTTCGTCAGACCGGGAGCCTCGGAAATGGCAAGCACATGATGATTTAGTAACCGGTCTCGGGTTCTTTGACGAAAACAGGGAGATCGTGAGCGCTTCGAAGATTGGCCTACTCAAGCGCTGGAACGTGAGCACAGGCATGCACGTCGCAGAGTGCAATCTGCCGTTCAGGGATGTTTTCAGCGTCGCCGTTTCGGAAGATGGGAACAGGATCGTCGCTGCGGGTTGGCAAGAAGGTCTGGCCATATGGTCCGGTAGCGACGGTGCGAAGCCGGTCGTTTTGCGTGAAAACGTTGCAGACATGACCCCCATCAGCCTTGCTAGCGACCATCGCTTCGCCTTTACCGGCACCCGCGATGGCAAGGTGGCACATTGGGATCTTGTCAGGAAACAGCGGATCGCCGCCTTTGAGGGACACAGCAACAACGTCTTTGCTGTGGCGGTAACCCCCGATGGGCGTTTTTGTGTCTCAGGAGGCGAAGATCAGTCTGTTCGACTGTGGGCTGTAAAAACTGGCCGGTGTCTCGCGATCCTGCACGGCCACAGCGAACAAGTGTTTGGCGTCGCCATTACCCCTGATTCCCGCCGCATCGCTTCCGTTTCTGACGATGCCACCCTCCGCATCTGGGACATCCCTGACTCCATCCTCGCCCGCGCCACCACGGCAAAAAAGCGCGGCTACATGAACGCCAAAGTCGTCCTCCTCGGCGACTCCGGTGTGGGCAAGTCCGGCCTCGCCCTCCGCCTTTGGCACGATCGCTGGGAAAAGACCGAGTCCTCTCACGGCATGGAGATCCATCGGCTGACCATGCCGGGAGCGGATGATCCGGACATCGTCCGTGAAGTCTGGCTCTGGGACCTCGCCGGCCAGCCCGACTATCGCCTCACCCATCAACTCTTCATGGACCAGACCTCGCTAGCGCTGCTGGTCTTCGATCCGCAGGATCCCAAGGTCTTCGATACCGTCGGCTATTGGCAGAACGCTCTTCGCAAGGTCGTGCGCGCCGGAGAGGTCGCGGGCGTGCTCGTCGCCGCTCGCTGTGATCGTCCCGGGCTGCGGCTGACGATGGAGGAGATCCGCACGTGGGCCGAAGGGCGTGGTCTGCGCGGCCCGATCCTCACCGCGGCGAAGTTGAAGAAGCATGGGGGTGCGGAGGAGTTGCGCGCGCTAATCGCCGAACTGCTGCCGTGGGACAGGATGGAGTTCCGCAGCACGATGGAGAACTTTCCGGCGCTGAAAGAGGCCATTCTCGCGGTGCGTGAAGGCGAAGGCGTGGTGGTGACGCCGAAGGAGCTTGAGGCGCGCGTGCGGAAGGCTGCGCCGAAGCTCGCCTTCACCGCCGAGGATCTCCGCGCGGTGACGGGGCTGCTCGCGGGCGAAGGTGTGCTCCACGCGCTCCCCTACGGCGATCTCGTCGTGCTGCAGCCAAGCTGGATCAATAGCTACGCCTCCACGCTGGTGAAGCTCGCCGGCAACGACGAGACGCAGCTCGGCCACGTGCCGCTGGCGACAATCCAGGCCGGTCAGCTGCCGAACGACGGGACGCCGCGCCTTCCAATCGAGGACGAACGCCAATTGCTGCCCGCGCTGGTCGCGCTCTTTCTCGAACGCGCGCTCGCGTGGAAGCAGGACACGGGTAAGGGCACGATGCTCGTCTTCCCGAGCTACGTGCGCCTCCCCCGCCCCGAGCCACCTCCTCGGCCGGGACGCACCGTGGTCTATCGCTTCACCGGGCCGCTCGAAGAGATCTACTCGACGCTCGTGGTGCGGCTTTACTACAGCGGTTTCTTCGCGAAGACGACGCTTTATCGACAGGCGGTCGATTTCCAGACCGCGACCGGCAAGCTTGCCGCGCTGACGATGAAGGAAGAGGGCGAGCGCGGAGAGCTGGAGATTTACTTCGCCGTGGATCTCGCTCCCGACGTGCAGGCGGCTTTCCAGCAATTCGTGCACGATCATCTGAAGCTGAAGGCGAGCGGCCTGGAAAGGCTGCGCAATTTCTCCTGCCCCAAGTGCCGGGAGGAAGCGGATCGCAAGGCCATCGACGCGGCGCTCCAGAAGAAGAGAGCGCGCATGTTGTGCGTCTACTGCGATCCGGAAGACGCGGGCGTCATCGATCTGAACGACGTGCTGGAGCAGCAGCTCGCCAGTAAGGAAGGCGAAGCCGGCGCCGACCGCGCGGCACGCAGGGCACAGGAAGAAATCCTCGCCGCGTCGAAGGAAGGGATCATGATCGGCGAGGTCCAGACCATCGTCTTCAGCGCGAACCAGATCTACCGCACCGTCGCCCAGCCGGACGAGGGGATCGACGGCGAGATCGAGTTCCGCAATGCTCGGAAGAAAGCGAGCGGATACACGTACCGCGTGCAGCTCAAGTCGGGCGACTCGCATCTGAAGAAGCTCAAAGATGGCACCGAGAAGTTCGCGATGAAGGAGCACTACGAAGAACTGTGGGCGGGTAAAGGCAAGGTGCCGGTGCTGCTCATCATCCGCACCAGCGATGGTCGCATTCGCTTCATGAATGCCACCGACGCGATCCGCGCCGCACAGAAGGCAGGCAAGCCCGTGAAGCAGATCGAGTTCATCGGCGAGGAGTTCACGAAGGAAGCCGTGCTCCGCCTCCGCGATGCAATGAAGTTCTAACCCCTTTCTAACCTCATCCTGCTCGACGCCGCGGCGCCGTCACCCGACGTTCGCCGCATGCGCAAGCTCGTGATCGTCCTCCTCTTCGCCCTCGCCTGCTCTCAGGAAAAGCCGGTAGTTCCGGCCGCGCCGGTCTGGCCGCGTCTCGCGCGTTTCGAGCCGATGGTCATCCCCGCGGACAACCCGATCACCGAAGCGAAAGTCGCCCTCGGGCAGAAACTTTTCAACGACACGCGTCTCAGCGCCGACAACTCGACGGCCTGCTCCGGCTGTCACGCGCCGCGGTACGGCTTCACGATCGGCGCGGCGAAGCCGGTCGGCGCGTACGGGATCGAGCAGAACCGCGCCTGTCCGTCCTTGATCAATGCCGGCTATGCGAAGGGCTATTACTGGGAAGGCGCGCCGATTCCGCTCGAGAGAGCGGTGCGCGGGATGTGGACGTTCGTGATGATCCCGAAGGGGGACGGACGTCCGACGCCCGACCAGGTCGCCGCGAAACTGAACGAGGACGCAACGCTGCGCGCGGAGTTCGTCTCCGCCCTCGGCTCGGAATCAACGGTCGACAACATCGCCAAAGCGCTCGCCTCGTACATCCGCACGCTCGTCCCGGCGGATGCGGCGTGGGTGCGCTTCCACGACGGCGACGCGACCGCGCTCTCCGAGACGGCGCGGCGCGGCTACGAGGTCTTCGACCGCAAGGCGCGCTGCACGAACTGTCACAGCGGCGTGCTCCTCACCGACCGGCTCCGTCACGACATCGGCACCGGCGGTACGTACAAGACGCCGACGCTCCTGAATATCGGCCGCAGCGCGCCGTACTTTCACGACAACCGCATCCCGCAACTCGAGGAGGCCGTCGACCGCATGATCGCCGGCGGGTTCGAGACGAAGACTCCCGATCCTCAGCTCAAGCCCGCCACGCTGACGGCGGAGGAACGCGGACTGCTGCTCGCGTTCCTCCGGGAGTTGAATGCGGAGCCCGCTACTCCACCGACGCCAACTGCAATGCCTTGACGCCACCCCGCTCGACCACCTTCCCCGTGGCCGTCACTTTCTTCCCCGCCTTGCCGGCGATCTTCTCTTTGACGGAAACGGGCTTTTCGTTGACCAGGAGGTAGAGCGTGCCGTCCTCGGTGAGCAGGGCGGCGGGGACGTCGCGGCTGATGCAGGCGTTCGAGCAGCCGGCGTGCTCTTCGCCGTGCGCGCCGCGGGAGGTGTAGCAGTGGAGGTCGACGATCTCGCCGGTGAGCGTCACCGTTTTGTCATCGGCGGAGGCGAAAAGGGCGACGAGAAGGAGCAAGGCCAGTTTTTTCATGCACTTCAAGGTACAGCGGGCGCGTCGGCGAGGCGATGATCGGGCGATTAGAAAATGATTAGAGGCCGCACCGCGGCGCCTCATCGCGCGTACGATAGCGCGCGTGATCCGCTTCGGCCCGTTCGAGCTCGACCCGCGCACGTCCGAGCTTCGCCGCGACGGTGAGCTGATCCCGCTCGCGCCGCAACCCTTCCGCCTGCTGCTCGCCCTCGCCAGCCGTCCCGGCGAGTTGATGACGCGCGAGGAATTGCGGCAGAAGGTTTGGGACGAGGGGACGTTCGTCGACTTCGAGCGGGGCTTGAACTTCTGCATTCTGCAGGTGCGGACGGCGCTGGGGGATGATGCGAAGAATCCTCTTTATATAGAGACGTTGCCGAAGCGGGGATACAGGTTTGTTGGGAGGATTGAGGCGGACGCCGGCGGGCTGAAGCCCGCCGCTCCACGGAGATGGCGTATTGCCGCGGCGGCGGCGGGGTTGGTGCTCGTCGTTTTTGCAATCGCGTGGCAGCGGAGCGCCGAACCAATCAGCAAACGGCCGATGGTCGCGGTGCTGCCGTTCGACGATCTCTCGGCATCGCGCAGCGCGTATCTCGCCGATGGGATGACCGAGGAGCTGATCACGCATCTCGGGCGCATCCATCCGCAGCGGCTCGGCGTGATCGCGCGCACCTCTGTCTTGCGCTACGCCGGCACGAAGAAGAACGTCCGCACCATCGGGCGCGAGCTCGGGGCGCGCTACGTCGTCGAAGGAAGCGTGCGCCGCGAAGGCGATCGCGTGCGCGTGACGGCGCAGCTCATCAATGCGGACGATCAGACGCACCTCTGGGCGGATTCGTTCGACCGCGCGGGCAGCGGCGCGCTCGGGATTCAGGAGGATGTCGCGGCGCGGATCGCGCGCGCGCTGCGGATCGAGATCCTCGACGAGACCGCGCTGACCGCGCGCAACGACGCGGCGCACGAGGCGTATCTGCGCGGGCGGCATCTCTGGCAGAACGGCCAGGCGGACGAGGCGGCGCGCGAGTTGCGCGAGGCGGTGCGGCTCGAGCCGGGATTCGTGCTCGCGCACATCGCGCTCGCGGAAGCGGTGCACTCGCTGGCCATGCGCGAGCGCATTTCGACGACCGCCGCCGCGACGGAGATCCGCCGCTGCAGCGAGGCGGCGCTTCGGCTCGCGCCGTCGCTCGCGCAGTCGCACGCCATCACGGCCATGCTGCACTTCTGGTACGACTGGAACTGGGACGCCGCGGATGAGAGCTTCCGCCGCGCGATCGAGCTCAATCCCGGCGAGCCGGGCGCGCTCCACGATCACGGCTGGCTGCTCATTGCACGCGGCGCAAAAGAGCAGGGCATCGCGGAGATCCGCCGCGCGCAGGAGCTCGATCCCGTTTCGCCGCGCGCAAATGCGCACGTGGCGTGGGCGTACATCTACACGGGCCGCTACGACGACGCGATCCGCGAGGCGAAGCGCGCGCTCGAGCTCTCGCCCGACTTTCACGAGGCCGACCGCTGCATCGAGCACGCGTCCGCTCTCATGAAAGGCAAGTCGCTGCCCCAGCGAGGACAGCCGCGCAATGCCTACGAGACCGCGGTGGCGATGGCGATGGCGCAGCGCAACGATCAGGCGCTGGCGTGGCTGCGGCGCGCGAAGAAGGAGCGCGATCTGGAGTTTGCGCTGGCGGCGGTCGATCCGAAGCTGGCCTCGCTCCGCGGCAACGCGGAATTCGAGTCGCTGCTGATTACGCCACGGACTCGGTGAGATAGCTCATCGCCGACTCGCGCGAGTCGAAGATCTTGAAGACCGTGTCGAGCTTCGTGATCTTGAGCAGCGCCAGGATGCGGTGCGACGGTTTGACGAGGGCCATCTTGCGCTGGCGGTCTTCGAATTTCTGCAGGTATCCGATCAGCTCGCCCAGGCCCGTCGAGTCCATGTAGTTGATCGCCTCGAAATTGATCATCACCGGGCCGGTCTCGTCGTTGAGGACTTTCTCCAGGTAGCTGGAAAATTCGCGCGCGCTCTCGCCGAGCTTGATTACGCCCTGGATATCGAGCACGGTGACGTCATTGACCCTGTTCTTAATGATGTTCATACCGACGGCGCGAAGTGTATCAAACATTTAGCGCTTGTCTTCCTCGGACGGTTTGAAGTGATTCGTGACCGTGGAAACGGCCGCGAGCACCACCGCGCCGATGATCGCCCAGAGCCAGCCGTCGATGTCGAAGCCCGGCACGAGGGCCGCCGTGAGCTTGAGCATGATCGCGTTCAGGACGAAGACGAACAGGCCGAGGGTGAGGACGGTGATGGGCAGAGTGAGGACGTAGAGGATCGGGCGGACGAGCGCGTTCAGGATGCCGAGGACCGCCGCCGCGATGGCGACGGCGATCCAGTTTTTGTAGTGAAAGCCGGGCAGGACGTACGCGACCGCGAAGAGCGCGAGCGTGTTGAGGATCCAGCGGATGATCAGATTCACGGCTGCGATTGTATCCGCGGCGCGCGATCCTTTTGCCCGTTCGCCTGCGTCACCACCATCCCCTTCACGTTGCCCTGCTTATCGACCTCGAACACGACCGAGCCCGCGTTCGCCTCATAGAAGAACTCCGTCTCGGACGACGGGCGGATGGCGAGCGGCGCGTTGTTGCCGCGCACGGTATAGAGCACCGAGCCCGCTTTCACGACGCGGCGCACGGTCTTGTCGTCGATCTTGTAGCTGCCGGCGTAGCGCGCGAGCACGTCGTCGCTCACGTTCGCCACTTTGCGGATCGGAACGAACGTGACGGGAGGCGCAACGACGTAGCGCTCGCGCAGCGGCTCGCCGCGCAGGAACGCCTTCATCGCCTCGAGGATCTTGGGCGTCGAGAGGAAGAGCGGATCGCTGTGACCCGCGCCTTCGATGACGAGGTGCTCGGCATTCGGCATGGTCAGGCGCAGCTCGTCCGCCTGGCGCGGGCGCGTGCGTCCGTCGAGCGTGCCGCTGATCAACAGCGCGCGGACGTTGCTCACGAGCGGCGCGCGGAACTCGTCGCCGAGGTCGGGGATGCTGATCTGGGCGCAGGCCTCGGGGAACGGCGCGTTGATCGCGTCGCCGAGGAGCGTGCGCTTCGCTTCATCGGCGATCAGCGCCTTGCGCGACGCGGAAATGCCGGACGCGCAGTCCATTGCCACCGACATCATCGAGCCGGCGTTGCCCATGCGCTGCGGCGCGACGGCGAGCGCGAGCGCCGTCCAGTCGCCTTTCTCCAGTCGCGACACGAAATCGGGCATTCCGGCGAAGTTCTCGGGCGCGGTGAGCATCCCCGCGAGCGCGACCTGCAGATCGAGCTTGCCGACCGTCACGTTCGCGGTCATGCCCAGGACCGGATGCGTGAGTGAGACCGTCTTCGGCCGCGCTTCCAGCTCGCGCATCACGTTGCGGATCGAGGCGATGAGATCGGGCGTCTTGCCGTCGCGCGCGGCGAGGCGCGCGATTTCTTCGAGGAGCGCCTGCTGATCGGATGGCAGTTTGTAGGTGTCGTCCGGACCTTCGAGTCCGGCGAGGATGACTTTGTCGATCGACTGCGGGTAATCGCGCAGCGCCGCTGTCGAGAGATGCGTGCCGTAGCTGATCGCCCACAGGATCAGCTTTTCAGCGCCGAGCGCTTTGCGAAGATCCTCGAGGTCGGCCGCGCTCTCGCGCGTGTTGTACGCCGTGATGTCGACGCCCGCTGCGCGGAGCCGCTCCGCGCATTTCGCGACCGCGGAGGCCAGGATCGGTCCGCCGACCGCGCGGTCGAGCGGCTTGTCGAACGGCATCATGAACTGCTCGTTGCAGCGCATGTCGGGTCCCGAGCGATTGATGCCGCGCTGGTCGTAGGCGATGACGTCGCCGAATTCGCGCAGCGCGACGGCGAGCGGGAAGCGCGTGCCGCGCAAGGCCTCGATGCCCGACCCCCCCGG
>DATFHJ010000476.1:0-6257 GCA_035248585.1 Thermoanaerobaculia bacterium
GGTGATCGACCGGCTTTCCCTCCGCCTGCTCGGGGGACATGTATCCCGCCGTGCCGAGGAGCTTGCCGGGCTCGGTCGACTTCCCCGAGGACGTGCCCTCGCCGGCGGCCGGGCGCGGCTCGCGGCGCAGCTTCGCCAGGCCGAAGTCGAGCACCTTCACGTACCCCGGCGTCGCGATGATGATGTTCTCCGGCTTGAGATCGCGATGCACGACCCCTGCTTCATGCGCGGCGCCGATCGCTTCCGCGATCTGCTCGCCGATGGCCAGCGCGCGCCCGAGCGGGAGCGGTCCTCCATGGATGTGCTCGTGCAGCGTCGTTCCTTCGACGAGCTCCATGGCGATGTAGTGCAGCGAGTCGTCTTCGCCGATCTCGTAAATCGAGACCACGGCCGGATGATTCAGCGCCGACGCGCTCTTCGCTTCCAGCACGAAGCGCTGCACGCGATCCGCGTCGGTGACGAGACTCGGCGGAAGGATCTTGATCGCGACCTGACGGTCGAGCGTGGGGTCGTACGCGCGATAGACCGCCCCCATTCCTCCGCGGCCGAGCAGCGAACGGATTTCGTACCGGCCGACCCGCCGGCCCGTCAGGTCGGGCTGGAGCTCCATCACCGAAATCCGGTAATCATCACCGCGTCGCGGGTCAACTCACCGCGCGAGGCGATCAGTGCCTTGCCGTCGGGCGTGAGGTCGAAGGAGAACATCAGCTGATCGGTGAACTGCGTCAGCGCCGCCGGCGCGCTGCCGTCGAGCGGAAGGCGCCAGACGTTGCGCCGGTCCTCGGGCATCGTGTTGATGAGGAGCGCCTTTCCGTCGGGCACCCAGCGGATCACACTGTTGCTGTTGGGCCCCGCCGATTCGACCGGCTGGGGAGGTCCGCCGGCCATCGGGAAGATGCAGATGGTGAGCGGCTGGCCGGGCGGCTGGCAGTAGCCGGCGACGCGCGTGCCGTCCGGCGAGATCGCCGGGAACTGAACGGAGAGGTCCGTGATTTTGACGGCCGGCCCGCCGGCGAGCGGCATTTTCATGAGCCCCGCCAACGCGCGGAACACGACCGTCTTTCCGTCGGGCGAGAGCGCCGGTTCGAATGCCCGCTCCGTGATTCGAGTCGGGCGCGTTTCGCTGCCGTCGGCCGCGATCCGCTGGATCGAGGGGACGTTATAACGGCCGAAGACGATCGTCTTTCCGTCCGGCGTGAAGCTCGGACGCACCCCGCCTTCGGAGTCCTTCGTCAGTTGCCGTGCGCTCGCTCCGTCGGCGCCGGCGACCCAGAGCTCCAACGTGCCGCTCTCCATGGACGTGTACGCGATCGATCCATCGGGTCCGACATCGAGCCCCGGTCCTCCGGCCCCTCTTCCGCCTCGTATTCTTCTCGGCGCCTCGCTGCCGGCGAGCGGAATCCGCCAGAGATCGGCGTCCCTGTCGATCGTCACCGCGACGATGGTCGAGCCATCCGCCGTCAGCGTCGGCATCCGGTACCCGAGCAAATCATTCGTGATCGGCCGTGCTTCCCCCGACGACGACTCCACTCTCCAGACCTGCGGATCGCCCCGCACTCTCGCGCCGATGAGAATCAGGCCGTTGCCGTCCGGCAGCCAGGCGACCTGCTGTGCGACCGTCCATCCGGTCGAGATCGCGCGCGCGGCGCCGCTCGCGACATCGACGGCGATCAGCGCGCTCGTGTCCCGCGTCCGCTCCGACACCGCAATCGTTTTCCCGTCCGGCGACCATGCCGGACCGGTATAAAAGATGGGATAGAAAAGCTGCGGCGGCGTTCGCTTCGCGAGGACGCGCACGTCGCTGCCGTCCGCGTTCGCGACGACCAGCGCGCTCTCCGCGGACGGCGGAGGCTCGCCGCGCACGTAGGTGATCTTCTTCCCGTCGGGCGAGAACGAGACCGCGCTGTCGATGCCGTCGAGCAGCCGGCGCGGCGTGCCGCCGAGAATCGAGATCGAGTAGAGCGTGCCCTTCGGGTGGTTGCGCGACTTCAGCGCGTAATAGATCGACGCGCCGTCCCGCGCGAACGCGTGTCCCCAGTAACCCCCTTCCGCCGGCGGAACGAGTTGCAGGTCCTGTCCCGTCGCGAGCTGCCGCAGGTGAAGGCTGTGCCGGTTCTGCTCGGAGTTCACGTAGGCGACGTACTTGCCGTCCGGCGAGATGGCCGCGCCGGGGACGTTTCCGGTGGCGGTGATGCGCTTGATGGTGAGCGGGGTTGGGGGAGTCGGTGAGGGCTTGGGACGGAAGAGGACGAATAGGACGGATAGGACCGCCAGGACGGCGGCGATGGGGATCCAGAGCCAGGCGCGGGAGCGCCGCGGCCTGATGCCGTAATCCGTCGTCACCGTGGCGCTCGAGTCGATCTCGCGCAGCAGTCGCTTCAGATCGATGGCGAGGTCTTTCGCGGAGTGATAGCGCTCGTCCGGATCTTTCGCGAGCGCCTTGCTGATGATCCGCTGCAGTTCCGCGGGGCCGGCCAGCGGCGGCTCCTGTCCATGCACGATGTTGTGCAGCGTCTCGACCGCGGAACGGCCGCGGAACGGCGAGCGGCCCGACACCATCTCGTAGAGGATGCAGCCGAGGGAAAAGATGTCCGAGCGATGGTCAACTGGTTTACCTTCGGCCTGCTCGGGTGACATGTAACCGACCGTGCCGAGAATCCGTCCGGGCTCGGTCGACTTCACCTCGGTCGCGGCATCGCCGCCGATCGCGCTCGTCTCGCGGCGCAGCTTCGCCAGCCCGAAGTCCAGCACCTTCACGTAGCCGGAGGAGGCGATGATGATGTTCTCCGGCTTGAGATCGCGGTGCACCACGCCCGCTTCATGCGCGGCGCCGATGGCCTCGGCGATCTGTTCGCCGATGACCAGCGCGCGCTTCAGCTCGAGCGCGCCGCCGCTGATGCGATGGCGCAGCGTCGCGCCTTCGACCAGCTCCATGGCGATGTAGTGCAGCGAGTCGTCCTCGCCGATCTCGTAGATCGAGATCACGTGCGGATGATTCAGCGCCGACGCGCTCTTCGCCTCCTGCACGAAGCGGCGCACCCGCTCCGCGTCGGTCACGAGCTGCGGCGGCAGGATCTTCACGGCGACGTGGCGGTCGAGGTTCGAGTCGTACGCGCGATACACGGCGCCCATCCCGCCGCTGCCGAGGAGCGACCGGATTTCGTAGCGCCCGACGCGACGGCCGGTCAGGTCGAGATCGAGATCCATTGGGAAAGCATGATTCTACGGGAAGGACGGCCAGCCTTATGCAAAGAGGGCAGCGTGCATAGGAGGAAATGATGGGATTGTTTAGCGTACTGATGCAGAAGATCTTCCACGCCGGCGCGGTCGCCGAGGCTCCGCCGGATGCAGTGAAGCCCGGACAGAACCCCGAGTCGCGGGTCGAGGCCGCGATCCGGCAGGGCGTGCCGGTGGCGCAGGCCGTTCCGAATGCGCCCGGTCCGGCCGGGGCCGCGCCCGCCGCTCCGAAGATGTCCGAAGTCGACGTCGAAGCGGTGCTCAACGGACTGGCGGCGAAGCATCACGAGAAGCTCGATTGGAAACACTCGATCGTCGACCTGATGAAGCTCGTCGGCATGGAGAGCAGCCTCGCCGAGCGCAAGGAGCTCGCCGCCGATCTTCACTACACCGGGGACACGCATGACTCGGCGGCGATGAACATCTGGTTGCACAAGGAAGTGATGAAGAAGCTCGCGGAGAACGGCGGCAAAGTGCCGCAGTCGCTGCTCACGCATTGAGGGGAGAAGGAAATGACATCGATCATCGACACGCTGCAACAGCAGCTCGGCCCGGACACGATCGAGCAGCTCAGCCGTTCGATCGGCGCCGATGCCGGCACTACCTCGAACGCGGTTTCATTGGCCTTGCCGGCTCTCCTCGGCGGGCTGTCGCACAACGCATCGAACGAACAGGGCGCCGCGGCGCTCGATCGCGCGCTCGGCGATCATGACGGGAGCATCCTCGACAACCTCGGCGGCCTGTTCGGCGCCGGCGGCGGCGAAGGCCAAGGCCAAGGCATCGGAGGAGGCATCGGCGGCGCGATCCTCGGCCACATCTTCGGACACAAACAGAGCTCGGTGGAAGAGGGCGTCAGCCGCGGTTCCGGTCTCAACGCCCAGCAGGTGATCCAGCTGCTGACGATGCTCGCGCCGATCGTGATGGGCGTCCTCGGACGCGCGAAACGAAACTCCGGGCTCGATGCCTCGCGCCTTCCCAACGTGCTGCAGGAGAGCGCGGAAAAGGCGCAAGGAGGAAACGGTGGCCTGGCCGGGCTCTTCCCCAACGGCGGAGCGGGCGATATCCTCGGCAGCATCTTCGGAAAATCATGACCGGGGGCAAATGAAGGTTGGTGTCTGCGAACTTCCCACGGAGCTGTCTTCCGAATCGGATGCATGGAAGCGCTTGTGCGAAACGGTCTCGCGTGAAGCACCGGATCTGTTTCTGTTGAACGAGCTGCCGTTCGGCTCCTGGATCGCCGCCGGCAGCGCGTTCGACGAGGCGTGTTGGAACGAGTCCGTGGAGGCACACGAGCGCGGGATGCGCCACCTGCACGAGCTCGGGGCGGGCATCGTCGCGGGAACGCGGCCGCGAGGAACGGACGCGCTCCGCACGAACGAGGCCTTCATCGGCAGCGAGGCCGTGCACACGAAGCAGTACTTCCCGGACGAAGAGGGCTTCTACGAAGCGCGCTGGTTCGACGCGGGCGAGCGGCACTTTCGCCTCGCACCAGCGGGCGCGCTGCAGTGCGGATTCCTCATCTGCACGGAGCTGATGTTCAACGAGCACGCGCGCCACTACGGCCGCGCCGGCGCGCACGCGATCCTCGTCCCCCGCGCCACCGGCACCTCGCTTGATCGCTGGCTCGTGGCCATGCGCATGGCGGCCATTGTCTCCGGCTCGTATGTGTTGTCGTCGAACCGTTCCGGCGGAAGCTTCGGCGGACGCGGTTGGATCATCGATCCGTCCGGAACCGTCATTGGCGCGACCTCCGAGGAAACGCCGGCCGCGTTTTACGAGATCGATACCGAGGTCGTCGCGCAGGCGCAGCGAGACTATCCCTGCTACGTGCGCGAGATTTAGAGCAGCCGCTCGCGCACCGAGGCGCGATACACGCGGCCTACCGGAATGATCGACTCGTCCTCGAGCACCAGCGCGGTGGGGCGCAGGCCACGGACGCGCGCGACGTTCACGATGTACGAGCGATGCACGCGCGCAAATTCGTCCGGCAGCATCGTCCCGAGCGCGGTGAGCGTTTTCTCGTGCAGGTGCACGGAGCCGTCGGCGAGGTGGAGCTCGGAGTAGTCGTCGGCGCCGCGGATGTACAGCAGTTGCGCGACGTCGATCGTGCGCAGCTCGCGGCCTTTGCGGATGACGAGCTTCCGCGCTTTTTGCGTCGCCGTCGCTCGCTCGATGGCCATGCGCAGCCGCTCGGCGCTCCACGGCTTGGCCACGAAGTCGCGGACGCCGTAGTCGAACGCGCGCAACGCCTGATCGTGATGCGCGGAGACGATCACGGTCTGGAACGAAGACGCCGCCGCTTCTTCGAGCAGCGCGAAGCCGTCGCGGCCGCTGAGGTTCAGGTCGAGAAACAGGAGATCGAGCGGACGGCGGATGACATCGAGCGCGTGATGGAACGTCGGCGCGACTTCGAGCGACTCGACCTCGCCGACGATCTCGCGCACCATCCGCTCGAGGCGCCGCGCGACGATCGCCTCGTCTTCGACGATCGCGATTCTCACGCCGGCACCTCGATCTCCGCGCGCCACACCGCGCCGCGCTTGCCTTGTTGAAACGTCCACGCGTCGCCCCACACTTCGCGCAGTCGCGCTTCGATGTAGCGCGTCCCGCCGCCCTTCTGAGTGGAGGACAGGCACTCCTGCCTGTCCTTCTCGTTCTTGGACAGGCAGGAGTGCCGGTCCTCCACTGCCGCCGGCGCTTCGAACGTGTACCGCACCCGCTCGCCGTCCTTCCGCGCCGCGAGCCGCAACGTCACGCGATCGCCGGAAGGCCCATGCGTGATCGCGTTCTCGACGAGCGTGTGAAAGATCGCCGGCGGCACGAGCCGCGCGTCGTCGATCCCTTCGACCTCGAGCCGGTACGCGACGTCTTTGCGCAGACTCATGTTCGCGAGATGGCTGCGGCAGAGGCGCAGCTCCTCTTCCGCCGGCACGAGCGGCCGGCTCGACAGCTCGCCGAGAATGCGCAGCTCTTCGGAGAGCGACTCGATCATCCGGACGGCCGTCTTCGGATCCTGCTCG
>DATFHJ010000477.1:0-7799 GCA_035248585.1 Thermoanaerobaculia bacterium
CTCTTTCCTCCCGTGCACGATGTCGTAGCAATCGACGACGAGCAGGAGGTTCATGAGGCCGGCGGAGAGCATGAACATCGTGCCGTACTCGTACGTCGACGAGGTGATGTTGCCGTGCGGGCCCATGGCGTTGGCGATGAAGTAGAGCGCGCCGCCGCCGATGGAGCCGATACTGGCCAGGAGCCGCAACAGCGAGCCGCGGCTTTCGGCGAGAGTGTAGAGCGAGCCGTCGATGGAGAGGCCGAGGACGAAGAGCAGCACGATCAGCACAAAGTACGCGATGGCGCGCTCGCGCTTGCCGAGATAGAAATGACCGCCGCCCGGAATGATGTAGGCGAGCAGCATCGCGGTGAAGGCGCGCTTGGTCATTCGGGCAGCGCCATCTCCTGAAAATGCGGCGCGAGCTTGTCGAACGTAACGTCGAGCTCTTCGGGGACGAGGCGCGTCCTGGCGGTGACGGTCATGAAATTCGAGTCGCCGTTCCAGCGCGGCACGATGTGCACGTGATAGTGATCGGCCACACCCGCGCCGGCGACCTGGCCGAAGTTCATGCCGACGTTGAAGCCGTCGGGATGATAGACGTCCGACAGGATCCGCTGCGCCTCGGCGGTGAGACGGATCAGCGCGCGCAGCGACGCGTCCGTGCTGTCGAAGAGCCGCGCCTCGTGCGCCACCGGCGCGACCATCAGATGGCCGTTGGTGTAGGGATAACGATTGAGCATGACGACGGCGCTCGCGCTGCGATAGAGCGTCAGCGTTTGACGCACGTCATCCGAGGAAGCGGCGATGCAGAAGATGCAGCCGGTGTCGGATTTGGGAGCGGTCAAGTAGGAGAATCTCCAAGGCGTGAAGAGGACGTGCACTCACCCCGCGGCCTCCACGTCGCCGCCGCCCTCCCCGAGCGTCTTGTTGATCAACTCCTTCAGTTCCTTCCCGGGCTTGAAGTACGGAATCTTCTTCGACGGCACTTCCACCTTCTCGCCGGTCTTGGGGTTGCGGCCGGTGCGGGACTTGCGGCTGCGGAGGCGGAAGCTGCCGAAGCCGCGGAGCTCGATTTTCTGGCCGGAGCGGAGCGAGTCGACGATCGAATCGAAGACGATGTTGACGATCGTCTCGGCCTGCTTCTTCGTCAGTTGCACGACGCGCGCGACTTCATCGACCAGCTCGGCCTTCGTCATCACACCCGCGCCGGGCGCCGCTTCTTCTTCGTCCAGTTCTTCTTCGAGCTCGTTGTCGATGTCGTCGGTGTGCTCGTCCAAGGTTCGCCTCCTCTTCCTACCACCTGTACATGAACTGCGGGAGTCTGCGGCTGACGACGCGCTCGATGATGCTGCGCGCGTCGGTGTTGCCGGTGAGCAGATCGAAGAGCGTCGCCTCGCGGCGCCGGGGCCAGATCTTGGCCGGCTCGCCTCTGATCCCCGCCGATTTCGCCGCCTGACGCACGGCGTCATCGATCGTTCCCAACTCGTCGATCAGTTTCAGTCCCAGCGCTTCCTCGCCGGTGAACACGCGGCCGTCGGCGATCTTCGCCACGTCCGCCTGCGACAGCTTCCCCTCGCGCCCGTCCGCCACCGCGCGTACGAACTGCGAATGCAACTGCGTCACGATGTGCTGGAAGTAGGCGCGCTCCGGTTCCGTCAGCTCGCGATACGGCGAGCCGGCGTCCTTCATCGCGCCGCTGGTGATCGTCTCCGGCTTCATCTTCGCCCACTGCACGAGGTCCTTGGTGTTGAACCACTGCATGATCACGCCGATGGAGCCGGTGATCGAGCCGGGGTTCGCGACCACGCGATCGCAGGCGACGGCGATGTAGTAGCCGCCCGAGGCGGCGACGCTGTCCATCGACGCGACGATCGGCTTGCCGCTCGCCTTGCGCGTCTGCCGGATCGCGGCGTAGATCTCCTGCGACGGCGCGATCGCGCCGCCGGGGCTGTTGATGCGCACGACGATGGCCTTCACCGTCGCGTTTCGCGCATATTTGTGCAGGAGATCGAGCGTCTCGCGCGCGTCGAGGATCTCTCCCTCGATCGGCAGGATCGCGACTTTCTCCGAGCCGAGGCTGAACTCTCCGTCGTCGTCCGTGTAGACGGCGACGACGATGAAGAAGCAGACGAACGCGGCCACGACCACGAGGCATCCGCTGAGCGCTCCGGCGAAAAAGAGCGGCGCGCGCGATTTGCGCGGAGGCGGTGGTGGCGGAGGCTGCGGCGCTGCCAGCTCGGACATGATCAGCTCTGCTGCGGGGTTTCTTCGTCCGGCGGCGGCTCGTGTGAATCGTGCGAATCGTGTGAATCGTGCGACTCCGTCGAGGCCGTGCCGTGCTGCGCCCGCTCTTCTTCCGTCAACGGCTCGACGTCACGCGTGGTGAGGCCGATCTTCCGCTCGCCCGGATCGATCTTGATGATGCGCGCGCGCACCGGCTCGCCCGGATGGAACAGCTTGTCGAGCTTCTGCCGCGCGTCGCGCTGGACTTCAGAAACGTGCGCCAATCCTTCCACTACGTCGGCCAGGCGGATGAACAAGCCGAAGTCGGTGATCTTCGAGACCGAGCCGACCACTTCTTCGCCGACGTTGTGCGCCTTCGCGAAGTTGTCCCACTCGTTCGGCAGGAACTCGCGGATCGAAAGCGACAGGCGCTGGTTCTCGCCGTCGACGTTGATCACGCGGGCCTTCACGGTGTCGCCCTTCTTCAGCACCTCGCTGGGATGTTTGAGGCGGCGGTGCCACGACATGTCGGAGATGTGAATCAGTCCGTCGATGCCTTCCTCGACTTCGACGAATGCGCCGAAGTCCGTGAGGTTGCGCACGCGGCCCTCGATCACGCTGCCGACCGGATAGCGCTCGGCGATGGTGTCCCACGGATTCTGTTCAAGCGCTTTCAGCGAAAGCGAGATGCGGCGGTTCGGCACGTTGACGTCGGAGACGATGGCTTCGACTTCTTCGCCGATGTTCAGCATCTTCGCCGGGTGGCGGATCTTTTTCGTCCACGACATTTCGCTGACGTGGATCAAGCCTTCGACGCCTTCTTCGAGCTCGAGGAACGCGCCGTAGTCGGTCAGCGAGACGACTTTTCCTTTGACGCGGCTGCCGAGCGGATAGCGGTCGGCGACGTCGGACCAGGGATCGGGCGACTTCTGTTTGTAGCCGAGGGAGACGCGCTCGGAGTCGGCGTCGAACTTGAGAACGATGACTTCGATCTCGTCGCCGACGTTGAAGTATTCGGAAGGATGCGCGACGCGGCCCCAGGAGATGTCGGTGATGTGCAGCAAACCATCGACGCCGCCGAGGTCGACGAACACGCCGTACTCGGTGAGGTTCTTCACCACGCCGTGCGTGAGCTCCCCTTCTTTGAGGCGGCCGAACGTGGTCTTTTTCGCCTCGGCCTGTTCGACTTCGACGATGGCGCGGCGGGAGAGGACGACGTTCGCGCGCTTCTTGTCGAACGAGACGATCTTGAACTTCATCTCGTGTCCGCGCAGCGCGTCGAGGTTCTTGACGGGCTTGGTGTCGATGAGCGAGCCGGGCAGGAAGGCCTTGATGCCGCCGACGTCGACCTGCAGTCCGCCCTTCACGCGGTCGACGACGCGGCCGCCGATCGGCTGATCGGCTTTGTACGCGGCTTCGATGTCGTCCCACACGCGCATGCGCGCCGCTTTCTCGCGGGACAGCGCCACGTAGCCGGACGCGTCTTCGAAGCGCTCGATGAAGACTTCGATCTCATCGCCGCGCTTGACGCGCACCTGTCCGTCGTAGCCGGTGACTTCGCCGACGGGGAGGAGACCTTCGGATTTGTAGCCGATGTCGACGACGACATCGGAGGGAGTTACCTTGATGACCCGACCCTTGACGATCTCTCCCTCGGCCAGCGTGGGCCGGGTGTAGAGGTCGAGAAGCTCGTCCATGCCGAGGTTCTCCAGATTGTTACTGTCCGCCTGACGCGGCTGGAGTGGTTTCTTTGTCTCGTCATTGGACGCCATGTAGCGGGGAACCCCCTGTTAAATAATTCCGGGTCGCGCCGCACCGCGCGTCCGGGCCTAACATCGACGCTAAGTTGTTATGCACGCCGAGTTTGGCAGTGTAACGGCGGGGTGTAAGGGAGTCAAGAAAGGTTGGTACGGACCGCGTTCACGATTCGATCGACGACTTCCGGAATCGTCAGGTCGGACGTGTCCAGGACGGTGTAGGACTTGTCGTAGGACAGGGGCGAGTCGGCGCGGGTGGAGTCTTGTTCGTCGCGTTTTTGGGATTCGGCGAGGACGGCGTTGAAGTCGACGGTCTCCCCTTTTGCGATCAGCTCGTCATAGCGGCGCTGGGCGCGCACTTCGGGACGCGCGGTCAGGAAAAACTTGTGCGGGGTTTCGGGGAAGACCTTCGTGCCGATGTCTCGCCCCTCCAGCACGCCTCCGTTGCGGCGGCCGAGGTCCTGCTGCAGGCGGACGAGGACGCGGCGGACGGCGGGGATCGCGGAGACGTGGCTCGCGGCCATGCTTATCCCGGGAGTGCGGATCAGGCCGGTCACGTCTTCGCCGTTGAGGACGACGCGCGGCGGATCGCCGGGGACAAATTCGATCTGCGCTTGATTCGCGAGCTGCTCGAGCGCGTCGGCATCGCGCACATCGATGTTGTTGCGCAGGGCCGCGAGTCCGATGGCGCGGTACATCGCGCCGGTGTCGATGTGCGGGAGATTGAGCGCGCGTGCGACGAGCTTGCTGGTGGTGGTTTTGCCGACGCCGGACGGTCCGTCGATCGCGACGATGATGCTCATCGCGCGCGCCGCGCTACGGCTTTCTTGCGAGGGGTCTTGCTGCGGGTCGTGGTCTTGGTCGTTCGCGCGGCGCGTTTAGCCGGCTTCTTCTTCGGCTTCGGCTTTGCCTTCACCTTCAGCTTCGGCAGCTCCTTCATCGTCTCCAGCATCTTCACTTCATGCTTGGTGAGCTCGCGCCAGTCGCCGGGGGTGAGCTTCGGATCGGCGATCGGGCCGATGGCGACGCGGCGCAGCTTCGACACCGGATGTCCGACGGCTTTGAACATCTTGCGGATCTGCTGATTGCGTCCTTCACGCAGCCGCACTTCGAACCAGCTGTTGCCTTCGTCGTCGCGCTTGCCGGTGGTCTTCATGCGCGCGATCTCGCACGGGACGGTTCGCTTGCCGTCGATGGTGATGCCGCGCTCGAGCTTTCCGATGATGCGCTCGTCGGGCACGCCGCGCACTTTGACGTGATACGTCTTCACCGATCCGTGCTTCGGATGCGAGACCTTGTACGCGAGATCGCCGTCGTTGGTGAGGAGCAGCAGCCCTTCCGATTGATAGTCGAGGCGCCCGACCGGATAGATGCGCTCGCGCACACCCTTCACCAGATCGACGACGGTCTTCCGCCCCTCGGGGTCATTCACCGTCGACGCGACTTCCTTCGGTTTGTACAAAAGGATGTAGCGATGCGTTTCGGCGCGGGTAATGAGCTTTCCGTCGACTTTGATGTGATCGCGGCCGGGACTGGCTTTCGTTCCGAGCTCGGTGACGACACGGCCATTCACCGTGACCCGTCCCTCCCGAATCATCGTCTCTGCTTCACGCCGGGATGCGAAGCCCGCGTGGGCGATGATCTTCTGCAGCCGCTCGAGTTGCATCACTCTTCTTCTGCTGAATCGCTCGCGACGGATTCTAACTGAGTTTCTTCAGCAGCGACGGAGAGTTCGGCGGTGACTGCTTCATCTTCCGCACTCGCCGTTTCTTCTTCCGGCGTCTCGATGTTCGCTTCCGCGCTCGGCTCCGCGCTCTGAATCGCGGTGACGAGATCCTCGTTGATGTTCTCGCCGATCAGATCGCCGAACTCTTCGAGGCGCGGCAGGTCGCGAATGTCGTTGAGGCCGAAGTGCACGAGGAACTCTTTCGTCGTGCGATAGAGAAACGGACTGCCGACGACGTTCTTGCGTCCCGAGACGCGAATCATGCGCCGCTCGAGCAGCGTGCGAATGACGGCCGTGGAGTTGACGCCGCGGATCTCCGACACTTCCGGCGCGGTGATGGGCTGGCGGTAGCCGACGATGGCCAGCGTCTCCAGCGCGGCGATGGACATGCGGTTCTCGCCTTTTTTGGCAAAGTGCTTTTTCAGAATGCTGTCGTGCTCGGGCCGCGTGGCCAGGCGCCAGCCGCCGGCAGTCTGTTCGAGCATGAATCCGCCGGCGTGATCCTCGAGAAATCGCTTGATCTCGTCGAGCTGCGCGGCGACGGCGTCTTTGCTTTCGTCGAAGGAGTCGGCGAGCTCGTCGACCTTGATGGGATCGGAGCTGACGAAGAGGATGGCTTCAATGGCGGCACGTAGTTCAGTCATAGAGTTTGAATGAGTCGGAATCGATCTCGCTCTCGGTCTTCGCGATCAGGATCTCCGAGAACGTCCCTTTCTGCTGCAGCGAAATCCCGCCGAGGCGAACCAGCTCGAGGGTCGCCAGGAAGACGGCGATCAATTCGTCGCGGTCGCGGCCTTCGAGAAACCACTGCAGGCGGATCGGCGATTTCTCTTTCACCTTCGTGTAGAGCTCGGACATCTTCTCCGAGACTTTGTGCTGGACGCGTTGCAGCTCGATGGCCTGCGGGTGGTTCTGCTTGTAGCGGACGAGCGCGGTGCGGAAGGCGTCGATGAGGTCGAAGAGACCGACCTCGCTCATGTCCATCTCTTGCGGTTCTTCGCCCGGCAGCGGCACGCGCGGACGCGACCACATGCCCATGCGTACGAGGTCGAGTTCCGCGAACGTCTCGGCGACGGCTTTGAAGCGCTGATATTCGAGCAGCCGATCGACGAGCTCTTTGCGCGGATCCTCGATCTGCTCCTCGCTCTCATCGCGCGGCAACAACATGCGCGACTTGATGTTGATCAGCAGCGCCGCCATGTAGATGTAGTCGGCGGCGACGTCGAGGTCGAGCTCCGTCATCGCGTCGAGATACGCGCTGTACTGCTCCACCACGAGCACGATCGGGATGTCGTAGATGTCGATCTCATGCTTCTTGATGAGGTGCAGCAGGAGATCGAGCGGACCGTGAAAGGACGGCAGCGTGACTTTGTACGCTGACTCGTCAGTCTCCTCTTCCTGTGGAGCGGCGGGCTTTAGCCCGCCGACGTTTTCCGGCGGGCTAAAGCCCGCCGCTCCATTATCTTCTTCGCTCATCGCAGCTCCGGGTAATCGATCTTCATGGCGTCGCGGACCAATGCGAGGGTCTCGCCTGCCCGCTCGCGCGCGCGGCGGTTTCCGTCGCGCAGCGTGTCCCACACGATCGACGGATCGCGGTCGATCTCTTCGCGGCGCGCGCGAATCCTGGCCAGCGATTCGACGATGATGTCGGCGAGCAGCTTCTTGTCCTGCACGCAGCCGATCTGCGCCGTGCGGCATTCGTGATCGACGCGCGCGATCGTCTCCGCGTCCGAGAAGAGCTTGTGGAACTGGAAGAGATTGCAGATGTCGGGATTGCCGGGATCGCTTTTGCGCACGCGGTTGGGATCGGTGAACATCGTCATCACCAGCGCGCGGATCTCATCGGCGCTCGCGGACAGCGGAATGGTGTTGCCGTAGGACTTCGACATCTTCCGCCCGTCGAGCCCCGGCACCTTGGGCGTCGGAGTGAAGAGCGCCTGCGGCTCCGGAAAAACAGGACCGTAGAAGTTGTTGAAGCGCCGCACGATCTCGCGCGAGAGCTCGAGGTGCGAGGCCTGGTCTTCGCCGACCGGCACGAACGCCGCGCGGTAGACGATGATGTCTGCGGTCTGCAGCAGCGGGTAGCCGAGGAAGCCGTAGGTGTTGAGGTC
>DATFHJ010000478.1:0-6843 GCA_035248585.1 Thermoanaerobaculia bacterium
GCCCTCTGCTCTTCTGCCCTCTATTCCGTCGCCGGTCCCATCGTCTTCACCGGCTCAACTGCCGGCGCGGTTGTTCCCGCCGCCGGCTCAATGGCCAGTCCTTCTTTCGCCGCAAAGTCGGCGAGGGCCTGTTCGGCGAGCGCTTTCTGTTCTTCTTCTTTGACGGCGAAGTCGGTGGTGTTGAGGGAGTCGCGGGCGATGCGCGCGCGTCCCGACGCTTTCTCGCGCTCTTCCTCAACCATCTTGTGCAGGCGGTCGAGCGTGTCGCCGGAGCCGCCGATCGACGTGATCATCCCCGAGGCCATCTCCGTCAGCTCCGCCGTCGCCTTCTTGATCTTCAGATCGTCGAGGCTCGACTTCAGCTGCTCGATCTTCGCCTGCGCCGCCTTCACCGACACGTCGCGCGCTTTGATCAATTCTTTATAGGTCGTCTCCGCCTGCTGCAACTGCGTGCGGTTCTCCGTCAGCTCGGTCTGCACGCTCTGCAGGCGCAGCGCGTAATTGCCCGCCGAGTCGCGGTTGCCCGCGCGCAGGTTCGCGGCCGTCTTCGCGCGCAGCTCGCGCTCTTCCAGCTCCAGCCGCCGGATCTGCGTCATCAGCCGCTCGCAGAGTCCCGCATGCGCCGCCAGCCCTTCGTTGTAGTTGGCGATCTGCTTGCGCAGGTTCTCTTTCTCCACTTCCAGCAGCGCCCCCGGGTTCTGCCGCTCCAGACCGGAGACGAAGAGGCCGAAGAATCCGCGGATGAGGTTTCCGAGTCGTCTGAACATGTGTGAGGGCTCCTTCTCGCAGCAGAGTTTATACGTAGACTGTACGGATGGAACGCCGCCGCGTTTTGCTCCTCGGCGCAACCGGATTGATCGGCAGCGAGCTCCTTCCGCTGCTCATTGCGGACGATTCCATCGCCCGCGTGGTGACCATCGCGCGACGCACCACCGGCATCCGGCACGCGAAGCTCCACGAGTACCTCTTCGACCTCGCGAAGCTGGAGCAGCACGCCGACGCCTTCGAAGGCGTCGACACGATCTTCTGCGCCCTCGGCACGACGATGAAGGCCGCCGGCAGCAAAGAAGCGTTTCGCTTCGTCGATCACGATCTGCCGTTGATTGCGGCGCGTTTGGGCGCGAAGCACGGCGTCCGGCATTACGTGCTCGTCAGCTCCCTCGGCGCCGACGCGAATGCGCGCAATTTCTACACGCGCGTGAAAGGGGAGGTGGAGGCGGAGCTGCAGACCATCCCGTACCGCACGATCACGATCGTCCGCCCGTCCTTCCTCCTCGGCGCGCGCAAGGAGTTTCGCCTCGGCGAACGGATCGTGGCGGCGCTGCGCTTCCTGTTTCCGTCCCGTGTCAAACCGATCGAAGCGCAGACCGTGGCACGCGCACTGCTCGCGCTTTCGAAGCAGATGGATCCGGGCACGCGCATCGTCGAATCGCGGGAATTGAGGAGCCTGTGAACGCGGCGCTCGTCGTGGCCGCGGCGTGGATCTCGCTCGCGCCCACGCTGCTCCCGCGGCAGGAAGTCGCCGTGACGTCGGCGAACGGGAAGCTGTACATCCTCGGCGGCCTCTCCGGCACGAAGGTCGTGGTCAACGTCGAAGAATACGATCCTCTCAAAAACAGCTGGCGCTTCGTGGCGCCGCTGCCGGAGCCGCTGCATCACACCGCCGCGGCATCGATCGGCCATTCGATTTACGTCGTCGGCGGCTTCGCCACGATCGGCTTCGATCCGGTGTCGACGGTCTATCGCTACGACATCGACGACGATCGCTGGACGCGCGTCGCCGATCTGCCGTCGCCGCGAGGCGCGCTCGCCGCGGTGGCGATCAACGGAAAGATCTACGCGGTCGGCGGCGTGCCCGGCGGACGCGCGCTCACGGTCTACGATCCGGCGACGAATCAGTGGCGCGCGTTGCCCGACATGCCGACGCCGCGCGAGCATCTCGCCGCCGCCGCGGCGCGCGGAATCCTCTTCGTCGCCGGCGGACGCTTCGAGGGCAACACGAATGCGTTCGAGTGCTACGAGCCCCAGCTCGATCGCTGGTCGCTTCTCCCGCCGATGCCGACCGCGCGCGGCGGCATCGCCGCGGCCGCGCTCGGCGATCGCATTTACGTGTTCGGCGGCGAGGGCAATCCCGCCACGCCGACGGGCGTGTTCGAAGAAACGGAATCGTTCGATCTCGTGAGCTTCACCTGGCGCACGGAGCCGCCGATGCCGCACCCGCGGCACGGCATCGGCGCGGCGACGATCGGCAACTTCATTCACGTGCCCGCGGGCGCGCCGGTGCAGGGCTTCGGCACGTCGGACGCGCACGACGCGATCACGGGAGAGTTGCCGCCGCGCCGCCGCTCTGCCCGGCACTGAGACTATTCTTTGCGGATGATTCGTCCGCTTGCGCTCGCACTCCTTCTCTCGTCGTCGCTCGCGTTCGGCGCGACGCCGACCATCGATCAACTGCTGAGCATGAAGAGCGTGTCCCGCCCGCGGATCTCGCCGGACGGCCGCCTCGTCGCCTACGAGCTCGCCGAGACCGACTGGAAGGAGAACGCGTACGTGACGCACATCTGGCTGGCCGACGTGCAGTCGGGCCGCGCGTACCAGCTCACGCGCGGCAGGAAGTCGAGCGACAACCCGCAGTGGTCGCCCGACGGCCGCTGGCTGGCGTTCATGACCGAGCGCGAGTCCGCCAGCGAGGTCAAGCCCGCGCGGCAGATCTGGCTGATCTCTCCCGCCGGCGGCGAGGCGTGGCAGCTCACGAAGCACGGTGCGGCCATCGATTCGTTCCGCTGGTCCGACGACAGCCGCTTCATCGCCTTCACCGCGCCCGTGCCGGAGACGCAGGCGGCGAAGGATCGCAAAGAGAAGTACAGCGACTTCGAGGTGGTCGAGGAGGACTTCGAACAGAACCAGCTTTGGACCGTCGACGTCGCCGCGGCGACGGACGCGAAGCAGATCACCAAAGACCCGCGTGTCAACGTCGGCGATTTCGACTGGTCGCCGGACGGCAAGGCGATCGCGTTCAGCGGCGGCGCCAATCCGTTGATCGCGTTCGACGAAACGAATGACCTCTATCTCGCCGATCTCGCCCATGACAATGCGGTGAAGAAGATCGTCGCGCTGCCCGGCCCCGAATCGGATCCGCGTTTCTCACCCGACGGCCGCGAGCTCGCGTTCAATACCAGCCTCGCCGGCGAAACGTTCTATTACGCAAACGCGCGCATCGCTACAGTCCGCGTGGCCGATGTGCTGCAAAAGCCGGCGACCGACGTAACGAATCTCACTGCAGCCTTCGACGAGGACGCAACGATCCTCGATTGGGCGCCCGCGGGCATCTATTTCCGCGGCTTCCAGAAGACCGCGTCGCATCTCTTCCGCCTCGATCCGCAAACGAAGGCGATTGCGCGCGTTACAGCGCC
Source organism: Thermoanaerobaculia bacterium (assembly GCA_035248585.1). Lineage (GTDB taxonomy): Bacteria > Acidobacteriota > Thermoanaerobaculia > Gp7-AA8 > Gp7-AA8 > QHVT01. The sequence continues at coordinate 3,414 of DATFHJ010000478.1, forward strand.
CGACGAGTTTTATCTCGCCGACAGTAGTTTCTCGCGCAATTTCGACACAATGGCCTATACCGCACCGGCACGCGCGAACGTCACCGAGGTTTATGTCGGGCCGCTTGCGGGCCCGGCGAAGAAACTGACCGACATGATGGCGCAATACGCCGGCCTGACGCTCGGCAGCGCCGAAGTCGTTTCGTGGAAAAGCAAAGACGGCGCGACGATTGAGGGCGTATTACGCAAGCCCGCGAATTACGACGCGTCGAAGAAGTATCCGCTGCTGGTCGTCATTCATGGCGGCCCCACCGGTGTCTCGCGCCCGATCATGAATCCCGTTCACCGCTATTACCCGATCGAATTGTTTCTCGCCAAAGGCGCGCTCGTGCTCGAGCCGAATTACCGCGGCAGCGCCGGCTACGGGGAGCAGTTCCGCACCCTCAATGTCCGCAACCTCGGCGTCGGCGACATGTGGGACGTCATGAGCGGCATCGACTCGCTCGTGGCCAAAGGTATCGCCGATCCCGATCGCCTCGGTTCCATGGGCTGGTCGCAGGGCGGCTACATCTCCGCGTTCCTGACCACCAATACCGATCGCTTCAAAGCGATCTCCGTCGGCGCCGGCATCAGCAACTGGATGACGTACTACGTCAATACCGACATCACGCCCTTCACCCGCCAATATCTCAAAGCCACGCCCTGGGACGACCCGAAAATCTACGCCGACACGTCCCCGATGACGAACATCCGCAATGCCAAAACCCCGACCCTGATCCAGCACGGCCAGAACGACAAACGCGTCCCCCCGCCCAACGCCTTCGAGCTCTATCGCGGCCTCCGCGACGTCGGCGTCCCCGCCCGCCTCATCGTCTACGCCGGCTTCGGCCACGCCATCAACAAACCCAAGTCCAACCGCGCCGTCCTCCAGCACAATTACGACTGGTTCACCCATTACATCTTCGGCGAGCCCTTCCCGAAAGACTCGCCGTTGTTCGGGAGGGGGGTGGGGGTGCCGTGAAGACGACTGTTCGTTCAAAAGGCGAAACGCCGCCCGTTTTATTGGCATTACACTGAGGTCCCGTGTCAATGGCGCGCGGATCGCAGTTTCGTCGCTCGCGGTTCGACGCTGAAGATGTTGCTCTCTGTCGTTCCGCAGGGCGTGTCGACCGTTGCGATGAATTGCTGCTTCGCGAAAATCGCCGGTGTCACGAGGTGGGTCGTGGTTGAGGTTGCAAACGTCGTAAACCCATCGACCAGTGCGCTTGTGAATGGCCCGACAACACTCAAATCGAGATCGATGCCGGCCTGTTTCCCGCGGTCGACCGTGACGTTCGGAATGTTCGTGCGGAGATAGGGGAACAGGCAGCCGGACGTCGTACAGCGGATGCTGAGATCGTAGTCTCCACCTCGATTGTCCAGCGTCGAGGTTGCCGCCACCGAATACCATCCGGTCTGTTCGACGAAGTGCTGCATGGAGGCCGTAAACGAATTGACTCTCTGAGACGATTTCAGAAGCGCGTTATTACGGGTCATACAGACCGAACAGGGGCTCGAATGCGAAGGACTGCATCTCGAGAACCACGATATCGCCTGCACGGCCGTAGAAGGCCCAGTTTCCATAGGCGCGACTGACCGAGGTAAAGCGGCAGCTCTCGCCCGTGAGCGTGGCCTCGGCGTGATGACCGCAGAGTAAGTCCTGTGTCACGCAGTCGCGGGCCGGCAGGCTCTGAGCGTCTGCGGAAACGGCGATCACTGCTGCCATGAGGATGACCAATGCCCTGCACTTCATGCTGCTCCCCAGTTCGGAGTGTGTGGCAGGGCAAAAACCTTACCCCTTGACATCGGTGAAGAAGTCATCGTCACAAAGGAGGGCCGCGTCAAACACCTGCTGATGAACGGCCTGCCCGGCACCTGCGCGCAGCTGGCAGAGGACGCCATCCGCCAATGGGAATTTCGGCCCGCGAGGTATCGCGGAAAGCCGGTGGATGTTCGATACAACCTGTCGGTACAGATGGACGTTCAATAGGGACGGCGGCGCGCCTAACCCTTGTACTCCAAAATATCCCCAGGCTGGCATTCGAGCGCACTGCAGATCGCTTCCAGGGTCGATAGACGGATCGCGCGGGCCTTGCCGTTCTTCAACACGGAAATGTTCGCCATCGTAATGCCGACCTTTTCGGCGAGCTCGGTGACGCTCATTTTCCGCTTCGCCAGCATGACGTCGATATTGATGATGATCGGCATGGCGTTATACGGTCAGGTCGTTCTCGGATTTCAGGTCGACCGCACTCTGTAAAAGCCGCTCGAACACGGCCGCCGCGGTGGCGACGATGACGGACATGAAAATCATGACCACACCCATGGCCACGCCGCCTGCAATGTCGTCCTTGCCGCGTACAAACATGAACAGGTAGGCCACGGCCCCGCCGATCATGGCGACGAGGGCGATTGCGCAGTATTTGATCGTCCGTAGAGCTTTGACCGAGTTCAGCGAGAACACGCGGTTTTGCCCGATGTATCCGAGCAGCCGGAACGCTTGAAAGAGTGCCGTGAAAAAGGCGATGGACGCGAGATACGCATACGCCAGGAAGGGATCTTTGAAGTAGATCTCAAAGGTGGTGGCGTGCGCGTTTCTGCCCTCGAGATGCGGTTCCCAAAGCATGAAAGCAAGAGCGCCGATACCGATCAGAACAATGACTGCCTGCAGAAAGATCGTTGCGCCTCGGTGCATGTCCCGCATTTTAACTCCCGGTTTATCGTTTATCGATATGTTTTTATCGTTAGCGTGGAGAGCCTTGACACTACCCGCCCTCCCTCCTACACTCCGCGCCATCGCCACAAACCGACCGGTCGGCCGGTAAACCGGAGGGAACTTCGCTTATGAATCGTCGCCTGCTCGTCCTGCTCCTCCTTCTCTTCACCGCCATCTCCGCCTTTGCTCAGATCGACAAGGGGTCGATCGAGGCGGTGGCGCTCGATCAAAGCAAGTCGCCTCTTCCCGGCGTGACCGTCACGGTCGCCCGGCCGGAGACCGGCTATTCGAACATGGCCGTCACCGACTCGGCGGGCGCGGCGAATTTCCCGGCGCTGCAGCCAGGCAACTATGAAGTGTCGTTCGCGCTCGAGGGCTTCGCGCCGGTCACCGCGCAGAAGCTGGTGCTGCGCGTCGGGCAGCAGGCGAAGGTCGCCGTGACGCTGCAGGCCGCGGCGAGCGAGACGATCACCGTGAGCGCGGAAGCGCCGGTGGTCGACGTGCACAAGACCGACTCCTCCACCAACATCGTGCCGGAGCAGATCGAGTCGCTGCCGGTGCAGGACCGCGATTTCCAGCGCCTCGCGTTCATCGCGCCGGGCGTGCAGCGCGAGCGCGGCGGCTTCCGCTTCATCAACGGCGGGCCGGTCGTCGGCGCCGGCGGCAACGCGTCGCAGACGACGATCTTCGTCAACG
>DATFHJ010000479.1:0-2792 GCA_035248585.1 Thermoanaerobaculia bacterium
GCAATTGCCCGAGCTGAAAGCCGGCGTCGTCGATCCGCGTCCCTATGCCAGGCGTCGTGTCTATCTGGACGATACCGCGGGCTACGTCGATTGCCCGGCTTTCAGGCGCGATGCGCTCGGCGTTGGCTCCACGCTTGCCGGGCCAGCAGTCGTCGATCAACTCGACAGCACGATCTTCCTGCGGTCAGGCTGGCGGGCGCACGTCGATCGCACCGGAAACCTAATCGCCCGGCGCATGGAGGATGGCGATGCCCGCTAGTCGTGCAGCAGCTGCCGTCGCACCCGCCAAGGACGCAGTCCCGGAGCCGATCTTCCGCGAAATCCTGAAAGGCACATTCGCCGCTATGGTGCGGGAAATGAGCGTGCTGATCGAACGCACGGCGATGTCGCCGATCATTCGCGAGAAGCAGGACTACGCCGTCGGCATGTTCGATGCGGAAGGGCGCATGGTGCTGGCGCAGTTCCTCATGCAGGGGCCGGGAATGATCGACCCCATCCTCAAGCGCTTCCCGATCGAGACGATGCAGCCGGGGGATGTCTACTGCTACAACGATCCTTATCTGTCGGACGGCGCAGTCGGACACGTGCCCGATCTCGTCTTCTGCCTTCCGGTTTTCGGCCACGACCGCGTTTGCGGATTCGTCGCACTATTCGGACACTTCTGGGACGTTGGCGGCCTTGCCGCCGGCGGGATGTCGCCACACGCGACCGAAGTCTTCCATGAAGGCGTGATGATCCCGCCGATCCGCCTCGCGCATGCCGGCGCGTACGTTCCCGATCTCTACCACGTCCTGATGCGCAACACGCGCTTCCCGCAATTCCTCGATGGCGACGTCCGCGCCTGCGTGGGTGCCTGCCGCCTCGGCGTGAAGCGGATCGAAGACCTGTTCAAGCTGTATGGCGTCGACCGCGTTCTTGCCGGATGTCAGCATCTCCTCGACGTGAGTGGCGCATCGAGCCGCGCCGTGCTCACGCGCTTGCTGCCGGAGGGCCAATGGCACGGCGCAGACAGCGTCGATGATGACGGCTTTGCCGGACATCCATTCAAGGTCGATCTGATGCTGACGCACCAGCAAGGGCGCATCAGCTTCGACCTCACCGGAACCGATGATCAGGCGCGCGGCCCGATCAATTTCATTCTTCATCCGGGTATCCTCACGACGGTGCTGCTCGGACGCATCCTGCAGGCCTACGACGACTCGATGATCCTCAACGATGGCGTCATGGCTGCCGCAGACGAGGTGAAACTGCGGCCCGGCAGTCTTCTGTCGCCGAAATTTCCCGCTGGCGTCGCCCTCCGCGCGCTCTCGCGCAACTCGGTGGCGAACGCGATCCTCAAGGCGCTCTCCGACGCCGATCCGCGCGAGATCCCCGCAGCATCGGCGAACTACGGCATCGTCACCTTCCGTGCCCAGGACGCTGCGAAGGGACGGCTGATCTATTGCTTCGAAGGTTTCGGCATCGGGATGGGTGCACGGCCTTGGGCCGACGGTATCGACTCCGTCTACCTCATCGGCCAAAAGAACAACCCGGTCGAATGGCTCGAGGCTGAGTATCCGCTCCGCGTGGAGCGTTATGCCATCGCGCCGGATTCCGGCGGGCCGGGACAGATGCGCGGTGGCGTTGGCATCGTGCGCGACATCCGCGCACTGCGCGACAACGTCGTCCTCTGCACCATGATGATCAATGCGCGCGAGGCAGCTGACGGTAGCGCGGGCGGCCGTGCCGGGGGTCTTGGCCGGATCATCCTCAATCCCGGCACACCCGACGAGCGCGACCTTCCGACGCTTGCCGACAACATCGTGCTCAACCGCGGCGACCTGATCCGGATCGTAAGCGCCGGCGGTGGCGGCTGGGGCGATCCATTCGAGCGCGAGGCAGAGCGCGTCGCATGGGATGTACGCAAGGGATACGTCAGCGCGCAATCGGCGCGGCGAGACTATGGCGTCTGTCTCGGCGAGGACCTCTCGGTCGAAGTCGAGGCGACGGCACAGGCGCGAAAGCACTCACGTCAATGATGACCATGGCCGGGACAACACGAAAGGAATTTGCAATGAAGCACGTTCTTGCCCTTGTTGGATTTTTCGCCGCAGCTTGCACTGCGACCACCGCGAGCGCGGCGGAAGTCAAGGTGGGTTACCTACTGCCGCTAACGGGCGGCGGTGCCGAATACGGACAACGGCAGCTCAAGGGCGCCAATCTGGCGATTGAGGAGTTCAACAAGCAGAACGCCGGGTTCACGATCAAGCTGATCACGTCGGACACGAAGTGCACCCCGGTCGAAGGTGCCAACGCGGCCGAACGGCTGGTCGAGCGCGACGGCGTGGACGTCATGATCGGCGGCTCTTGCAGCCCGGAAGCGATCGCGGCCTTGCGCGTCACACAGAAGGCGAAGGTTCCTCATATCGTTCCGGCCGCGGCCGCGACCTCGATCACCGAGGAAGGCAATCAGTTCGTTTTCCGCATCGTTCCCAATACCAAGCAGATCGCCGAAAATCTCGCCGACACATTGGCCGACCGCATCAAGGTGAAGCGGGTCGCAACCGTCTTCCTCAACGACGACTTCGGTATCGATCTCAACACCAATTTCGTGAAGCGCATCGAAACCAAGGGCGTGAAGGTGCTGGCGCAGGAAGGAATCGAACGCACCACCATGGATTTCTTTTCCACGGTGGCGAAGCTCAAGCCGCTTGCGCCCGAATATGTTGTCGCGCCGCTGTTCAACAAGCCGGCCGCCCAGCTTGCCCGTACCATGCGTGAGCAGGGCATGACCGCGCCGGTCTCCGACACGA
>DATFHJ010000480.1:0-20782 GCA_035248585.1 Thermoanaerobaculia bacterium
CATCACGCCGGTGACGGTCACCCGCGCGTACGCCGAGGCGGCCAGGCGCGGATTGGTCGAAGCCTCGACGGGACGCGGCACGTACGTGCGCGCGGCGCGGCGCGAGCCGGTGCCGGCGAGCGAGATCGATTTGGCCACGAACGCCATCAACATCCCCCTGCCCGTCCCCTCGCCGGCCGTGCTGCGCCGCGCGGCGGAAACGCTCGACGCGAACTACTCGCACGGCCCCGGCAGCGAGCGCCATCGCGCCGCGGGCGCGGCGTGGATCGGACGGCAAAGCGAGGCTTCGCGAGTCATCGTCACCGCCGGCACGCAGCACGCGATCTTCGTCGCCTTCTCGGCGACGACGCGTCCGGGCGACACCATGCTCACGGAGTCGCTGACGTATCACGGCGCGAAGGCCGCGGCGGCGCTGCTCGGGCTCAAGCTCGCGCCGCTGCCGATGGACCGCTACGGACTCCTCCCCGACGCGCTCGCGCGCGCCTGCCGCGCCCGCACGGCGAAGGTGCTCTACACGATTCCGTCGCTGCACAATCCCACCGGGATCGTGATGCCGGAGAAGCGCCGCCGCGAGATCGCGGCGGTGGCGGAAAAGTACGGCATCACGATCATCGAAGACGATGTCTGCGGTTTCCTCCTGGAGAAAACACCGCCCGCGATCGCGACGTTCGCGCCGGAGCGCACGCTGCTCTTGACGGGCCTCGGCAAGTCGATCGCCGCCGGCATGCGCGTTGGCTACGTGGCCGTGCCGGAGCCGCTGCTGGCGCGGGCGCAATCGGTGTTCGCGGCGAGCGTGCTCTTCACCTCGCCGCTGCTCGCGGAGATCGCCACGTCGTGGATCGAGGACGGCACCGCCGCGCGCATCGTCGCGCAGAAACGCGCTGAGGCCGCGCTGCGCAGCCGCGTCGCCCGCCGCATCCTCGGCGACCGCGCGTCGAAGACGGATCCGCGCTCCGGGCATCTGTGGATCGAGCTTCCCCGCCGCTGGCATCCCGACGCCTTCGCCGAAGCCGCGCGCCGCCGCCGCGTCCGCGTCGCCTCGGCGTCGTCGTTCGCGGTGGGCAGCGACATCCCGCGCGCGGTGCGTTTGAGCATCGGCGCCCCCGCGTCTGTTGCAGAATTGGAGACCGCGCTCGGCGTGATCATGGGCATCGACGAAGAGCGCGAGGAGGCCGTCGTTTGATTGAAATCAGTACCGACACCAGCAGGCTCGACTTCGACGTCATTCATCGCTTTCTCAGCGAGTCGTCGTACTGGGCCAGCGGCATCCCCGAGGACCTGCTCGAGCGCGCGATCGAAAACTCGCTCTGCTTCGGCGCGTACGACGACGACGTTCTCGTCGGCTTCGCCCGCGTCGTCACCGACTACGCCACGTTCGCCTACCTTTGCGACGTCTTCGTCCTCCCGACGCACCGCGGCCAGGGCATCGGCAAGGAGCTGCTGGCCGCCATCAAAGCCCACCCCGATCTGCAGCGCCTCCGCCGCTGGCATCTCCTTACGAGAGATGCACATAGCCTTTACGCCGCGTTCGGCTTCAAGCCGCTGGAATCGTGCGAGCGGCACATGGAGATCGCGGTGAAAAACGCGTACGTATCGTAGGAATCTTTGCCCCTCCAATACGTTAGGAACGCCGATGACTCGCCAGACCCGTGAGATCCGCATCGGCAATGTCCGCATCGGCGGCTCGAACCCGATCGCCGTGCAGTCGATGACGGCGACGCGGACGCAGGACATTCCGGCGACGATCCGGCAGGTGGAATTGCTCGAGGCCGCCGGCGCGGACGTGATCCGCATCGCGGTCGACAATCCGAAGGACGTCGCGGCGCTCAGGGAGATCCGGGACGCGCGGCCGAACGCGAATCTGTCGATCGATCTGCAGGAGAACTACCGGCTCGCGGAGCGCGTAGCGCCGTATGTTCAGAAGCTGCGCTACAACCCCGGCCACCTGTATCACATCGAGCGCGAGAAGCCGGTGCGCGAGAAGGTGAAGTATCTCGTCGACGTGGCGCGCGAGCATGGCTGCGCGATGCGCATCGGCGTCAACGCCGGCTCGGTCGATCCCGACAAGCTCGCAAAGTACGAGCGCGAGGACTCGATCACGCCGATGCTCGAGTCGGCGCTCGAGCACTGCGTGATGCTCGACGACATTGGCTTTGATCAGTACTGCGTCTCGATCAAAGACTCCGATCCCAACAAAGTGATCGACTCCAACCTCCGCTTCGCGGAGGCGCGTCCCGACGTACCGCTGCACCTCGGCGTCACCGAGGCCGGCATGCCGCCGGACGGCATCATCAAAACGCGCATCGCCTTCGAACAGCTCATCACCCGCGGCATCGGCGACACGATCCGCGTCTCGCTCACGCTGCCGTTCGAGCGCAAGGGCGAAGAGATCACGGTCGGCCATCAAATCCTCGACGACATCGCCAGCGGCCGCTTCCGCTCCGTGCCGCGCTTCGAGCACAAGGGACTGAACATCATCAGCTGCCCGTCGTGCTCGCGCGTGGAGAACGAGGCCTTCATCGATCTGGCTCAGAACGTGCGAGAAATGACCGCGTACGCGAAGGAGCACGACATCACGATCGCGGTCATGGGCTGCCGCGTGAACGGGCCGGGTGAGACCGATGACGCCGACCTCGGCATGTGGTGCGCGCCGAGCTATGTGAATCTCAAGCGCGGGCCGGAGTCGTTGGGGCACTATACGTACGACGAAATTCTCGGGCGGCTCCGCACGGAGCTCGATCGACTGATCGAGGAGAAAGCATCTTGAAACGGATCTACTACCTGAGCATCACCGCGGCCGTCATCCTGCTCGACCTCTGGACGAAGTGGCTGGTCGTGAAGGCCATCGACTTGCATGAGGCCGTGCCGATCATCCCGAACTTTTTCCAGCTCGTGCACGTGCGCAACACCGGCGCGGCGTTCGGCATCGGCGCGAATGCGGACTCGCGCCTCATCCCCCTGCTCCTCAACGGCGGCGCGATCGCGGTGTTCTGCGTCGTGGTCGTCTACGCGCTTCGCTCCTCGGTGACGGACCGCCTGCTGCAAACGGGACTGCATCTGATCCTCGGCGGCGCGATCGGCAATCTGTTGGACCGTTTTCGTTTCGGCTACGTCGTCGATTTCCTCGACGTCTACTGGCGCAATCACCACTGGCCGGCATTCAACGTCGCCGACTCCGCGATCTGCATCGGCATCGGCCTGCTCTTCCTCGACATGAGGAAGAAACCGGAGACTACCGCCGCTGCCGCGCCCGCAGAATCAGCAGTGAGCTCCCGGTAAGCATCCAGAGCGCGATCGGCATCCACGACACCCGCCGCGGCAGTACGCGCTCGCCGAGATTGAATGCCGCCCGCGAGCCTTTCTGCGGCACGAGATCGTCGATGCTCTGCTCGTTCGCTCCGAGCTCGCCGCGCACGAACGCGGGCACGAGGTACTCGCGCAGCGGATGGCGGATTCCGCCGTCGGGCGTGACGTTGACCGCCGTGGCTACGAACTGAATCGCGACCGAGAGCAGAGTGACGACGAGCAGCGCGTTGCGCCACGCGAACAGCATCGGGATCGCGAGCAGCGGAATCGCGGGTAACAGGTAGCGCGGGCCGAATGCAAATCCACCCTCCCATCCGTTGAAGCTCGCGTTGACCATCAGAAAGATGATGAAGATCGCGGCGATCGCGGCCAGCTCTTTCAGCATGACGCGTTTTCGAATCATCACCACCGCACCGACGAAGGCGAGCAAGAGGATCGGCGAGAGGAAGAAGAGGCCGCGGTATTCGGAGAACGTCAGGCCCCACAGCGCTTCTGTCGATGGCTTGCGCAGGACGCCGAAGAGCAGGCCTTCCTGCGTGAAGTTCTTGCTGCCTTCTACCGAATGCCGGAACGGTGAGCCGAAGCAGACGTAGTGGTACCAGCCGAGGAGGATGGCGAAGGGGATGCCGCCGAGGATGAAACGCAACGCTTTCATGTGGCGACCGCTGCCCTCAGCGGTCGCGGTGCCGCTGAGGGCAGCGGCACCCACAAGCGTTAGCGCCGCAGGAATGCACACATAAAAGCACAGCGAGGCGATGCCCGCGCACACGCCAGCGAGGAAGGGACGTTCATCGAGCCAGACGAAGGCGAGCAGGAGGAAGAGGGCACTAGGGACGTGGGCGAAGAGGACCGTGGAGTAGGGAAAGACGATTGTGCCGAGGGCGATGGAGAGTGCGACGCAGGTGGAGGAAAGCGGCGACTGGCGTCGCCGCAGTCCATACAGGAAAATCACGACGGGGATGAGGGCGCCGCAGACGGCGCAGACGAGGACCGTGACGAGGTAGGCGTTCGTTGCGTTCGAGAGCTGCCAGCGATAGAGCAGCGCGTATGGAATGGCCGCCAGCATCGAGACGCCGGGCGGTTTGTTCGCGAAGGCGTGCCATTCGCCGGAGCTGTCGCTCCAGGAAATGTCGCCGGTGTTTTTGCGGAACTCGTCGATCTGAAACGTGTGCCGTTCGACGATGGCGCGGGTGAGGTCCCACTGCGCGTTCTGATTCCAGCCGCCGGCGCCGTGGAAATACGCGAACGTCACGAACGTGACGACAAAGAGTCCGACCGCGATGCGGCGGTCGGCCGGCGTCACACCGCGATCTCCTTCAAATCATCGGCGACGATCAGCCGCGGCTCGGTCATTTCCTGAACCTGTTCTTTGGTTACGCCCGGCGCGACTTCGATCAGCTTCAGTCCTTCCGGCGTCACGTCGAGCACCGCGTAGTCGGTGATGATCCGGTTCACGCACTTCACGCCGGTGAGCGGCAGCGCGCATTGGTTCAGCACTTTCTTCTCGCCCTTCTTCGTCACGTGCTCCATCGTCACGATGAGGCGCTTCGCGCCGGCGACGAGATCCATCGCGCCGCCCATCCCCTTCACCATCGCGCCCGGCACCATCCAGTTCGCGATGTCGCCTTCGGCGGAGACCTGCATCGCGCCGAGGATCGAGAGATCGACTTTGCCGCCGCGGATCATCGAGAACGAGTCGGAGCTGGAGAAAAACGACGCGCCGGGCAGCGTGGTCACGGTCTGTTTCCCGGCGTTGATGAGGTCCGCGTCCACTTCGTCCTCGCCCGGAAACGGGCCGAGGCCGAGGATGCCGTTTTCGGACTGGAGGATCACTTCCATGCCGGGAGGAATGTTGTTGGCGACGAGCGTCGGCATGCCGATGCCGAGGTTGACGTAGAAGCCGTCGCGCAGCTCCTGCGCGGCGCGTTTAACGATCTGTTCCCTGGTCAGAGGTATGTTCAGAGGCATGCGGCAACGCTATCACGATCGGCAGGATGCAGAAGAGCGCGAGCAGCGCCGCGACCGGCATGGCCTGGCGGATGATGCGGCTCCACGACCAGCGAATGAGCCAGTCGAGCTCGCGCGACGTGATGAAGTAGACGAAGAGGAAAAACAGCGGCTGGAGCAGCGCGACGAAGGCGAGCACGCGCTCTTTGGCGACCTGACGCCAGCCGATGGCGATCGCCGCGGCGACGCCGAGCCAGAACAGCGGATTTCCGACTGGATTGTCGGCGAGCGCGCGCAGCAGCGGCGCGGGATTCGCGATGCGCGAGGCGAGTCGCGTGAGGACGCCGCTTTGCAGGTGATCGACCGTCGTGAGGTGGTAGGCGCGAATGAGAATCAGCCACGGCAGCGGAAGGACGAACATCGGCCAGAGGCGCGGGAGCTTGCGCCATTCGCGCGCGGCGAGCATGGCGATGACGACGGCAACAAGGATCGGCAGCCCTTCGTTTTTGCAGCAGGCCGCGAGGCCGAGGTAGATCGCGCCGCGCGTGAGGTTGCCGCGGCGGATGAAGAGCACGCCCGCGACCGCGTAGGCGATGAGCGGTCCTTCGGCGAGGCCGATGAACGGCGAGAAGACGAGCGGCATGAGCACGAGCGTCGCGGCCGCGCGGGCGAGCTTCGGCATTTCGTCCGCGAGCAGGCCGCGCACGACGAGCAGCGCGGCGATGCCGAAGCCGGCGGTGATGAGGCCGATCGCCCGCTCGGCCCACGCGCCGAAGAGCAGCGCCTGCGCGACGTACACGAGCGGCACGAGGACGGGATAGTCGACGTGCGCGTTCGGGTTAAGGTTCGTCTGCAGGAACTGCCAGTCGATGCCGCGGTGCAGCCAGAACGTTTTTCCTTCGAGTCCCCAGATGGTGATGTAGTCGGTCTCGACCGGCGAGGAGACGGTGGCGAGCTTGAGGTAGCCGGCGATGAGGGCGAGGGTGATGAGGTCGATGGCGTTGGGCCAGGCGAGGCGGGGCCATTGGAGTTTTGGGAGGGCAGAGGGCAGAGGGCGGAGGGCAGAGAGAGAGACGAGCACGAGCCCGATCAGAAGGGCGATTAGCGACCACGGCACACCGATCATCGACAGTGCAAACAGCACGAGCCAAACCGCGCCGCAGGTGAGCAGCCAGGCTTCGCCGAGGAGCGTGATGACTTTCACTTCGTGCGCCTCAGGAGGACGCCGTCATCGCTTTTCCAGATGATCTGGAAGCCGTTCGGAGTCGCGCATTCGTGCCAGCAGGCGATGTAGTCGACGGACTGCAATTGCAGCGGGACGCGTTTTTCGGTGAAGGGCTCGAGCAGCGGGACGAGCTGGCGTCCGGCGAGGAGGAATTGCGCGCGGGCGTAGGCGTAGCGGTAGCCGCCTTCGCCGGCGCGGTGCGGCGTGGCCAGGAGGACGCGGGCGCCTTTCGGCGTGCGGCGGTCGACTTCGACGAGCATGCGCCGCAGGCCGGGGACTTTGCGGTACGGAAGCTCGGTCCAGTTCGCGCGCAGCGTGGTGGAGTCGATGCCGTAGATGCGGAGATAGAACGGCTCGAACGATCCGATCGCGATCGCGAGGAAGGCCCCGAGGGCTGCGACCGATGCGGGTTTCACTTCCTGATCGTACGCTGCTCGATGCGTTTCACGCGGGGGGCGACGATCATGCGGTGCACGAAGATGCCCGGCGTGTGGATGCAATCGGGATCGAGCTGGCCCGGCTCCACCAGCTCTTCGACCTCGGCGATGCAGACTTTTCCCGCCGTCGCCGCCATCGGGTTGAAGTTGCGCGCACTCTTGCGGTACTGCAGGTTGCCGAGCCGGTCGCCGCGCCACGCGGCCACGAGCGAGAAGTCGCCGACGATGCCGCGCTCCATCACGTACATCCGCCCGTCGAAGTCGCGGGTCTCTTTCCCCTCCGCCACGACGGTGCCGAAGCCGGCGGGCGTGTAGAAGGCCGGGATCCCCGCGCCGCCCGCGCGCATCCGCTCGGCGAGCGTCCCCTGCGGCGCGAACTCCACTTCCAGCTCTCCGGAGAGGAACTGCCGCTCGAACTCCGCGTTCTCGCCGACGTACGACGAGACCATCTTCCGGATCTGCTTCGTCTGCAGCAGCAGACCGAGGCCCCAGTCATCGACGCCGGCATTGTTGGAAACGCACGTCAATCCTTTGACACCCTTCTTCACCAGGGCGTTGATGAGATTCTCTGGAATCCCGCACAGCCCGAACCCGCCGACGACGAGCGTGACGTCGTCGGGGATGTCGTGAATCGCTTCGCCGGCCGATGCGACGACTTTGTTAATCATGCGGCGCGCAAGATATCAGACGGCGGACGCGCGCAATACACTGCGGCTATGCCTGAGTCCGCACCGGTCTGGCCATTCTGGCAACGCTTCGCATTTCGATTCGCGTTCGTCTACGTGCTGCTCTTTTTCTTCCCGTTGCCGAGCGGCCTGGCCGGGCCGGAGTTCCTGAGCGGCCTCTTCGATCCGCTGTGGAATCGCGCGATCCCGTGGGCCGGCCGAACGTTTCTCGGTCTCGAGATCACGAACTTCAGCAACGGCAGCGGCGACACGCTGTACGACTGGGTGCGCATCGGCACGATGGCCGTGCTCGCGCTCCTCGGCGCGATCGTCTGGTCGATCCTCGACCGCCGTCGCCCGAACTATGCGACGCTCGGCGGCTGGGCGCACCTCTTCCTCCGCTACGCGCTGGCGATCTCGATGGTGACGTACGGCGTCTCCAAGGTCATCAAGCTGCAATTCCCGACACCGGGCTACGGCCGGCTCACGGGAACGTACGGCGAGTCTTCGCCGATGGGATTGCTGTGGACGTTCATGGGCTACTCGACGGCCTACACGTTCATCGCCGGAGCGAGCGAGCTGCTCGCGGCGCTGCTGCTCTTCTTCCGCCGCACGGCGACCGCCGGGGCGATCGTGGCCGCGGCGGTGATGACGAACATCGCGCTGCTCAATTTCTGCTACGACGTGCCGGTCAAGATCGGCTCGGTGCATCTGCTCTTCGCCGCCGTGCTGCTGCTGATCCCCGACCTGCGCCGCTTGTTCAACGCCGTCATCCTCGGCCGCGCCACCGGTCCCGCGCCCGACCTCGAGCCGCGTCCAAAGCGTCTCGCCTTCGGCTTGAAGCTGCTGATCATGATCGCCGTGCTCGGGTCGCAGTTCAAACAGGCGATTGACTACAAGCGCACCGTAGGCGATCGCAGCAATCCGAAACCGCCCGACGGCTGGTACGCCGTCTCGTCATTGCGCCGCGACGGCGTCGAGCTGGTTCCGCTCGCCACCAACGGCGAGCGATGGAAAACCTTCGTGCTGCTGCGCGGCTACGTCCGTCTGTGGGGCTTCGACCGCTCGACGCGCCTGTTCAAAGTCGACGGCAAGCCGGACTCCGAGTTCGCGCTGCTGCCGACGAACGACATCGGAGAAACGCCCGCGGATGCGAAGCCACTGGCGCGATTGCGATTCCAGGTCGCGCCCGACGGCAACGCGACGCTTCGCGGCACGTTCGAAGAACATCAGATCGAGGTGGCGATGAAGCGCGAGAACAACACCGACTTTCCGCTGATGAAACGCGGCTTTCACTGGGTGAGTGAGTTTCCGTACAACCGCTGAGGGCAGTGGAAGACGTCGCGCAGTTTCTTCGCCTCGGGGCAGCGCCGCTGTGCGACCCACCCTAAGGCGGCGGTGAGGACGAGCACAACGAGAAACGGCCACACCGTCGCGCGCCAGACCACGCCGATCCAGCCGGGGCGCTGGATCTTTTTCGCCTGGCGTGCGACGGCGGCGGCCAGCAGCGCTTCGAACGCGGCCTCGCTCAGCATCACCGGCGCGGTGTAGATGACGTAGATGCCGATGAGCAGCAGCGAGAGGACGACCGCGACGAAGAGCACGATGACGAGCCAGTCATCGCCATCGCCGCCGAGGTCCGGCAGCGCCTTGCCCCACGATCCCGATGCACCGCCGCCGCCGAAGTTGCCCCCTCCCCCGCTGAAATCGCTCGACGTGACGCCGTGCGAGAAGTCGAGCCCGTCGCCGGTAAAGTCGACGCCACCCCGCGCCATGCGCACGTAGAACAGCCACAGGCGAATGAGCGCGAGAAACAGGAGATACGCGGCGCAGACCGCGAGGGCGTAGCGCAGCGCGAGCGGTCTCACGCCGATCGCGAGCAGCACGTTCGTCGCAACAAGACCGCTCGCGATCGTCGCGCTGAGGATGAAGAACATGTGCAGCCGCAGGAAGAAATGGCGTTCGAGAAACGCCCTCACACGCTCCTTCGTGAGCGCCTTGCGCGGCCGCGCCATGAATCAATGCGTGTGCACGTGATCGTGGTCGTGGTCGTGGTCATGCGCGCCGTGCGTGTGGCCCGCCATCCCCGACTCGACCTGCTGCACCACCTGCCGGGCGAGCTCTTTGAATGCCGCCGACGCCGGTGCATTCGGATCGGAGGCGACGATCGGCTGGCCGGTGTCGCCGCCGATGACGACCTTCGGATCGATTGGAACCTCGCCGAGGAACGGCACGCCGAGCATGCCCGCGGTCTTCTTCCCGCCGCCGTGGCCGAAGATCTCTTCGCGCTCGCCGCAGTGGCGGCAGATGTAGTAGCTCATGTTCTCGATGATGCCGAGGACCGGCACGTTCACTTTGCGGAACATCGCCAGGCCTTTGCGCGCGTCGATGAGCGCGACGTCCTGCGGCGTCGTCACGACGACCGCGCCGGTCAGTCCGGCCTTCTGCGTCAGCGTCAGCTGCGCGTCGCCGGTGCCGGGCGGGAGGTCGATGATCATGAAGTCGAGCGTGCCCCACTTCACGTCGGTGAGGAACTGATCGATGGCCTTCATCACCATCGGCCCGCGCCAGATGACCGGCGTGTCGGGATCGGTGATGAGACCGAGGGACATCGTCTTGATGCCGTGGCGCTCCATCGGCATGATCTTCTCGTCGCGCTCGTCGATCTGCGGGCGCCCTTCGATCCCGAGCATCATCTGCTGCGACGGCCCGTAGATGTCGGCGTCGAGGAGGCCGACCGTATAGCCGAGCGCGCGCAGCGAGAGCGCGAGGTTCGTCGAGACCGTCGACTTGCCGACGCCCCCTTTTCCGGATGCGACGGCGATCCGGTACTTCACCCCTTCGAGCGCGCTCGGTGCCATCTGTCCGCCGCCGGCCGACGACGACGTCGCGCCGGAGCGGCCGCCGATGTCGAGCTTCACGCGCACGTCGCCGACGCCGTCGAGCGCCTTGACCGCCGCGTAGGCATCGCGCGCGATCTGCTCGCCGATCTGCGGATTCTCGGTCTGGAAGTGAATCGTGAACGAGACGGTGCTGCCGTCGACCTGCAGGTCGCGCACGAATCCGAACGACACGATGTCGCGCGACAGACCGGGAAATTTAACTTTCTTCAGTGCCTCGAGCACCTGCTCCTGCGTCGGCATTCGCCTTCTCCTGTTCCTGCCACCGTTCGTACGATTCGCGAATGATCGGCACGGCTTCGTCGCCGGAGCCTACCACCTTGATTGCGTCGAAGTCCGGCGGGCTGACCAGACCGCGCTCGATCATCGTCGCGCGCATCCAGTCCATCAAACCGGGCCACATTGTACCGACGAGGATCAGCGGATGCTCTTTCATGTGCTTGACCTGCAGGAGCTGCCAGACCATGAACAGCTCGAGCGCGGTGCCGATCCCGCCCGGCATGACGATGAACGCCGAGGAGAGGCGGATGAAGTGATGCAGGCGCGAGAAGAACGTGCGATGCCGGAACACTTTGTCGACGAACGCGTTCGCCGATTCCTCGGTCGGCAGGTGGATGGCCAGCCCGAACGAGCGCGCCTTCGACTCGATCTGCCCGTCGACCGCGCCGGCGTTCGCCGCTTCCATGAGACCGGGACCGCCGCCGGTGACGATGTCGACACCCATGGTGGCGAGGTCGAAAGACAACTTCTTGACCTCTTCGTAGATGGGATCGCCGCGCCGCACGCGCGAGCTGCCGAAGATGGAGACGCGATAGTGCTCGACGCGCTCCGGCTGGATCTGATCGAGGTCGTTGATCGTGTCCCAGAGCTGGTAGATGGCCTTGTCGAGGATGTGCGTCGGATCGACGCCCGGCCGCTTCTTGCCAGCCTCGACTTTGCGCAGCTCTTCGAGCTCGGGAGTGGTGGTGCGTCGTTGGCTCATGCACGAACTGCGAGCGAGCCGCGTGCCCAACAGGTGGAGCGGCGGGCTTTAGCCCGCCGGACAGGTCGGCGGGCTAAAGCCCGCCGCTCCACTACTTCGAGGTGATCCAGACTTCTTTCGAGAACTCTTTCAGCTTCGGCTCCGCCGCCCGCGCGTCCGCTTCGCTCGGGAACTTGACCCGTACGCGGTAGACCGGACCCTTGTCCGTCGAGCCGCGCTCAACGTACGCGGAACTGAAGCCTTTTTCGATCACGCGCGCGGCAAGCACTTCCGCCGTGCGCTGATCGCTCGTCGAGAGCAGCTGCGCGAACATCGGCATTGCAAGGGGAGTGGACGGTACCGGCGCGGCGGGTTCCGTCGCAGCTGTCGTCACGGTCGTCTCCGTCGCGGCGGGCGGCGCCTCTTCGATGATCGTGGAGACCGTTTCCGTCGGCGCGGTCGTCTCCGTCGCCGGAGCCGGCTCGTCGTCTGCTTCCGCCGGAAGCTCCACGATCTTCCCTTCCGATTCTTTCCTGGAAGGAATCATCGCCCCCTCGGTCACGACGGGCGTTTCCTTGCGCACGACCAGGCGCTCATCGGCCTGGCCCTTGCCGATCATCAGGCCGAAGCCGAACGAGGCCGCGAGCGAGAGCAGGAGCAGCACGAACGCGATGAACGCCTGTCCCGCGGTGAGAGAAATTTCGTAGTGAGACTGATCGTCGGTGTGGTGCTGTTCTTCCATCCTGCCACCCTCCCGGAACGCACGAGATCATTTGGCGGGCGGTGCCGCCGCGTTCCAGTTTGTGTGATAAACGACGCCGTTGTCAAAATAAACCGCCGACGCCCCTCCGTCCGCCTTCGGGTAAATCCACACCGAATAGACGCGATTGTTCTGTACGACCTGCTTGATCCAGTCCTCGCGCGGGAAGCCGACCGTGCGCCGCACGTCGTCTTCTTTCATCCCCGTTTTCACGGTCGCGAACGCGCCCATGTCGACGTAGCGCTTCCGCTCCACGAGCGCGATCCGCGCCTTCGCGTCCGCGCTTTCCGGGACGTATTCGAGCGCCTTCCGGTACAGCTCCGCCGCTTTTTCGTAGCGCGAGAGGACGTTCAGGTATTCGTCGCCGAGAAGGATCTTCTCGCGCGCGAGCAGCGCCGCGGCGCGGGGATCGCTCGTGCGCAGCCAATACTCTTCGACCCTGCCGAGGAGCGCATTGTTCGGCGCGGTGAGCTTCTCGAGATTCTCCAGCGTGATCTCGATCTGCTGCTTGCGCGTCGCGCTCGGCGGAATCGGCTTCTGCGCGGCGCGCAGCGTCTGAATCCACTGATAGTCCGCGCTCAGCAACGTCCACTCGCGATCGTTCGGCTGCGTTGCAGGCCCCACGGGCGCGCAGGCCACGAGGAGAATGAGGGGAACGAGGAGCTTCCGCATCTTGGACGGGGTTATTTTACCATCCGCACACAGCCGAGCCTGGTGCCGTCCGGCAGATCGATCATCACCTCTTCGACGCGCGCGTAGCCGCACGCTTCGTACAGCGGCACGCCCGGCAGCGTGGCCATGAGCTCGAAGCGCGTGAAGCCCATCTCCCGCGCCTGATTCTCCGAGGTGTCGAGGATCAGGCGGCCGAGGCCGCGGCGCGCGTAGTCGGGATGCACGAACATCGCGCGGATGCGCGCGGCGTCGCGAGTGGGATCGATGTCGCCCGTGGTCGCGGCCTGATCGCTCGTACCGGTGAAAAGCTTCCTGCGCCAGCTCCAGCCGCCGCAGGCCACGACACGATCGTCTTCGATGACGACAAAGTACGTGCCGTCGTCGACGAGTTGATGATCGGGGCTGCTGATGTATTCGACGGCGCCGCGCACCTGATCCGAATCGTAGAAATGCGCGCCGAGCGACTCCATCGACGCGCGCATCACGCGGTGGATGTCGGGGAGATCGTCAGGGCTCGCTTTGCGGATTCTGCTCACGATATTTCTTCGCCATCTCGCGCGCGAACGAACGCGCGTCCGCGGGCTCGATCTCGCCGCTCCACACGGCCTCGCGCGTCCGCTCCAGCGCCTTCGCGATGTGCGGCCCGCCCGGCACTTCGAGGTCGTTGCCGCGCAGCGGAATCGTGAACTGCTTGAACTCGCGCCAGCGCTCGATGCGCGGCACTTCGTCCGGCCGCTCCGCCGCTGCGACGGTCAGCATCTCCGGCGAGACGCCGTGATACAGGCGGAATCGCTGACGCTCGCTGCCCGCGTGCTCCAGCGCTTCATGAAAGCGCGGGAGCTCGTTCGCGATCTCGACGACGGCGCGGGCGCGTTTCTGCGAGAAGCCGGAGCCTTCGAAGTCGATCGGCGAGGCGTCGCCGCGCAACAGCAGGCCGGTGTAGATGACGTAGCGATCGAGACTCGGATCGCTTTCGATGCGATTGCGTACCGCTTCGAGCGTTGCGCGCGGATCGCTGCCGCGGCGCGGCCCGAAGAGCACATCGAGCGCGCCGTGCTCCTGCAGCGCCGCGAGCACCGCCGGCGCGTCATGCTCGTCCATCGCCAGGAACAGCTCGCGCCACACGCGCTCGCGCGAGACGGTGCGCAGCGCTTCGTTGTCCATCAAGGACGCGGTGCGCGGCTCGATCGTGAATCCGAGGCGCGTGGCGAGACGCACCGCGCGAAAAATGCGCGTCGGATCGTCGACGAAGCTCTGATCGTGCAGGACGCGAATGAGGCGGCCGCGGATGTCGTGCTCGCCGCCGGCGGGATCGTGCTGCGTGCCGTCGAAGAGCCCGAGGGCGATCGCGTTGACGGAGAAATCGCGGCGCAGGAGATCGTCCTTCAACCGGCCCGCGGATACGAGCGGCAACGCGCCGGGAGCGCGGTAGCGCTCCTTGCGCGCGGTGGTGATGTCGATCTCCGGGAATCCGTCGGCGGTGACTTTGTACGTGAGGAACTGCGGGAACGAGCGCACGCGTCCTTCGATCCGTTTGGCGAGCGAACGGGCGAGCGTCGACGCGCCGTCTTCGAGCGTGACGTCGATGTCGATCGAGCGCCGGCCGAGGATCAGATCGCGCACCGGACCGCCGACGAGAAACGGGCGCAGGTCCTTCTCGACGGCGATCTCTTTGATCGCCTCGATGGCGCGGCGCTGCGCGGTCGGCAAATCGAGCAGACGATTCATGGAACGATCGTTTCGTACATGTGCAACAGAACGCGCAGTCGCTGCTTCACGCGAAATTTCGACGCGGTTTGCCGCGCGGCATTCCGTTTCATTCCCGCTACCTCGGGTTTGAACAGGGCGGCTAGTATCGCATGAGCGAGCTCGTTCGGATCGCGCGGCGGAACGAGAAAGCCGGTCCTTCCCTGCTCGAGCCGCTGCGTGTTGATTTTTGTGCGCGTCGCTACGACCGGTAGTCCCGCGACGATCGCCTCGGCGGTGAATCCGTCAAAGTCCGTTTCGCTCGCCGCGGGATCCACCCACACCGCGATATTCGCGAGCTCGTCCGGCGACGGCGCGCGATCGAACAGATGCCACGTCACATCGCCGCGAAAGCGCGCGATGCGCGCAAGCGTCTGTTCCACCATGATTTGGACGGACGCGCGGGCGAAAGTTCCGATGACGTTCTGCTGCTGCACGGGATGGACGTCAAAGTACGCGTCCTCCACCGCCTCGCTCAGCGGCTGATAGCGGCTCTGCTCGACTTTCTCGATGATCGGCGAGACGACATAGTCGGGCTCGACCGGCTTGCGAAACGGCCAGCGCGACCGCCGGATGTCCGCGGACGAGAGGTACGGCAGCGGAAAACGAACGAACGGCGCGCCCGGCAGCTCGCCCGTGGCATACACATGCGCGACGTCCGCGCCGCTCGCGCGCGCCTCCTCGGGGGTGACGATGACCACTTCCTGTGCACCCGCGAGCGCGGCATGATCAATGCGCTGCGATTTGCGCTCGAATTCGGACGCACCGGGAAGAATGATCTGGGCAATGCGCATCGAACGTACAATAAGGCACTTACGGCGATGAGTATCGAGAGCGCCGGCGTCTACAGCAACCGATCCGACCTGATGAGCCGGCTGCGCGAGGCGTGTCCGTCGTGGACGTTTCCCGACGACGCGGCGGAGCGCGACGCGTGCCGGATCGCGATCGTCGACGAGTCGTTCGATCGCCTGCCCGGCAAGAGCATCGTGCGCATTCTGCTGGTCGAGGGCACCGAGCGGCGCCAGGGCGAGCTGCGCCTGAATCGCGATCAGTTCCTCAGCAATCCATCCGACTACCTCGGATTTGCCTCGGATCTCGCGGAAGCGGCGTTGCACGCGGCGGGTCTCGAGCACGAGACGATTTACCTGCGCCAGATCCACGAGCTGATGACGATGGTGGACGCGGAGGCGGTGTCGGAGCGGATCACGACGACGGTGCTCGAGCTGTTGCAGCTGCCGCACGGCACGCTGTTCCTGCATGACCCGCGGCTGGAGCGCTACGTCGTGAGCTACAGCAACGATCCGAGCTATCGCGAGACGGGCGAGTTCCTGCCGGGAATCCCGCCCGACCTGCTGCAGAAAGCGCTCGCGTCGCCGCAGCTGTTCGCGACGGGCGGAGGCCTGATCGCGATGCCGCTGCAGGTGCGCGAGGATCTGTTAGGCGTGATCCGCGTGCCGATCGAGCGCGGCGAGACGATCGGCGAGGACGCCGCGAACAACGTGACGCGCTATCTCGGCGCAGTCGCGCAGGTCCTGAGCAACATCTATCAGCTGACGCGCAGCCGCGACCTGGCCATGCGCGACGACCTGACGAAGGCCTACAACCGCCGTTTCTTCGAGACGTACCTGGACGAGGAGATCGAGCGCGCGCGCCGCTACGGCTCGCTCTTCAGCATCATCTTCCTCGACCTCGACGACCTGAAGATGGTGAACAACCTCTATGGGCACCTGAGCGGCTCCCGCACGCTGCAGGAAGTGGCGAAGCGGATCCTCGGCGCAGTCCGCGGCATCGACAAAGTCGTCCGCTTCGGCGGCGACGAGTTCTGCGTCATCCTCCCCCAGACCGACGGCGACCAGGCCGTCGCCGTCGCCCACCGCATCGCCCGCGCCGTGTCAGCCTCCCCCCTGCGCATCGACCCCGAGATCGAAGTCTCCATCACCGCCAGCTTCGGCATCGCGACGTATCCCACGCACGCCATGACGAAGGAGAACCTCATCCGCCAGGCGGATGCGGCGATGTACCGGGTGAAGTCGACGACGAAGAATGCGGTGGGGGTGGCGCGGGTGGAGGATGCGACGCGGCCGGTGGGCTAGTTGGCGGTTGGCAGTTGGCGGTTGGCAGTGGAGTCATGCGGACGCCAGCTTTCGATCGTAGTAGCGAATCAGACCGTTCAGAAGCCGCGTTACCTCAAGTAGTTGTTCGACGAGGGCGTCTGTCGCTGCGCTAGCGAGGTATTCGAGGTCGCCTGCAATGACGATCTGCGCCTCCACCTCAAGTGCCGATCCATAGGCAATGTCTAGAAAGTGGAGCCTGCTCTTGATCGAGCGGCGGCCGTGAGCTTCGGCAATGTTGCACAGAATCGATAACGCTGCCCGTCGCAGCTGTTGGGTGAGACAAAACCGCTCCTCACTTGGAAACTGCCTTGTGATTCGGTAAATCGCCGCGGTGAGCTGCCGGCTGCGCTGCCATACGACAAGATCTCTATAGTTGCTTTTGTTCATGCTCGTCGGGTGACCCGAAAAGCGTGCGCGACCGGGCGGCGCGGACCGTGTGGGATGCTCATTCTACTCACTGCCAACCGCCAACTGCCAACTGCCAACTAAAATAAGCACGATGTCCGACGACCTCTCCATCCACGGCTCTCTCTCCGAGACCACCGTCCCGGATCTCTTCCGCTCGATTGTGCGCAGCGGGGAGACGGCGGTCGCTTCGCTGGATATCGGGAGCCGCAACGACACGGTCTATTTTCATGAGGGGCGCATCGTCTCGGCGTCCAGCACCGATCCCGACATGGGGTTGGCGGAGACGCTGTTGCACATGGGGGATCTCACGATCCAGCAGTACAACCACGCCATGGAGCGGGTGGTGGTGGCGCGGCGGATCGGGGGGTTACTCGTCGAGCTCGGGTACTTGAAGCCGGACGAGTTGCCGCGGGCGGCGGAGCGGCAGGCGAGTGCGATCGTGCTCGATGCGATGTCGTATCGCGACGGGACGTACACGATCGACTTCACGACCGAGTTTCCGGACAACATCATCACGCTCTCGCTGTCGACCGAGCGGCTGATGCTCGATGGGGTGCGCGGGATCGAGCACTGGTCGCTGATCACGCGCGGCATCGGGCGGCTCGACCGCATGCTCGAGCAGGTGCCGGGCGCGGATACGCGCACGTTTCAGCTCGAGCTCAACGACGACGAGAACCACGTCCTCTCGCTCCTCTCCGATCCGCAGACGCTCGAGGAGCTGCTCTCACGCTCCTACCTATCCCACTTCCTGACCTGCCGCAACATCTGGGGTCTGCTGGCCGTCAATCTCATCCAGGACACGGAGATGGCCGCGGTCGACGAGAAGCGGGCCACGGTCGAAAGCGAGTACGAGCTCGAGGCGGTCGTCGAGCGGTACAACAACATCTACCAGGCGATCTTCGGCATCGTGTTCCAGAGGATCGGCGATCACGTGTATGACTTCATGGACCGCGTGGTGCTGCACCTCTCCCCCGAGATGACGCCGTATCTGTCGGGCATGAGCTTCGTCAACGAAGGACGGCTCGATTTCGACCAGCTCCTCAACAACCTCTACGCCTCCGGCTCGCGCGATCACGGCGCGGTGGTGCTGAATCTTTTGAGCGAGCTGCTGACCGGCTGGCTGTACGAGATCAAGACCGAGTTCGGGACGACGTTCGATCAAAAGATCGCCGCGATCACCGGATCTTTGAAGCGATAGCGCCTAAACTATACGAACGAATGCGACGCACGCTTCTCCTGCTCGCGCTTGCGTTTCCCGCGATCGCGCAGCATGACATCACGAAAGTCGACCCCGCGCAGCCGGATGCGGCGATCGCGACGCCTCTCCCCGAGGAGCGGCGGCGGATGCTCAGGAAGTACGACATCCCGGATCTGGCCGGCGCGAAGCAGGCGCTGGGATCGCAGCTCATCGACGGACGGCTGCCGCGACCGCTGATCGACTTCCTCATGCGCGACGGCGTCGTCGAGCAGCGGGTGTCGGTGTTCGAGGGAGGGCTGGTCGTCATTCACCTGACGGGTGCGGCGACGATCTTCAAGCGCGTGCTGATCCCGCCCGACGCGCTGCAGAACTACACGAACATGACCACGGCCGAGAAACTGCGCAACATCGATCAGCGCTGGCTGGCGTCGCCGGCATTCGACCGGCACGCGCAGATCCGCGTGTACGAAGACGGCGGCGCGTTCGTGGAGCGCGTGTTCAATCCGAGCAAAGTGCTGCCGAAGGCCCTCGGCGATGCGATCACCCCGCTGCGCGATCTGCTGCGCGCGATCTCCGAGGATCGCGAAGTCACGACCACGATGGCCGGATATCAGCCGCAGACGGGCGACGAGCTGGTGTCGGACGATCACAACGTCTACCGCGTCATGCGCGTGTTCGAGCTCGTCGTCGAGCTGAAATGCCTCACCGCGCCGACGACGATGTACATTGCCACGAAAGACCTGCACCAATTCTTCATCGGGAAACGCGCGCCGCAGTGAGCTCGCTCCGCATCACCACCGGCTCCCTGCGCGGCCGCCGCGTTCCTATTCCCCGCGATGAAGTGCGCCCGACTTCCGAGCGCGCGCGCCAGGCGTTTTTCAACATCGTCGCGGATCGCATCGACGGCGCACGATTCCTGGACCTTTTCGCAGGCAGCGGCATCTTCTCCTTCGAAGCCATTTCCCGCGGTGCGAAAGAATCAGTCGCCATCGATTCGTCCCGCGCGCACACGGCCGCCATCGACAAAGCCGCCAAGGACCTCGGCGTCCCCGTCCGCGCCGTCACGGCGGACGTCCTGACGGGGATTAAGCGCCTCGGCGGCGAGGTTTTCGACGTCGTCTACGCCGATCCGCCCTACGCGTATGACCGCTACGATGACCTGCTGATGTCCCTCGACGGCATTCCTCTCGCAGAGAACGCACTCGTGGCCGTCGAGCATCGCCGGCGCAGCGAACCGTTCACCGTCACCCCCGGTCACCTGAAATTTGCACGCCGCGCCGAATACGGCGAGGTCTGGATCAGTTTCTTCAATTCCTGAGGTTGCATGGCAGAACAGAAAAGCAGCATCGAACTGACGCTCGACGAACAACAGACCCACACGCTTTTCGGACATCACGACGAGAACCTGCGCACGATCGAAGACGCGTTCGAGGTGAAGATCTCCTCGCGCGGCAACGAGATGTTCGTCTCCGGGAAGCCGCAGAACATCGCCGCGGTGCAGAAGCTCCTCGGCGAGTTTCAGCAGCTCATCGCGCAGGGCTATCCGATGAAAAAGTCGGACGTGCAGACGGGCGTGCGCGTGGTGCGCGACAAACCCGAAACGAACCTGATCGAGTTCTTCACCGACGACGCGGTCGGGCAATCGATCCGCCGCATCGTCACGCCGCGCAACGTCGCGCAGAAGGGCTACCTGCAGGCGATTCAGGACGAGGACATCGTCTTCGGCGTCGGCCCCGCGGGCACGGGCAAGACCTATCTCGCCGTCGCCGCCGCGGCGGCCGCGCTGCAGGACAAGCAGATGAAGCGCATCATCCTCTGCCGTCCCGCGGTCGAAGCGGGCGAGCGCCTCGGATTTCTCCCCGGCGACATCGCCGAGAAAGTGAATCCGTATCTGCGCCCGTTGTACGACTCGCTCTACGACATTATCGGCTTCGAGAAAGTGGAGAAGCTGATGGAGCGGAGCATCATCGAGATCGCGCCGCTGGCGTTCATGCGCGGGCGCACGCTCAATGACTCGTTCATCATCCTCGAC
The DNA here is from genome assembly GCA_035248585.1 of Thermoanaerobaculia bacterium. Classification (GTDB taxonomy): domain Bacteria; phylum Acidobacteriota; class Thermoanaerobaculia; order Gp7-AA8; family Gp7-AA8; genus QHVT01. The sequence goes on from DATFHJ010000480.1 coordinate 20,372, forward strand.
GAGGCGCAGAACACGACGCCCGAGCAGATGAAGATGTTCCTCACGCGCCTCGGCTTCGGCTCGAAGGCCGTCGTCACCGGCGACGTCACCCAGGTCGACCTGCCGGACGGGAAGAAGTCGGGCCTCCGCGAGGTGCGCCGCATCCTCGAGGGCGTCGAGGGGCTGAAGTTCTTCGACTTCAGCGACCGCGACGTCGTGCGTCATCCGCTCGTGGCCAAGATCGTCACGGCCTACGACCGGAACGACCGCGAGAAGGCCACCGCTTCGTGACCGAGATCGAAGTGACCGGGGAGGCGGTGCCGCGGTTCAGCCGCCGCGACATCGCCGCCTACACGCGCCGCGTGCTGCTGACGCTGGAGAACCTCGGCCGCCTGCCCGAGGAGATCTCCGAGGTCTCGATCGCGCTCGTCG
>DATFHJ010000481.1:0-30257 GCA_035248585.1 Thermoanaerobaculia bacterium
ACCGTAATGCGGCCCTCGGTCTTCGGCACGAGCGGCTGTGGCCGTTTCTTGAGCTGCTCGATCAACACCTCGCGGATCTCCTGCGCGAAATACACCTGCAGGCGGTCCTCGGGAACATTCTTCATCACATCCTGCGTGCCGTCGCCGCCCGCCGCGACGAAGTCCGGCATGACGACGGTGTAGAGCTTCTGCGGATCGATCGGCGAGCCGTCGGCCAGCGTCACGCCGGCGAGGCGATCGGAGCCGACCGGCTTGCCGGCGTCGATTGTGTAGCGAAGGCCGCTGCTGATCTGCGCGATGCCGCGCCGGCCGTCCGCCATCACCCGCAGGATCTCCACGAGCTGCGCGCCGGTCAGCGTCACTTTCGCCGGATAGTTGTCGAACGGGCTGACGGCGAAGATGTGTGCGTAGATCAGCTCGCCCGCCGGAAGCTCATCGCGGATGCCGCCCGAGTTCATGATCGCGAAGTCCGCGTCGAGTGCGTCGCGCAATGCGTCGGCGATGAGATCGCCGATCGGCGATTCGTTCTGATAGTTGCGCGGGAACGGCGCCGTGGTGGTGATGCCAAGCTTCTCCTCGCGCTTCGCCGCGACGCGCTTGAGGAACGGCTCGATCACGTTCGCCACGCGGACGTCCGGCACGATGCGGCGGTTCGCGAACACGCGCGGAATCAGACGTGCCCCCTCCGGCGCTTTCTTCGGATCGCACACCTGCCCGCCGCCCTGGTAGACGAACGAGCAGATCATCGTGTGCGGCCGCATCTCGGTCTTCGTCACCTTGTGGTTTTTCGTGTCGATCCAGAAGTCGGTCGTCGAAAACTCGCGGCTGTAGTTCAGCGCCTGCACGACCGGCACGCCTTTCATGTAGTGGCGCATCTGCGAGTGCGTGTGCCCGGCGAAGAAGCCGTCGATGACGCCTTCCGGGATGCGCTGCATGAACTCCATCGCCTCGTGGCTCGGCTCGCATTGATGGGCGTCGTTCGGATCGCTGATGTCGTGGCAGCGGCCGCCCATGTGCGCGATGACGATCACCGCGTCCACGCCCTGCGTGCGCAGCTCCTTCGCCGCGGCAATCGTGGCCGGGACCGGATCGGTGAACTCGAGCGTCATCACGTTCGCGCCCATCGTGACGTGCGGCGTGTCGGGCGTGGTGAGGCCGATGATGCCGATGCGCGCGCGGCCGGCGCGGACGATGGTGTACGGCTTCGCCCACTCGGGCGTCTTGCCGGTTTTGCGGTCGAGCATGTTCGCGGAGAGAAACGGGAACGACGCCAGCGAGGCGTTGCGCTTCAGCGCGCCGAGGGCGTCTTCGTCGAACGAGCGGGGCACGGAGTTCGGACCGACGGGACCGAAATCGAATTCGTGATTGCCGACCGCGGTCGCGGCGTAGCCGATGGCGTTGTATCCGCGAATCACCGGCTCGCCCTCGAAGAGATTCGACTCGAGCGTGCCCTGGAAGAGGTCGCCGGAGTCGACGACGATCACGTTGCCGTTGTTCTCCGCGCGCAGCGCATCGACGTAGCTGGCGAGCGTCGGCAACCCGCCCCACAGCACCCCTTCCCCTCCACCCTGCGGCGTTTCCACATGCCCCGCGAACCACCCGTGCACGTCCGTCGTGCCGACGACCACGACATGGACCAGAGGCGCGGGCGCCGGAGGAGCCGTGGCACAACCGAATGCCAGCAGGAAGAGAAAAGGCGCGAGGGACCGTTTCATCGCGCGGGCATTATAGGGACTTGGAGCGGCGGGCTTTAGCCCGCCGGAAGAGCTCTCGGCGGGCTGAAGCCCGCCGCTCCACAAGATGCAACGCATGCTTTACAACCTCGCCGCGACGGCGATCGCACTCCTGCACGTAGCCTTCATCCTCTTCGTCGTCTTCGGCGGATTGCTGGTGCTGAAATGGCCGCGGCTGGCTTGGATTCATCTCCCGGCGGCGGTATGGGGGATGCTCGTAGAGCTGGCGGGGTGGTACTGTCCGCTGACGCGCTGGGAAAATCGCTTGCTCGAGGCAGCGGGGCGCGCGGGGTATGAGGGCGGGTTCGTGAACCATTACCTCATGCCGTTGATTTATCCGCCCGGGTTGACGCGCGGCATGGAGATCCTCCTCGGAGTGGCCGTGCTGGCGATCAACGCCGGTGTGTATGTGAGAGTGTTTCGACAACTATGATCAATGCAGCAATACCTCAACATCCGGTCGAGACGACCGACCAGTCTTTCTCCAACCTCGGCCTGAGCGCCGAGATCCTCGAGACCGTCCGCGGCATCGGCTTCGAACATCCGACGCCGATTCAGGCCGCGGTGGTCCCGATCGCGCTCACGGGCCGCGACGTCATCGGACTCGCGCAAACGGGCTCCGGCAAGACCGCCGCGTTCGCGTTGCCGCTCGCCGAAAAGCTCACGCACGGCCGCGGCGTGCGCGGCCTCATCCTCTCGCCGACGCGCGAGATCGCGCTGCAGACGAAAGCGTTCCTCGATCTCTTCGGCGCCAAGCACGAGCTGAACACCGCCTGCGTCATCGGCGGCGTGAAGATGAAGCCGCAGTTCGATGCGTTGCGCTCGCAGCCCGACATCGTCGTCGCGACGCCGGGACGTCTCCTCGATCACGTGCAGCGCCGCACGGTCTCGCTCGATGACATCGAGGTGCTCGTCCTCGACGAGGCCGATCACATGCTCGACCTCGGCTTTCTCCCGCAGATGCGCGAGATCCTGAGGCGCCTCCCGCGCGCGCGCCAGACGATGATGTTCTCCGCGACGATGCCGGACTCGATCGAGATGATCGCCCGCGACTTCATGAACAACCCGCAGCGGATCGACATCACGCCTGTCGGCGGCGCGGCCGAGGGCATCACGCACCGGCTGTACGTCGTGAAGGAGGAGGACAAGCGGAACGCGCTCCTCGCGCTGCTGCACCAGGAGCTCGGCTCGACGCTCGTGTTCACGCGGCGCAAGATCGACGCGGAGTGGCTGTTTCACATCCTGCAGCGGCAGGGACATCCCGTCGCGCGCATTCACGCCGATCAGTCGCAGGCGCGGCGCACGACCGCGCTGCGCACGTTCCGCGAAGGCCAGCACCGCATCCTCGTCGCCACCGACATCGCCGGCCGCGGCATCGACGTGCCGGGGATCGAGCACGTGATCAACTTCGACATCCCCGAGAACGTCGAGGACTACGTGCACCGCGGCGGCCGCACCGCCCGCGGCGCGGCGAAAGGCATCGTCTCCACGATCGTCACCTGGCAGGACCTGCCGATGGTGCGCAAGATCGAAGAGGTCCTCGGCGACAAGATCCCGCGCTGCGCCGTGGCCGGCGTCGAGGCGTGGGAGGAGATGGAGAAGAAGACGGTGAGTCGCGAGCGGCGGCGGGTCTAGTCCTCGAACCCCGTCGCCCCGATCTTCCCCGGCGGCTCCTTCGGCGTCTCGCCGCGCGCGCGGCTGGCCTCGATCAGCGATTCGTTTCCCACGGGAATCGCCTTCGCCATCTGCGCGCGTGCGCTGGCGATGTAGACCTTCACGCCTTTCTGCGCGTAAAGGCGCTCGATCTCCTCGGCGTCCGCGTCGATGACGACGTAGTCGTCGATGCGCGTCGAGTAGATCGCGAACTTGCCGTCCGACTGCTTTTCAATGCGCCACGCCATATCGCAACCCGACCCTCCATGCGCGCGGCTGGCCTAACGTGACGACCGGCGTCGCGTTGACCTCCACGTCTTCGCCGAACACATTCTCGATCGCGAACGTCGCATCGAGGCCGCGTCGCAGCGGATGCGAGGCGAAGACGTCGGCGACAAAGTAGCCGCGCAGCGGCAGTTCGTTGAGATCGTCGTCGAACTGCGCGGCGGACCAGCGCGTCTGCACGCCGACGGTGCGCCATTGCAGTTGCGCCGTGACCTGATGGCGCGCCACCTGCGGCACGCGCTGGCCGCGCAACTCGCCGTCGCGCACGGTGGCATCGACATACAAATAGCCGAGCGATGCGCGGGCATCGCGACCGAGGGGGAAGTCGGCGTCGAGCTCCGCGCCGCGCGACCACGTGCGGCCGAGGTTCTGGCGCTGGCGCGTGATGAGCGCGGGAGTCTGTGAGATCGTCACGTTCGCGATCGTGTCCGCGAGCGCCGACCAGAACAGCGTCACGCGCGCGTTGCGGGCGCGCGCGCCGACCTCGAATCCGGTGAGGTTCTCCGCTTTCAGCTCCGCGTTCGGCAGCGTGTTCACGTTGCCGACGCGGAAGCCGCGATAGAGCTCGTTGAGCGTCGGCGCGCGGAACGCGGTGTAGGCCGATGCGGAGAACGAGCGCCACAGCACGGACAGCCGCGGATTGAGCTCGTTCTCGTCCTCCCAGCGATCCGCGCGCAGGCCGGCGGTGACGGTGAGGTCGCGCGCCGCGGTGAAGATGCCTTCGAGATACGCCGCCGCCGTGCGCTGGCGCTCGCCGACCGCCCGCACGCGCAGCACGTCGGCGCCGGCAATCAGCAGATGCCGGCCGTACAGCGGGCGTGACCACTGCGCGTTCCCGCCGATCCCGCGCGACGGAATCCGCTGCTCGTTCGTCAGCCGCTCGGAATCGCGGTCCGCGGCAATCGCGGAAAACGTCTGGAAGTAATCCTGATCGTTGCCGTACGCGCGGAGTTGGAGCGAGCCGAAGTCGGCGCCGGCCGAGAGATTGCGGATCGTGGTGTCGTTCTCCTGCAGCGGCGTGCCGTTGTTGCGCGACTCGCGATAGTACGAGCCGCGCAGAAACCCGCGATCGTTGCGCGCGGTGAGATCGAGCGTCGCGTGCCGCGAGCCGGCGGCGATGTCGACCGCGCCGCGCTCCTCCGGCCGCACGAGGATGAAGCCGTCGGTCGTGAAGAGATCCGCCGTCGCGGTGACGTGCGGCAGGCCGAGGAACGCCGTCGCGCTTCCCGTCGACTGCGAGCCGGCCGAGACATCGACGCTGAAGCCGGGCGACTTGCGGCGGATGAACTGCACGACGCCGCCCATCGCGCTGCTGCCGTACAGATCCGACGCGCCGCCGCGCAGCACTTCGATGCGGTCGATGCCCGCGCGCGGCACGCGTCCCCAATACACCCAGCCGCCGAACGGATCGTTGAGCGGCACGCCGTCGTCGAGGACGAGCGCGCGCGATGCGCCGCTCGCGCCGACCCCGCGCATCGTCACACCCTGCGTCGTCGGATTCGCGACGCGGCTGCCCGCGCGGCGGAACAGCGTGAAGCCCGCAACCTGCCGCAGCGCGTCGTCGGTCGTCGGCGCGGCCGTGCTCTCCAGCGCTTTCTGCGACAGCACCACCACGCTCGCCGGCGTGTCGGCCACGCGCGTCTCCGTGCGCGTCGCCGTGACGGTGATCGCTTCCGACACGACCTGCGCCAGCACCAGCGCCGCGATCAAGGAACGAGACTCCTCAACAAATCTCCCACCCGCTCCGGCCACGTCGCGGTGAGCGACCACGGAAGCGGCTGTTGCACCACGTGCAGCGTACCCTCTTTCTCCAGCACGTCCCACTTCGTTCCATGAAAACGAATGGTGACCGTCGCCCCGCCGACGCGCAGATTGCGGATCGTGATCTCCGGCAGCCAGTCCGGCAGATGCGGATCGACGATGAGCAGATGCAGCGGCGCGTACGGATACATCCCGAGCATCGCCTGCAGCAGACAAAACGTCGCCGAGGCCGACCAGGCCTGCGGTGAGTTCGCGTTGGGATAGAGCGCGGGAAACGGATGCGCGTCATCGCGCGGATGTCCGCCGAACAATTCCGGCAGGCGATAGAAATCGAAGAGCGCGGCGGCCTCGAACTGCGCGCGCGCGATCTGCTGCACGCGGTGGTGCAGGCCGTAGCGCATCAACCCGAGCGCGAACGTCCCGTGCTCGACGGGCCAGATCGAGCCGAGGTGATAGCTGTACGGGTTGTATGACGGATGATCGGACGAGAGCGTGCGCACGCCCCAGCCGGAAAAGAGATCGGGCTCGAAGAGGCGCTGCACGACGCGCGGCACGTGCTCGTCGGCGGCGATCGCGGTAGCGATGCAGTGCATCGGATTCGAGGTGATCGATCGAACCTGTTGCCCCGTCGCGTCGATGGCGAGCGCGTAGAAGCCTTCCTCCTCCATCCAGAACGCCTCGTGGAACCGCTGCTTGAGCGCGAGCGTCTCCTGGAACATCCGCTTCGCTTCGTCACGCCGGCCGAGAGCCCACAGCACTTCCGCGAAGTGCAGCTTGGCGACGTGAATGAACCCCTGCTCCTCGCACGTCGCGATCGGAGGCTCGACCGGCGAGCCGTCGGGATACACGATCGCGTCCGGCGAGTCCTTCCAGGCTTGATGTTTGACACCATCCGAGGAGTTCGTCTGGTAGGTGTACAGGCCATCATGCAGTCGTTCGCGGTCGAGCCACTGCAGCGCGCGCAGCGCGGGGTCGAGGAACGGCGCGATCAGTTCCTTGTCGCCGGTCCAGTGCCACAGCTCCGCGACCATGAACGCGTAGAGGCTCGAGGTCGTCGTCGAGCCGTAGCTGCGCGCGCGCGGGTTGATGTTCAGCGCCGAGAGCGGCCCGGTATGAACTTCATGGATCATCCGGCCCGGCTGTTCGTCGCGCCAGTCGTCGACGTGCGTGCCTTGATATTGCGGGAGCACGTTCAGCGTGCCGGTCATCATTTCCGGCCCGAGGAGCGCGGCCTGCCAGCTCGTGGTCAGCGTGTCGCGGCCGTAGATGGCGATGTAGATCGGCAGGCCGGCGGCCATCGTCCACGCGCGCTCGCTCGTGTCGAGGTCGTAGAGGCGCAGCGCGCCGAGGTCGTACTTGGCCTGCTCCAGCGCGCCTTCGACGACCGGCGCGAGCGTGCCGCTCTCGCGCGTCTCGATCTTCGCCGCCTCGTCGAGGAACATCCGCTGCCGTTCGTTGGTGATCGCGAACGTGCGGCAGCGATGGCACGGACGCATCCGCTTGCCGTCGATCCACGGCGCGAAGTCAATGCAGAGCTGCCACGTCGCGTGCGGCTCGAGCTCGAGCTCGAACTGCGCGCGATTGCCGATGAACCGCGGCGCGCGGGAGAAGCCGACGTCGACGCGGCGGTCGATGTCCACCTTGCGATCGAGATCGGCGATGTCGCTGCAGTCGTGCTCGATCTCGATCGCCAACGTGAAGCGCGTCGTGTCGTTCGCGTAGTTCGTGAGGGCGACGTCTTCGTGCAGCCCGTCGCCGGCGAAGCGCGAGACGCGCAGCTCGAGCGGCTGCCGCGATTCGGGCGGGACCATGCCGCTGCCTTTGTCCGGCTCGCCGAGATCGACGCCCGGCGCGGCGGCGAGGTAGTAGGCGAGAAACGAATGCTGCTCGACGTTCGAGAGCACGTTCGCCGCCGGCATCGCATCATTGATGAAGTAGCGCAGCGACGAGACGAGGCGCGTTTCGTAGACGAAGAGACCATGCCGCGAGCCCGGCGCGATCATCCCATCGCGTCCCGTCGCGAGCACGGTCCGCCCGTGACTCAGGTAGAGCGTGTCCGCGCGCGCGCGGATTCTTGCGAGCATGCCTGAGCATCTATGCAAAGGCCGTTCTGTACAATCCGCCCGTGTCCGATTTCTCACCGGCCTGGTTCATCCGCGGCCCGCACGCGCAGACGATCTGGGGACGCATCGTGCGTCCGCGGCGCGTCGTGTCCTTTCGCCGGGAGATCCTCGAAACGCCCGACGGCGACGAACTGGTGCTCGATCATCTCGATGCTCCGGTGACCGCCGACGCGCCGCTGCACTTCGTGCTGATGCACGGCCTCGAAGGCAGCTCCTACTCGGTCTACATCCAGGGCGTGCTCACGGAGATCCGCCGCCTCGGACACGCGGCCACGGTGTTGAACTTCCGCTCGTGCGCGCGCGATCCGCGGCGCGTGCATCGCATGCTGCCGAACCGCCGCCCGCGCTTCTATCACTCCGGCGAGACCGGCGACTTCGACTTCGTCATCCGCACGCTCGCCGCGCGCTCCCCGCAAACGCGTTTCGTCGCCTTCGGCGCGTCCCTCGGCGGGAACGCGCTGCTCAAATGGCTCGGCGAACATCCCGGCCAGCAGCTCGTCCGCGCCGCGGCGACGCTCTCCGTTCCGTACGATCTCGCCGCCGGCGCGCACCATCTCGAGAAAACCGCTGCCGGTCGTTTCTACGTCGCGCGATTCCTGGCCACGCTCAAAAAGAAATGCGCCCGCGCAGACATCGCGTCGCGGATCGACCTCGATCGCCTGATGCGCACGCGGACGTTCTGGGAGTTCGACGAATACGGCACCGGACCGCTGCACGGATTCAGCGGCGCGGACGACTATTACGAGAAGTCGAGCTCGATCAAATTTCTCGGCCGCATCACGACGCCGACGCTCGCGCTCAATGCGGAAGACGACCCGTTCCTGCCGCCGGAAGTACTGCCGCGCGCGAAGGCCGCGGCCTCGCCGGCCGTCGACTTCCGCACCACGCGGAGCGGCGGGCACGTCGGCTTCATCGGCGGACGCGCGCCGTGGCGCTGCGAGTACTGGGCGGAAGTGCTGGCCGTGCATTGGCTGATTGAGGCCGCGCAATGAATCCGCGTCGCGAGACGCTGCTGCTCGTCGCATTCGCGGTGTGGGGCTTGGCGATCGCCATCTCCCTCGCGCCCGCGCTGCAACGCCCCGCGCCCGCGGATCAGCTGCCCGGCTACGCCACGCAAATCGGCATCGACGCGCACGGTCCGTTCCGCTTTTTCGCGTTGCTCATCGTCGTCACGCTCCTCACTCCCCTGCTCGCTCGCCCGCTCGCCCGCGGGCTCGCCTTCGCCGAGGCGTGGGCAGCCAACGCCACGATCGCCGCGTGCGTCACCGCGTTCTGGTTCGTGGTCCTCGAACGGAATCCGTTCTACGTGATCGCGCCGTTCGCGATCGCCATCGCGGCGTTCACCCTGTTGCGTCGCGTCCCGATGCATTTCACGCGGCGCGACTGGATTCTCTTGCCCACGTTTCTCACGACGCTGCTGGCGGTCATCGACGTCGTCAAAGACATCCAGGTGCAGCGCGCGACGCTCGTCGCCGCCGCGATCGTGCTCGCGATCCGCATCGCAGTCACGTTTCTCCCCTCGCCGCTGCCGCCCGCGCTCGCGTTTCTCCTCGCGCCGCTCGGTCTCGCGCTGCAAACGGGATTCTTCGCTCGCGATCAGCGCTACTTCGGCTGGCACGCGCTGCTGCTCGTCATCGTCACGCCGTTCGTGCTGCGGCTCGTGCTGCGCAACGAACGGCGCGCGGTGAAGGCGCTCGCGTTCGTCGTCTATCCAATCGTCGTTTACGCGTACACGAACGCGATGAGCATCGCCACGGCCGAGGGAAAAGAGCGCCTGAATTTCTTCGAGGACTCGCATTCGCTTCCGATCGCCTCGGAGTATCTGCGCGGCGAAGCGCCGTATCGCGACAACCTGCCGGTGCACGGACTCGGCGCCGACGGTGGCTTCGAGTACCTCGCTCTTGGCCTCGGCGCGAATCCTCTGCGCGCCCGCGCGGTGCTCGCGGCGCTCAATTCCATCGCGATCTACGCCCTCGGCGCGGCGATGACGGGCGTCTCCGAAGTAGGGCTGGTCGCGTTCTTCTTCGCCACGCTCACCGGATCGACGAGCAGCATGCTCCGCGCGACGCCCGCGCTCTTCACGCTGCTCCTGATCGTGCTGGCCATTCGTAAACGCGACTCGCGCTACCTCATCGCCGCCGGCGCCGGCGCCGTGCTGTGCGGAGTGCAGGGCCTCGACTTCGGCCTGTACACGTTCATCGTTTTGCTGATCGCCGCGATTCGCATGCGCGCGGTTCGCGCGGCCGCGATCGGCCTCGGCGCTGCCGCGGCGCTGCTCTTCGGCCTCTTCGCCGTCTTCGGCATCCTCGACGACTTCTTCCGCGGCACGTTCCGCGAGATCGTTTCGATGGGCCCGGCCTACGCGCTGAACCTCTTCACGCCGCCGCGCGACCTCACCACGTTCCCCGAGTTTCTTCCGCTCGCCTTCCGCGGCGACGCGTTCCCGTACTTTGTGTGGTGCGCCATCGCCATCGCCACGGCGGTGCTGCTCGCACGTCCGCGCCGCCGCTCGCGCGAAGCCTTCGTCATCGTCGGGCTGTTCATCGTCGTCTGCGCGATCTCGTACGCCGAGCGCCATCACCTCTACTTCACCGACATCCTCGCGCCGCTCGTCATCGGCGGCGCGTACCTCGCCATCCGCAAACGCGCCGCGTTCGCACCGGCGCTCATCATCGCGCTCGTCATCGCCGCGATGCCGACTACGCACATCGGTATCCTGGGATGGGTCCGCCGCCAGCGCGGCCCGGTCGAAAAAGGATGGGTCGAAGTGCGCGACGTCCCGCGCGCCCGCGGAGCTCTCATTCTCGACCACGAAGCGAAGGACCTCGCCGCGGTGAAAAAGTACGCGAGCCTCGCCCTGAAACCCAACGAGACCTGGTTCGACTTCACCAACCGCGCGATCTTCTATTACCTCCTCAACCGCGACAACCCCACGCGCTACGTCGAAGTCGCGTACTACCAGACGGAGGCGGCGCAACGCGAAGTCATCGCCACGCTCGAACGCAACCCCCACATCCGCGCCGCCCTCGTCCCCCCCGGCGGCACGCCCGTGGACGGCGTCCCGCTCGAGCTCCGCACCCCGCTCGTCTGGCAGTACCTCCAGGAACACTTCACGCCCGACTTTGCGGAGGGGGGTGTGGTGTTTTGGAGGAGGCGGTAGTGTGGACTGCGGCGGCTCTGCCGCCGCAGTCCAAAGTCCCTCTGGTAGCATCCCTCCCCAATGTCCCTCCTGGCATTCATCACCGAAAAACATCCCTTCGCCGCGCGCGCGGTTCGTGAGCATGGCGAGGACCTCGATGCAATACGGCGCGCGCTCGAAGAGCTGGCGATCGCGGGTGACGAGGAGACCACGCCGCGCGTGAGCGCGCGGGAGCGCGTCGCGCAGGCGATCGACGACGTCATCGAGGACTGCAAGGGATTTTTCAGGCGCGAGGAGATCGCGGGCTCGCTTACGAGCGACGAGAAGGTCGAGATGCTGCGCGGGATGCTCCTCGCGCGCGCGGTCGACAACCGGCTGAAGCAGTTTTTTACCGGCGGCGAGGTGCGGTGGGGGAACGCTTCGTTTCAGGGGAAGGGATTTCGCTCGCTGGGGCAGGAGGCGATTTACGCGGCGTGCATCCGGCTGCGGCGCGAGCCGTTCGGCGATGTGGTCTCGCCGATGATCCGCGATCTCGGCGCGGTGCTGGCGATGCACAACGCGCCGGAGACCGTGCGCATGGTGCTGAACGCGCAGATGGGCAAGGCCGGCGCGCCGATGAACGGCAAGGACCTGCACGTCGGCGATTGGTCGCACGGCGTGCTGCCGGCGATGGCGCCGCTCGGCAGCCCCGCCCTCACGATCTCCGGCATCGCCATGGCCTTCGCGCTGCGACGCGAGCCGCGCGTGGCGGTCTCGTTCCTCGGCGAGGGCGCGACGTCACTCGGCGAGTGGCACGAGGCCATCAACGCCTGCGCCGCGCGCAAGCTGCCGGCGATTTTTTGCGTGCAGAACAATCAGACCGCGCTCTCGACGCCCGTGCACGAGAACTCCGCCGTGCGCATGTTCGCGGACAAAGGCATCGGCTACGGGATGCCGTCCATCACCATCGACGGCACCGACCCCGAGGCCATCGCCGCGGCGTTCGCGTGGGCGGCGGAGAGAGCGCGCGCGGGCGAAGGGCCGGCGCTCATCGAGCTGATCGCGATGCGGATGTGCGGGCATGCCCACCACGACGACATGCTGTACCTCGGCAAGGATCCGCAGACGTCATGGTCGTATCCGCCGCTCATGGAAGCGGGCTATGCGAACCGCGACGCGTACGAATACTGGTGCGGACGCGATCCGATCGCGACATACGCGGCGAAGCTCGAACGCGACGGCGTGATTCGCGAAGGCGATCTCGATCGGTGGAAACGCGAAGCGGAATCGCTCGTGGAGGCGGAGGCGCGGAGCGTGATCGACGCGCCGTGGCCCGAGGGCGCGGAGGCGGGCGAAGGGGTGTTTGCGGATGAAGAGCCGCGCAGGCACGTGGAAGTGCTCGATGAGACGTGGAGACGGGGACAGGCAGGATTGCCTGTCCTCCACCTTGAAGAGGCGCCGGCGTTCGATCCGAAGGGGAAAACGTTCCTCGAGGCGGTGATGCTCGGTGTCGGCGATGTGTTGCGCGCGGATGACCGCACGTTTGTTTACGGCGAAGACGTGGGCGGCAAGTATGGGAACGCGTTCCTGCTGCTACGCCCGCTCCTCGGCGAGTTCGGCGATCGGATCATTAACTCTGTTTTATCCGAGGGATCGACGATCGGGGTTTGCACGGGCGCGGCGCTCGCCGGCATGCGTCCGATCGGCGAGATTCAGTTCAACGACTTCGTGGCGACGGGCTTCAATCAGCTCGTGAACAACGCGGCGAAGCTGAGATATCGATGGGGTGCAGAAATCCCGTTTGTACTGCGGATGCCGTGGGGCGGGCTGCGGCACGCGGGACCGTTTCACTCGCAGAACACCGAGGCCTGGTTCTATCGGACGCCCGGGCTGAAGATCGTCGCGCCGTCGACGCCGCATGATGCGCGCGCGCTGATGGCATCAGCCGTGGCCGATCCCGATCCGGTGCTGTACTACGAGCACATCGCGCTCTATCGCGATCCGAAAGTGAAGCAGGCGCTCGGCGACGCGCCGCCCGCGCCGATCCCGATCGGCAAGGCCGCGCTGCGGCGCGCGGGCAGCGACCTCGCGATCATCTCCTACGGCGCGTTCGTGCACGCCGGCCTGCGCCTCGCGGAGAAGCTGGCGAAGGACGGCATCGAGTGCGCGGTGCTCGACTTGCGCACGCTCGCGCCGCTCGATCGCAACGCGGTGCTGGCGCTGGTGAAGCAGTGCAATCGCGTGCTGATCCTGCACGAAGACACGCGCACCGGCTCGATCGGCGAATCGATCGCGGCGATCATTCAGGAAGAGGCGTTCGAATGGCTCGACGCGCCGGTCCGCATCGTCGGCGCGCTCGACACGCCCGTCCCGTACTCGCCGCCGCTCGAAGAATTTTTCCTGCCGAGCGTCGAGCAGATCGAGCGCGCGGCGCGGCTGCTGCTGGCTTACTGACGGTACTGCCGCTGCACCCACGCCGCGTCCTCTTCGGACAGCGCTTCGCCGAGGGTCGCCGCCGCGTCCACCTGCCGCGCGTTGCGTTGTCCCAGGAGCACGCAGGCCGTCGGGTTGTCCGCCAGCAGCGCTCCCGTGACAGCGTGTAACACCGGTTCGGGATGATCCGCGAAGCGCGTGCGCATCGCGGCGGCCGCGCGCTGGTAACGCTCGATCGCGGCGGGATCGGTGAAGTCGGCCACGCCGCTGCGGAAGTCGCCTTCGCCGTAGTCCTTCGGCTGGTCGTACTTGCCGAGCAGCAGTCCATGTTTCAGCGGCGAGAAAAACGCGACGCCGAGGTCGTGCTCGTCGACCCACGCTTTCAGGCCGCTCGACTCGTAGTCGTCATCGACGACGTTGCGATACGGCTGGACGACGTCGGGATCGACGCGCGCGATGTACTTCATGATCTTCGCGCCTTGCCAATCGGAAAGGCCGATGAAGCGGATCTTTCCTTCATCGCGCAATTGCTGCATCACCTCGAGCGCCGGCTCGAAGTGGTCGCCGAAGTCGCAGTGGTGAAAGTAATAGAGGTCGATGACCTCGGTGCGCAGGTTGCGCAGCGACTGCTCGAACTTCTTGCGCATGTACCCGGGGTCGTAGGGCGTATTCATCGGCCCGAAGTCCCAGCCGACCTTCGTCGCAAGAAAGATGTGCTCGCGCGAAACCGTCTCCCACACCCCGCCGATCAGCTGCTCGGCATGGCCGTCGCCGTAGACGTCGGCCGTGTCCCAATGCGTGATGCCGTTGCGGTACGCGGCGATGATCGCCTCGCGCGCGAGCGCGTCGTCATGACCCTTCCAACCAACTGAAACGCCTGCGTCCGTTACGCGCGGCCCGCCGTGACCCCACGTGCCGAGCGAGATCGCGGGGACGCGGACGTTTGTGCGGCCGAGACGGATGAGACGCATGGCGGCGGATTATAGTCAGCGCAATGAGCTGCGAACTCTGCGACGCGATCGCTCAAACCGGCGACGTCGTCTTCGAAGACGACCACACCTTCGTGGTCCTGCACAACGATTGGTCCATCCGCGGCCACGCGATGATCGTCGCGAAGCGTCACGTCGAAAATCCATCCGATCTCTACGAACACGAATGGCTGCACTTCGCGCGCGTGTGGCAACACGCCGAGCGCGTGCTCAAAGAGCTCACGCATGCCGATCGCGTGATCGCGATGAAGCTCGGCCTGAAGACGCCGCACCTGCACGTGCATCTCTATCCCGTCAGCGAAAGCGCAACCTTGGACGAGGTCTTCGACATCATCAACACAAAAGTGACAGTTCCGAGGGACGAGACATTCATACTTGACACCGCTCGCCGACTGAATGAGCATTCATTCGCCCATGGCCCGAACCGCAACCACCTCTGACAGCGACACTTTCCGCGGCACTTCCAAACGCGAGCGCATTCTCCGCGCCGCCGTCGACGTTTTCGCCGAATTCGGCTACTTCAACGCCAAGGTCGCGCAGATCGCCAAAGCGGCCGGCGTCGCCGACGGCACGATCTACCTCTATTTCGACGGCAAGGAAGACCTCCTCACGACGGTCTTCCGCGAGTACACGCGCAACTACCTGCACGCGCTCGAGCAGCAGATGGCGAACATCAATCGCGCCGAGGAACGGCTGCGCATCGCCATCCGCCACCACCTCGAGACCCTCGGCCGCGACCGCGCGCTCGCCGTCGTCTCCCAGGTCGAGCTGCGCCACAGCCTCAAGTTCATGAGCCTCCTCTCGCAGGAGGAGATCGCGGACTACCTCAACATCATCCGCAAGATCGTCGAGAGCGGGCAGCAGGAAGGCGTGTTCCGCCGCACCGTGCATCCGCAGCTCGTGGCGAAGGCGGTGTTCGGCGTGCTCGACGAGATGGTCACGTCGTGGATGCTCTCCGAGAAAGACTACGACCTCGCCGCGCTGTCGGATGAGGTGGCGGACCTGTTGCTGACCGGACTGCTGTGACGCGCCTTTCGCGACGCGACCTCGCCTTCATCGCGATCTGCGTCGCGCTCGCCGCCGCCTCCGCCGTCATCATCGCCCGCTACTACCACGACGCCTTCCCCGAGGCGTCGATCGACTTCAGGTTCGACCGCAAGTCGTCGCGCGGCATCGCCGAGCAGTTGCTGCGGCAGCAGCGCGTCGACGTGCGCGGGATGAAGCACGCGGTGCGATTCGACTCCGATGACAGCGCGCGGATTTTTCTCGAGCGCTCTCACGTGAAGCCCACGGACGTGCGGCTCTGGACGTGGCATCACCGCTGGTTTCGCCCGTTGCAGGAAGAAGAGCTGAGCGTCGACGTCGCGCCGACCGGCGAGATCGTGGCGTTCTCGCACACGATTCCGGAAGAGCGAGCGATCGCCGGCACGCTCGCGGCGCCGCCGCTCGAGTTTCTGCGCGGCATCGGCGTGCGCGACGTGCAGCTGATCTCGACGAGCGAGCGGCGATTGCCGAAGCGCATCCAGCGGATCTACACCTTCGACTCGACGCGCATCCGTCCCGCGGGCGCGCCGTACCGGCACACCGTCACCGTCGACGGAAACGTGATCAGCGGCTACTCGCAGCGCTTGAAAGTGCCGGACGCGTGGCTGCGCTCGTATCGCGAGCTGCGCTCGAAGAACGCCGCGGCCGGCGCGGTCGACGTCATCTTCTTCGCCGGCACGATGATCGCCGCGGTCGTGGTCTTCATCATCCGCCTGCGCCGCGGCGATCTGCACCTCCGCTTTCTCCTCGGCGTCGGTATCGCCGCGATCGTGCTCACCGCCGGCACCGCGCTGAACTCGATGCCCGCGCAGCTCGCCTACTACGACACGAACTCCTCGTACCCCGCGTTTCTCGGCAACGCGGCGTTCGGCGTGCTCGTGCAGTGCTTCGGCACGGCCATGATGCTGATCGTGCTCTGCGGCGCGGGCGAAGTGCTGTACCGCGAGCGCCTGCCCGGCAAGCTCGCTATCCCGCACGTCTTCACCCGCCGCGCGCTCGGCTCGCGGCGCGTCTTCCTCTCGCTGATCCTCGGCTACGCGCTCGTGCCGCTGTTCATCGCCTACCAGATCGTCTTCTACCTGACGGCGCAGAAATTCGGCGCGTGGTCGCCGCAGGAACTGCCGTACGACGACCTCCTGCAAAGCGCGCTGCCGTGGTTCGCCGTGCTGTTCGCCGGCTTCTATCCCGCGCTGTCGGAAGAGTTCCTCTCGCGCGCCTTCTCGATTCCGTTCTTCGAGCGCCTCCTGCGCTCGCGCATCGTCGCCATCGTGCTCGCCGCGTTCATCTGGGGCTTCGGACACTCGGGATACGCGAACCAGCCGTTCTACATCCGCGGCGTCGAAGTCGGGATCGTCGGCGTCATCGCGGGCCTGTTGATGCAGCGCTTCGGCCTCTTGCCGCTGCTGATCTGGCACTACACCGTCGATGCCGTCTACACCGCGACGCTGATGTTTGCCTCGGGCAACGCGTACTACGTCGCCACCGCGGCGGCATCGAGCCTGATCTTCGCCGTGCCGCTGATCGCGATGATCGTCTTCTACCTCCGCAACCGCGGCTTCGTCCCGGATGACGATCTCTCGAACCACACTCTCCCCCTCGCACCGCTACCGGAACACCCCGAGCCCGAAGCCGCCGCCGCACAACTCCCACCCCCAATCCGCGTCACCAAATCGCGCGTCCTCCTATCCGTCCTGGCCGTCGTCCTAGCCGTCCTGGCCGTCCTATTCCGCCCCCCGTCCCCCGAAGACGCCATCAACTACAAAATCACCCCCGCCCGCGCCAAGGAAATTGCCCGTGCGCACGTGAAGAACGCCGAGCACGTCATCGCCGCCCCCGTCGAAGGCTTCCGCTCCTGGGAGCCGAACTCCTCCCGCGAAGACGGCGGCTCGCCCGGCGAGTTCGACGCCGTCGCCGCGGACTATCTCCTCCGCAACGGCGTGAGCGCGCGCGAGCTCGCGGAGATCTTCCGCACGCGCATCGAGGCCGGCACGTGGACGGTGCGCTTCTTCACGCCGATGCAGAAGGAAGAGATCTTCGTCGAGGTCGATCCGCGCACCTCGCGCGCGATCGGCTATCACAAGTATCTCGACGAGCAGGCGCCCGGCGCTTCGCTCACGCAACAACAAGCGCTGGCCATCGCGAAGAACGCGTTCGCGCCGTATTCAATCGACGTCAACGCGTTCGAGCTGAAAGAGGCGCTCACGTTCCAGCAGCCGAAGCGGCGCGACTGGCTGTTTCACTTTCAGGAGCGGACGCCGCTCGCCGCGCAAGCCTTTCGCCGCGTCACGGTGCGCGTCGCCGGCGCGGAGGTCACGCAGTTCAACAAGAACGTGAAAGTGCCGGAGAGCGTCGAGCGCGACGCGACGACGCGGACGTTCCTGAACGTCGTCCTCTTCGCGCTGCTGATCATCGGCGCGATCACGTTGCTGGCCATCGTCGTCGCCGGGCTCGTCCTCGCCTCGCGCACACGCGGCCTGCCGTGGCGCCGCGCGCTGCGCTGGACGCTGATCCTCGCGATCATCCCGATCGTCTCCACGCTCGCGCACTACGAGCTGAGCCTGTTCAGCTACACCACGACGATGGCCTGGGACACGTTCCGCGTGCGGCTCGCGACGCAGATCATCCTCGACATCGCGAAACAGGTCGGCATTCTCTTCCTCGCCCTGGCCGGACTCGAAGCCGCGATTCCGTACGCGTGGCGGCTGCTCTCGCGCGAAGGACGCGCGCGCTTCGGACGCAGCGCGGCCATCGCGGCGCTGACCGCGATTTCGCTGGCAGTCCTCTTCGGCGTCGCCGTTCAATGGCTGGACGTCGCGTGGCCGTCGGCGGCTTCGATCTCGTTCAACGCCTCGAGCACGCTGGCGACGCCGCTGCCGGGCATCACCGAAGCGGGACAGGCGCTTTTCGCCGCGATCGCGGTTGCCGGCGCGGTCGCGCTTTACGCGCAGACGCTGCGCAAGTACGTCGCGCCGGTCACGATCGCCGCGCTTTTCTGCGTCATGGTCGATCCGTCGGTGACGACGGCGCAGGCGCCGCTGATGCTGGTGCGCGCGTTGCTGCTCGCGTTGTTGGTCTGGCTGCTGGCGCGCTATGTCCTCGGCGCAAACCCGCTCGCCTGGCCGCTGACGATCTTCGCCGCGGGTGTGCTGCAGAGCGCGGGCGTGCTGCTGCAGAATCAACGGACGGATCTGCTCGCGAACGGCATCGCGCTGATCGCGCTGGCGGTGCTCGCGATGGCATGGGTGGCGTGGCCGAGGAGCGCGGATGCCTGAGTCGGGACGCTCGCGGTGGCTGCGGTGGCGATTCAACCTGTTTCCGGCGTATCGCGGTACCGGCGCGCGCGTCACCTACATCGCCGGCGATTTCAAGGAGATCCGCGTGAAGCTCGCGCTGACGTGGCGCACGCGCAACTACGTCGGCACGATGTTCGGCGGCTCGCTCTACGCGTCGGTCGACCCGATGTACATGATCATGCTCATCAAGGTCCTCGGCCGCGAGTACATCGTCTGGGACAAGGCGGCATCCATTCGTTTTAGGAAGCCGGGACGAAATACGCTCTTCGCAACGTTTCGGCTCGAGGACGCGGAGCTCGACGAGATTCGCAACCGAACCGCATCCGGCGAGCCGATCGATCGCACCTACAATGTCGATCTCGTCGATGCGGAGGGCGTGGTGCACGCGTCGGTGGAGAAAGTGATCTACATCAAACGCAAATGAACCTCGGCATCGCAGGCTTCGAGTACAACGACCTCTACGATTTCGAAAAGCTGAAAGCGCTGGCGCTCGCGTTCGACGCCTTCGTGCAGGAGCGCGACGGCGAAGTGTTTCAGCGCTTCGACCTTTATCGCGCCGAGCGCAACCTGAGCGGCCCCGAGGAATCGACGCTGCTCATTGCAGTGAGCCGCTACCTCGGCGCGTTCCTCACGCAACTCTTCGGCACCGATGAAACCCCCATCCGCGAACGCGTGCATCGCGACGCCGAAGTCGCCCGCTTCAAAAAAGAATTCGTCGCCAAACGCGTCGCCAAGTGGAGCGGCGGGCTTCAGCCCGCCGAACCCGCCGAACCCACGCTCGACGAACACGATCCCGAGCTCTCCCTCGCCCTGATCGCCAACCGCCTCCTCGATCAACAGCGCGAGAACGAAGACGTCCGCGCCCAACTCGACGCGCTCACCGCCTGGGCCGCGCAGCAGTGGAAAGCGGGCGCGTTCCATGGCTGGACCTCCTTCCGTCTCCCCCAGCCGCTGCATTTCGACAAGCTCGTGCCCACCGAGCCGCTCGACGACGTCCGCTTCGGCGGCGACTCGCATCACTTCCGCCGCCGCGACGGATTCGGCCTCACCGATCCGCGCATGACGCCGCGCGAGATCACCGACGAGGCGCACTACTGCATCTACTGCCACGAGCGGAAGAAAGACTCCTGCTCGCGCGGCTTCCCGCAGCCGAACGGCACGTTCAAACCGAACCCGCTCGGGATGGCTCTCGAAGGCTGCCCGCTCGACGAGCGCATCGGCGAGATGAACGTGCTGCGCGCCGGCGGCGATGCCGTCGCGGCGCTGGCGATGGTGCTGATCGACAACCCGATGGCCCCCGGCACCGGCCATCGCATCTGCAACGACTGCATGAGGGCTTGCATTTTTCAAAAGCAAGACCCGGTGAACATTCCCCAGATCGAAACGGGGATGCTCACCGACGTTCTCTACCTGCCGTGGGGCTTCGAGATCTACTCGCTGCTCACGCGCTGGAACCCGCTGAACGTCCGCCGGCCGATGGCGCTGCCGTACAACGGCAAGAACGTCCTCGTCGTCGGACTCGGTCCCGCCGGCTACACGCTCGCCCACTACCTCGCGAACGAAGGCTTCGGCGTCGTGGCCATCGACGGCCTGAAAATCGAGCCGCTCGGCTTCGATCCGTGCGAGCCCATTCGCGACGCGCGGGTGCTGTGGGACAAGCTCGACGAGCGCATCCTGGCCGGCTTCGGCGGCGTGTCGGAGTACGGCATCACCGTCCGCTGGGACAAGAACTTCCTGAAAGTCATCCGCATCGCGCTCGAGCGGCGCAGCAACCTGCGCGTCTACGGCGGCGTGCGGTTCGGCGGGACGTTGACCATCGAGGACGCGTTCGACGAGCTCGGATTCGATCACATCGCCATCGCCGCCGGCGCCGGCACGCCGACGATCGTGCGCATGAAGAACAACCTCGTGCGCGGCATGCGCCAGGCGTCGGATTTCCTCATGGCCCTGCAGCTCACCGGCGCGTTCAAGAAAAACGCGCTTGCCAATCTGCAGGTGCGGCTGCCGGCGATTGTGATCGGCGGCGGACTGACCGCGATCGACACCGCGACGGAACTGTTCGCGTACTACCCGGTGCAGGTGGAGAAAGTGCTCGAGCGCTATGAAACGATGTGCGCCGAATTCGGCGAGGCGACCGTGCGCGCGGGATATGACGTCGAGGAGCTGAGCATCCTCGATGAATTCCTGGGGCATGGACGCGCGGTGCGGGAAGAGCGCAAGCGCTCATCGAAGCCCGACTTCATCAAGCTCGTGCGCGAGTGGGGCGGCGTGACGATCGCGTATCGCAAGTCGCTCCTCGACTCGCCCGCGTATCGCCTCAACTACGAGGAGATTGCGAAGGCGTTCGAAGAAGGAATCGCGTACGCGGAAATGCTCTCACCGGTCGAAGCCGTGGCCGACGAGTACGGCCACGTGCAGTCGCTGATCTTCGAAAAGCAGCTCGTCGAGGACGGGCGGTGGAAAGACTCCGGCACCATCGTCGAGTTGCCCGCGCGCAGCGTGATGATCGCCGCCGGCACCGCGCCGAACGTGATCTACGAGAAAGAGCACCCCGGCACGTTCAAGCTCGATCAGTGGAAGCAGTTCTTCCAGTCGCACGGCCTCGGCGACGGGCTCGAGCTGATCCAGGACGACGACGCCACGAAGCAGCGCGGCTTCTTCACGTCCTACCAACATCCGTCGCGGCGCGAGAAGCTGATCACGTTCTACGGCGACAACCATCCCAAGTACGCCGGCAACGTCGTCAAGGCGATGGCGTCGGCGAAAGACGGCTACCCGCACGTCGTCAACATCTTTACCGAAGAGCTGAAAGCGATGGATCGCGGCGCGGAAGCGCAGGCGGACCGCGACGAGCGCTGGCGCGAGCTCACGGCGGTGCTCGACGACGGCCTCGTCGCACGCGTGCACGAGGTGAACCGCCTCACGCCGACGATCGTCGAAGTCGTCGTCCGCGCGCCGTTCGCCGCGCGGCGCTTTCATCCCGGACAGTTCTATCGGCTGCAGAACTTCGAGACCTACGCGCCGGTCATCGACGGCACGCGCCTGGCGATGGAAGGCATCGCCCTCACCGGCGCGTCGACCGACGTCGATCGCGGATTGCTCTCCGTGATCGTGCTCGAAATGGGCGGCTCGTCCCGCTTATGTGCTTTGCTGAAGAAAGACGAGCCGGTGGTGCTGATGGGACCGACCGGCACGCCGACCGAGATCCCCAAAAACGAAACGGTGCTGCTCGCCGGCGGTGGCCTCGGCAACGCCGTCCTCTTCTCGATCGCGCGCGCGCTCAAAGACAACGGCTGCCGCGTGCTCTACTTCGCCGGCTACAAGAAAAAAGCGGACGTGTTCAAGCGCGACGAGATCGAGGCCGGCACTCATCAGGTGGTCTGGTCGGTCGACGCCGGCGACCCGATCGAGCCGCGCCGCCCGCAGGATCACGCGTTCGTCGGCAACATCGTGCAGGCGATGGTCTGGTACGCGACCCAATCGCCGCAGTACGACCTCCACACCGTCGACCGCCTCATCGCCATCGGCTCCGACGGCATGATGCGCGCCGTCAAAGACGCCCGCTCCGCCATCCTC
This sequence comes from Thermoanaerobaculia bacterium, assembly GCA_035248585.1. Taxonomy (GTDB): domain Bacteria; phylum Acidobacteriota; class Thermoanaerobaculia; order Gp7-AA8; family Gp7-AA8; genus QHVT01. The sequence continues at coordinate 22,009 of DATFHJ010000481.1, forward strand.
GCCCCGCACCTGAACCCCCAACACGTCGGCATCGGCTCCATCAACTCTCCGATGCAATGCATGATGAAGCAGGTCTGCGCCCAGTGCCTCCAACGCCACGTCGACCCCGCCACCGGCAAAGAATCCTTCGTCTTCTCCTGCTTCAACCAGGACCAGCACCTCGACGCCGTCGACTTCACCAACCTCCGCGCCCGCCTGCGCCAGAACACGGTGCTGGAGAAGCTCGCGAATTTGTGGCTGACGCGGGTGCTGTCCGCGTCAGAAGTGGCGGCGGTTTAGGGACCGGGGTAGGATCATTTGGGATGACGATTTTTCCTAAAGGTCCCGCGATCGATGAAGAGGACGAAATGTCCCCCGAAGAGCGGGCCGAGCTCGAAGCCGAATTGGATGCGGCCATCGAAGAGGCGGATCGCGGCGAATGCGTACCGTGGGAAGAAGTACGCCGAGAGTTGCGCGCAAAAGCGGAAGCTGAGATTCGGCGGCGCCGCGGTTAATGCGAGTGGTCGTTCTCACTCGTCGTGCTCAACGGCAGCTGGATAAAGCATCCGATTGGTGGCTGATGCACCGCGACAAGGCACCGGATGCGTTTGATGACGATATGGACGCGGCGTTCACTGCAATCGCCGCGAATCCTTCGATTTACCCATGGTTCAACGCGCGCCGAGGTATCCGCCGGATGCTCGCTGAGCGCATCCGCTACTACATCTACTACCGAATAAATGCGTTAGGCGATATCGAAGTCCTCTCCCTCTGGCACGCCTCCCGCCGCCCGCCCCGCCTGTAACTCCGAACGCGCGTAAACTGGCGTCACTTCGTGCGAGGTCCGCCATGAAACGCGCGTTTTTTATCCTGCTGCTGCTGGTCGCTCCCTCTCTCCACGCGGCGATTCGCGGAACCGTGTTCGCCACCGGCGGCACGGGCGTTGAGAGCGCACGCGTCGCGTTGTACAAGCGCGAAGCAATCCTCGATGCACACGAGCGCGTCGCCGCCGGCCGGGCGCGCGAGGCGGTTGCGCAAACGACAAGCGACGCGCAGGGCGCGTTCACGATCGAAACGAAGCTGTCGGGCGTCTTCGATCTCGAAGTGACGCTCGACGGATACGTGCCGTGGCGGCAGAGCATCCTCGCGGAAGACAACGAGCTCGCGGTCGAGCTCAAGCCGGCGCCGATGCGCAGCGGCCGTGTCACCGCGGCGGGAAAGCCGGTCGCCGGCGCGATCGTGATCGTCGACGACGATCGGGACGTCCAATGGAGCACGCGAACGGACGACAAAGGCGTGTTCCGGATTCCCGATCCCGTGCGATGGACCGAGACGCTGCGAGTCGTCCATCCCGATCACGCGATGCTCGTCGCGCAGATCAACGCCGGCCGGAAGCTCGAGCTCGCGCTGACTCCCGGCACGAGCGTACACGGCAAAGTCCTCGGAGCGAATCGCCGGCTGGTCGCGAATGCGAGGCTCTTCGCCGGCCGCTGGCCCGCCGGCAGGACCGCCGAGGATGGCACGTTCAAGATCGACCATCTGGCCGACGACGCGAAGGTGATCCTCGCCGTTGCCGGTGCGGAGCACGGCAGTGCGCGGCGCTCGGCAACCGAGATCACGATCACGCTCGAGGCGTCGAATGCGATCAGCGGCGTGGTGCGCGATCCGAAGGCGCGGCCGCTCGCCGGCGCCCGCGTCACCGCCTGGCCGAAGTCGCGCGAAGGATCGTGGGAGGACGCGCGCGTCGCCGTCAGCGATGACAAGGGCAACTATCGGATCGAGGCGTGCGACCCGAAGGAATATCAGGTGAGCGCCGACGCCGGCGATCTCGAGTTCGAGCTCGCGCCGGCGACGCTGCGCACCACGCGCGTGGCCCGGCTCGACTTCACGGCGAAGCTTCGCAACTACCTGCGCGGAACCGTCGTCGACGCGCGAAAGAAGCCCATTGCCGGCGCGCGCGTGCAATTCACGATGGCGCAGATGCCGCTCGTATACGTGTTCACCGAAGAAATGGGAGGCGGCGGCGCAACCACCGCGGCCGACGGCCGGTTCCGCATCCAGGTCCCGCAGCAGCTCGCGGAGTACGGCGCCACCATGGAGATTCATGTGCAGGCGATCCATCCGCGATACGCCGCGGCGAGAGCGGAGGTGAAACTCAGCGGAAACATCCCGGCCGTGACGATCACGCTGCCGGACGGTGTCGAAGTCCGCGGCGTGGTGAAAGACAAAGACGGCAACGCGGTTCCCGGCGCGGGCGTGCTGCTCGTGCAGGATCCGTTCGGCACGGTGCCGCTGCCGCTCGACTCGCTGCTGTCCAGCGGCAAGGGCCGGGGATTCGTCGAGTCGGATGCGGAAGGCACGTTCGCGCTCCATCTCAACGAAGCGCCGCACGATCTGTCGGTCTGGAAGGAAGGATTCGCGGGATTCCGCCTCAGCGGAGTGACGCCGGCGGCAGGACAGAAGCCGCTCGAGGTGGTTCTCGAGCCGGGAGTCGAAATCCGAGGCCGCATCGTTGCGAAGTCGAGCGGCACCGCGATCGAGGGAATGCTCTTCGCCGAGAGCGAAGACGATGCGTACGTCATGGGCACCATCGCCGCCGACAAGTCGTTCGTCGTCCCGTCGCTCACGCCCGGCACGTACACGCTGAAGTACATGAATCAAAACGGCCGCAACGCGGTGGAGAAAGTCGTCAAGGCGCCGGCCGCCGACGTCGTGCTGGAGTTGCCCGCGACCGGCGAGATCCGCGGGCGCGTGATCGACAAAGCGACGAACGCCGCGCTGCCGGAGTTCTCCATTCAGACGACGGGAGCGGGCAACGAGCTCGAGAGCGAAGCATTTGACGGCGTGGAGACGTTCACGCTGCCGGTGCCTGCCGGCTCCCTCAGCGTGACCGCGCGCGCGGACGGATACATTGCCGAGACCCAGCAAGTCACGGTCGACGAAAAGAAGCCGGCGACGGTGACGTTCGCGTTGACGCGCGGGCGCACGATCGCGGGTCGCGTGACGACGGATGCCGGATTGCCGATCGGCGACGCGCGCATCTTGATCAAGACCGACGACTTCGATCCCAACCTTTCGACGGACAGCACGCCGGACGGCGAGTTCGAGATCACGGGCGCGCGCCGCGAGCCGGTGACGCTGGAGGTCCAGAAGGAGGGATTCGTCGCGCGGGAGCTGGAGGTCGACGGCGAGACCGATCGCCGCGTCAACGTGACGCTGTCCGCCGGCCGCAAAGCCGAGGGGCGCGTCGTGACGGCGACCGGCGAGCCGGTGGCGAATGCCGCGGTGTGGGCCTCTTCCGCGACCGGAGGCCTGCCGCAGCATGCGGAGTCGAACGCGGACGGCTCATTCGTGCTCACCGGTCTCGGCGAAGGACGCTATTCCTTTCGCGCCAGCCGCGGCGACCTCGGGGAAGCGGAATTGAATGACGTCGATCCCGCCGCCGCGCCGGTCGTCCTCACGTTTCCGGAGAGCAAAGGCGCCGGCACGATTCACGGCACCGTCAAGGGTTTCGCGGAAGGCAACTGGACGTATGGCGGCGTCACCGCGGGCAGCGGCCAGGCGATCATCCGGCGCGATGGCACCTACGTCATCGAGAAAATCGTGGCCGGCGACGTCGAAGTGCGCGCGCATGCGATGAACGGCCGGGATCAGATCAGCGCGGCGCCGGTGAAGGCGACGGTCGTCGCGAATCAGGACATCGAAGTGAACCTCGGATTCCGCGGCGACATCGTCATTCGCGGCACCGTCACCGAGGGCGGTCAGGCGGCCGCCGGCCGCTCCGTTGGATTCTCGAGCGAACGCACGACCTCGCGAACGAAAACCGACGAGCATGGCGTCTACGAGATCAAGAACCTCGATCCGGGACTCTACCGGGTCGACGTGCAGACGACGGGGCGGCAGATGTACCGCACGCGCTATCAGCTCTCCGGCTCGGCGACGTATGACATCGCCATCAACTTCGCGCAGCTCACCGGACGCGCGGTGGATGAGACGGGAACGCCGCAGCCGGGCGTGTCGGTGGAAGTGAAGAGCAGCGACTCCGAATACGGCGACACCGTCACGACCGACGCCGCGGGCGCGTTCGCCGCGAGCGTGAGCGAGGGAAAACGCTACGTCGTGACGGCGACGAAGAAAGGCTTCGCCACGGCGGTGCAGCAGCTCGAAAACACGCGCTCGCCGGTCGTGCTCACGCTGGTGCGCAGCGCCGGCCTGCGCGTGCGCCTCACGGATGCACGGGGCGGAAAAACGCTCACCGGCTACGTCGTGGCCACGAATGCCGCGGGCCTGATCGCCGCGCGCGCGACTGACGAGCCGGAAAAAGACGGTGCGTACGCAGTACCTCTCGCGCCCGGCGCGTATCGCGTCTCCGTCTCGGCGAACGGCTACGCCTCCCAATCCGTGCGCGTGACGGTCCCGTCGCAGGCGGAGCTGCGTCTCGCGCTGACGCCCGGCGGCAATCTCATCGTGCGCACCGAGAAAGCCCTCGGCGATCTCGTGAAGCTGGTGATGGCGAACGGCGAAGAATATGTACGCTGCCAGTGCAACGGCATCGCCGAGATCCGCCTCACCGGCACCACCACGACCATCGACCACGTCGCGCCGGGCCGCTACACGATGCAGGTCCTCGATCCCGAGGGCCGCATCAAGACCAGCTATCCCGTGACGATCGAAGAGGGCGGCACGACGGTGGCGGAAATTCACGTGCCGTCAGATTAGGAACGCCGCCGTCTCGGCGGCTGGCCGGCGCTCCACCTTTATCCCTACCGCACCCGCCCGTACTCCACCATCAAACAGCGGTCCTGCACGACCTCGATCCCGGCCTCCTCGAAGCGCTGCGCGGCTTCGTCGTTGCGGATGCCGAGCTGGAACCAGACGCTTTTCGGTTTGGCGGCGAGGATGTCGTCGATGTGCTGGTTGATGTCGTCGGGGCGGCGGAAGACGTTCACCATGTCGATCGGGCGGCCGATGGCGGCGAGAGTGCGGAAGACCGGCTTGCCGAGGATTTCGGTCACTTCGGGGAAGTACACGGGCACGGGGATGACGTCGAAGCCGTTCGAGTGCATGTACGCCGGGACGTAGTGCGCGGGCTGGTGGGCGTGGGACTCCGGCTTGATGCCGAGGACGGCGATCGTTTTGGTATTGCGCAGCAAATCGTCGATGTCAGTCATCCGGCTACGTTACCAGACGTTCACGACAAACCGCACGCCTCGGAATTTCGAACGGCCCGCCCCTTCTTTTTCTGCTCACAATGAAACGTCTAGCTGCCGCGACCTTGGTGTTTCTCTCGACAAGCGCCTTTGCCGCCGACACCCAACGCTACCTCGTCGCCACCGCGCATCCATTCCGTGCGGGCGGGGGAATGGCGATGGGGCGGGAGGCGCGGCAGGAAGGCTTCGGCGCCTCGTTCGACGGCTTCGCCGCCGACCTCACCAGCGCGGAAGTCGCCGCGCTGAGGAAGAACGCGAACGTCCGCTGGGTCGAGCCCGTCGTCGAGCGCCACGCGCTCGCGCAGCCGGCGCGCAATCCTCAGATCCAGATGGTCCCGTACGGCGTCGATCTCATTCACGCCCGCGAAGTGTGGGCCGCTACCCATAACAACACCACCAACGTCGTCGTCGTCGACAGCGGCGTCGACTATCGCCATCCCGAGCTGCAGCGCGTGTGGGCCGGCGGCTACAACTTCGTCGCGAAGAACGACAACCCGCTCGATGACGCCGGGCACGGCACGCACGTCGCCGGCAGCATCGCCGCGGCGAACAACGACAGCGGCGTCGTCGGCGTCGCTCCAGACATCCGCCTGTGGGGACTGAAGGTCCTCAATTCCGCCGGCAGCGGCAACGTCGAGAACACCATCCGCGCCATCGACTGGATCATCGCCAAGAAGAACGAGCTCGGCGGGAACTGGGTCGTCAATCTCTCCCTCGGCTCGCCGGACGCCAGCAACAGCGAGCGCGAAGCGTTCAAGCGCGGCGTCGACGCCGGCCTGCTCATCGTCGCCGCCACCGGCAACTCCTCCGAGTTCGGCCTTCCCGCTCCGGTCATGTACCCGGCGGCGTACGACAACGTCGTCGCGGTCGGCGCGGTCAGCGACGCGCTCGAGCTCGCGAGCTTCTCGAACCAGGGTCCGCAGATCGACTTCGTCGGACCGGGCGTCGACGTCCTCTCGACGATGCCGCTCGGCTCCGGCTCGCGCACGTCCGTCACCGCCGGCTCGATTCTGTACGGCGCGTTCCCGCTGGAAGGCTCGAAGCGCGGCACGCTCAGTGGCGAGTATGTGTTCTGCGGCCTCGGCAAGCCGGAAGAAATCCCGGCCCGCGTCTCCGGAAAGATCGCCCTCATCAAGCGCGGCGAGCTCCGCTTCGTCGAGAAGACGCGCAACGCGATGAACGCCGGCGCGGTCGCCGTCATCATCTTCAACAACGACAGCTCCTCCTCTGCCGGCTTCACGCTCTGGCCCGAAGACGATCCGACGACGCGCACGGTCGACTGGCCGGTGGCGGTCGCGGTCTCGAAGGAAGACGGCGAGACGCTCGTCGCCCGAAGCGCCAATACGGTCTCGATCGCGAACACCATCGACGACTACGGTTACCTTTCGGGAACATCGATGGCCTCGCCGCACGTCGCCGCCGCCGCGGCGTTGGTGTGGTCGACGTCGCCCTCCTCCAAGGCGGCGGACGTAAAGTCCAGCCTTGCTGCAACTGCAAGAGATCTCGGGACTTCCGGCTTCGACAACGTGTTCGGATTCGGCCTCGTGAACGTCTACGAGGCGGTCAAGCGACTGGCTCCGTCGGCGTTCCCGACGGCGACCACTCCGACCACTCCGACCACCGGACGTCGAATTTTGCGGCGCGGCTGAGCCAACCGTTTGATACAATAACTTCTCTTCGGTCCCTCGGAGGGAAGATGACCAAACGACTTTTCCTCGGATTTTTGTGCTTCTTCGCGGTGGCGATCACAGCCAATGCGGCGAGTGACGACGCGTGCACGCGCGACACGCTGACCCGCGTCAGCGCGCGTCTGCACATCGACGTCGTCGAGCTCTTCGAGAAGAGCGACGCCGTGCCGGCACAGCCCGAAGGCATGGAGCTGCTGATCGCGCGCATCGGCCCGGATGGAAAGCCGGTGCTGGCCTGCGTCGACGGCGCCGAGGCGGCGAAGAAGTTTCTCGAAGCCCCGATGGAAAAAGTCGCGCGGAGGGCGAAAGAGCAGTGATGATCCGCCGCGCGCTCGTCGCCGCGACCCTCCTCGGAGCGCTGCCGCTCTTCGCCGGCAGCGGGAAGATCGTCATCGTCAACAACGATCGTCCGGGAACCGGCTTCAACGATCCGACGCCGGCCACGCCGGTCGGCGGCAACCCCGGCACGACACTCGGGCAGCAGCGGCTGAACGTCTTTCTCGCCGCGGCGGAGAAGTGGTCGATCAACCTCGATACGAACGTCGACATCCGCGCCTCCGCGAGCTTCGCGCCGATCACCGGCTGCACCAGCACCGAGGCCATCCTCGGCCAGGCGGGACCAGCCGAATGGCGGCATGACACGGACGGCGTCCCGCAGCCGAACGTCTGGTATCCGATCGCGCTCGCGAACAAGTTTGCCAACCGCGATCTCTCGCCCGGCGTCGACGACATCAACGCCCGCTTCAACGCCAGCGTCGACGATGCGACGTGTCTCGGCGCGACGAGCTGGTACTACGGCTTCGACGGCGATCACGGCAACAACATCGATCTCTTCATCGTGGTGCTGCACGAGCTCGGACACGGCCTCGGCATTGCCGGCAAGGCAACCGCTCCGAATTTCAGCGAGAACCGTCCGACGATCTCCGACACGCACACGCTCGACACGGCGACCGGCCTGCGCTGGCATCAGATGACGACCGAGCAGCGCGGCATGTCGATGCTCAACACCGGCAACCTCGCCTGGGACGGCGCGTCCGTGCGCGGCGAAGTTGGCCGGTTCCTCACTCCGATCACGACGCTCAACGTCTCGCAGCCGGCCACGATCGCGCGCAACTACGACATCGGCGTCGCGAGCTTCGGTCCGCTGGCGAGCCGGAGCGCGATCAGCGGACGGATCGTCCTCGCGCAGGACGAAGCGAACTTCGAGGGTCCGTCCGCGACGGACGGCTGCACCGCGCTCACGAACGCGAGCGCGATCGCGGGACGCATCGCCATGATCGATCGCGGCGGCCCGCAGTCTCCCGCTCTCGCGTGCACGTTCGCGAAGAAAGCGCGCAACGCACAGGCCGCCGGCGCGATCGGCGTGATCATC
>DATFHJ010000482.1:0-3477 GCA_035248585.1 Thermoanaerobaculia bacterium
CATCGTGCTGCCGGCCTTGCTTGTGCAACGCTTTGCCGAGGTTGAAGTGCGCTTCCGCGTATGCCGGCTTCATGCTCAACGCGCGGCGAAATGCTTTCTCCGCGTCCCCGAGATCGCCGTGCTCGCTATAAGCGATGCCGAGATTGTTGAGGTAAAGCGCGTTGTTCCGATTGAGGTCGACCGCGCGCCGCGCGCGCTCGACAGCGATATCGGGCGCTCCGGCGCGCAGTGCAATCATCGCGAGCGCAAGCCACGCGTCATGCGCCGTCGGTTCCTGCTGGACAATGGCCTGGAAGATGCGCTCCGCGGTCCTCAAATCGCCGGCGGCGAGAGCGGCATTGCCCTGGGCGAAGCTCACAGCGGAAGTGTCTGTCAAATGAAAAGGGGGTCAGAGCGAGCTCTGACCCCCAGCTTACAGCTCCCTGAGCGTTATTTCGGGTTCTGTCGCTTCCACTCCTGCCAGGCGCGCCACTCTTCGAACTCCTGGCGCTCCGAGCGTCCGGCCGACTCGCGCCACTTCTTGAACTCTTCCTGCTCGGCGGCGCTCGCCGGTGCTGCGGTCCTTTCGGCCGCCACGCGTCCTTGGCCCGGCACGAAATTCCACGTGAGGTCACCGAATAAACCCGGCCGACCTTCACGTATCTCGCGCTCGTACGCAGGCCCCGGCGCTGTAGCCGTGGGATCGGTCGCGCAGCCGGCGAGGCCGGCCGCGGCGACGGTTAAAGCGAAGAACCGTGCTTTCATGCTCTAGAACCTGATCCGCGTGCCGACGGTCGCAACGGTGATGTCGTTGACGTCCACGCCCGTACGGTCCAGGGTGTAGAGAATGTAGTTCGCATAGATCTCAGCCCAGCGAATCGGGTTCCACACGTAACCGACCGTGTAGGCCTTGGCCTCATCGTCTGCGGCGTTCTGGTCGTCACCTTGGAAGTAGGCAAACGAAATGGCGTGTGCGCCAAACTTGTACCCGACTTTGCCGTACCAGTGCTTCGCCTTGCGCGCTGGCGTGACCGAGAGATCGGCTTGGGTGTAGGCCGCGGTGACGTTGAAGCCGGCCGCGCTCAGCCAGGAGACTGATCCGCCGACGGTTTCGTTGTTCTTCACGCCGGCGCCGCCGGTCTTCTCTTCCGACCAGCCGATCGCCGCCTGAAGGTCGCCTGCGAACTTCCCGCTGAACCAGAGCGACGCTTCGTTGACTTCGCCGGTATCCGACTTCTGGCCGGTGCCGACCTGGGCTCTGAACCCGCCGAACGTCGGAGTGGTGTACATCACGCGGTCATAGCGGCTCTCGAAGTCGAGGTTGTCGATCACGGAGGCCGGGGTCGCGCTACCGACTGCGGCGCCGCCGGCAGTCGTAAACGGAATGCCGCCAGCCCAGTCCGAAATCGCCGCGCCATTCGCGATCGCCGTGCCGGAGAGGTCGATGGTCGAAGCGTCGTCCGCCGCGCCCGATCCCTGGCCGATATTGATTCTGCCCCAGCCGCCTTCGAAGAACGCATCCAGCCAGCGCTCAGCGAATAAGACCGAGTCCGTTCCGGCTGCGGTCGTGACCGCGCCCTGGCTCGGGTCCGCGAACGAAACTTCGTTCGACGGGTTCGACTTCATTTCGCTCTCGATCCGCGCGCCGGCGCGCAGCCCGGGTGCGATCTGCGCCGTGCCCTGGATGCCGAAGCGCGTGCTGCTCGGCTGACCGTCGACGAAGAAAAACTTGTTTGCGGTCTCGTTGTCGGCCCACATCACGGCGCGGTTCACCTGCCCGTAGAGCTGGATCTGCAACGGTTGACCGGATGTGACCGCGGGTGGCGTCTGCGCCTGAACCGCAGTGCCGCCTGCTAACAACGCGGCGCCTACAGCGGCCGCTAGCTGCGTTTTACGATGCTTCATTGAACCCCCTTACGTTTGTTAATTACGGTTCGTTACCCGGCAAGTGACTCCGGGGCGCGTCGATTATAGGGAGAAGGTGGGAAGGAATCCTCACAAATCCCTAATTGTGTTGTTTTTCTGCATCACGACGCTGCAGCGCACAAATCAGAACTTGAGCGCTCGTTGAATCGCCGGCCGTGCGGCCATTTCCTTCGCCCAGCGCTCCGCGTTTGCGAAACCTTCGCAGAGTTCGGGTATCGCGTTCTTCGCGCGCACGTAGCCCGCATAGAGCGAGAAATCGGCGATGGTGACTTCGTTTCCCGCTGCATAACTCTGCTTGCTTAGCGTGTCGTCCCACACTTTCAGATACTGCTTCCAGCGTCCCTTGAAGAGCTCGGCGCTCGGGCCGTGCGGATCCTTCGAGCGCACGATCTGGAAGACCGAGCCGAGCGTCGGCGTCATGTCGGTGGACGCGCTCATGAGAGCTTGCCAGAACGCCGGACGCCGCGCCGGATCCTTCGGCATGAACTTGCCCGATTTCTCTGCGGCGTAAATCAGGATCGCGGACGATTGCGAGATCGTGACCGGTTTGCCGCCGGGACCTTCGTGATCGACGATCACGGGAATCTGCGCGTTCGGATTGAGCGCGATGAATTGCGGCGTCTTGTTCTCGCCTTTCTCGAGCGCGATCGGGTTCAGCTTGTACGCGAGGCCGCATTCTTCCAGCGCAATGCGCGCGCGAATTCCATTCGACGTGCCCGCGGCATATAGATCGATCATAGGGATATAACCTCCTTCGAACCGATGGTAATGCCGGCATGAATCCTGCGGCAATCCGGTGGTGACGTTTCGAAAGGAGAAACCATGAAATTAGCGAAGTCAATCCTCTATGGTGCGACAGCGCTTGCATTCGCCGCCGGTAGCGCGACAGCGCAACCCGCCGACACGCCGTCCGACGGCATCCTCATGGAAGATTCCGCGACTAACGCTTCCACCGTTTACCCAGTAGACGAGGATCGCGACGGCCGCACGGATCGGCTGCTGATACTCGAGCAGTCGGACTCTCTCGCCTAACCCGCGTAAGAAGGCGTCACACGAAGCGGGCCTCAGGCCCGCTTCTTTTTTGCGCGGATAAATTTTTCTTGTGGGGAAATTCCCCGCGGGGTTGCGGCACGGAACCTGCGGGACTTTCTTCATCCACTCGTGAAAGGAGACTCTCGAATGAGACGCAAGCAATTCGTATTGAGTATTGCCGCGGCGGCGGTGATGGGCGCCTTCAGCCCGTCGTACGCACAGACAATTAACGCGAACCCGAACGTGGGCGTGGACGCCAACGTCGGCATCAGCAATACCGACATCAACGCCGGCGCCAACATCAGCCCGGGAGTGAACGTCGGTAGCGGCGACCAGTCGGTGTCGAGCAGCGTGAGCGCAAACCAGAGCTCGACCGACATCAACTCTTCGTCGACCATGGATCAAAGCGCGTCGAGCAGCCAGTCGTCGAGCACCAGCAATGACTCGGCCTCGGCGGGCGGAACGGGCGTGAACGTCAACCCGAACGTGGGCGTGGACGCGAACGTCAACCTCGGCAATAGCGACGTCAACCTGGGCGCC
>DATFHJ010000483.1:0-3916 GCA_035248585.1 Thermoanaerobaculia bacterium
ATGCCGTCGACGCCGAGCGAGTAGTGAATGCCCCACTGCGGAATCCACGGCACGTTCTCGGTGAACTGGAATCCGGCGCGGCCATCCTCCCAGCCGCGCAGCAGGCCGAGCGAGAGGATGAAGATGGCTGTCGAGGCGAAGAGGCCCCATCCTTTGATCGCGCTCTCCGCGCGGTTCGGGAAGAACGCGAGCAGGATCGCGGCGGCGATGGGGAGCCAGATCAAAGCGCTGAGAATCGGCATCACGAGAACACCACCATGAACACGACCACGCCGATGAAGAACATCAGCGCGTAATTGCGTACGTTTCCCGTCTGGAAGAATCGCAAAATATCCCCAAATCCTCGGACGATGAACCCGAGCATCGCGGCGATGCCGTCGATGACCATGTCGACGCCCTTCCAGAAGAAGCGCGAGAGCGCGGCGAGCGGCCCGACCACGATCTTCGCGTACAGCTCATCGACGTACCACTTGTTCTCGATCGCGCGGGCGAGCGCGGGCGAGCGCTGCTCGAATGCTTCGTCTGTGGCCAGGCCGCGGTCGCGATAGAGCCGCATCGCGAAGAACCAGCCGGCCACGGCGACGAGCGTGGAGATGATCATCACCGTCCACTCCGTCGACGCATGGATCTCGAAGCCCTCGATGTGCAGCCAGTGGGCGAGGAAGTTGTGGCCGATGACGTGCGGCAAGCCGAGGAGGCCGCCGACGGCCGAGAGCGCGGCGAGGACGATCAGCGGGATCGTCATCGACGGCGGCGATTCATGCAGGTGATGCTCCTGCTCGTGCGTTCCGCGGAACGATCCATAGAACGTCAGGTACACGAGCCGGTACATGTAGAACGACGTGCAGAACGCGGCCAGCGTGCCGAGGATGTAGATCACCTTTCCGACGCCCGGAAAGTACGGCGTGACGAACGCGGAGGCGAGGATCTCGTCCTTCGAGAAGAAGCCGGCGAAGGGCGGGAAGCCGGCGATGGCGATCGTGGCGATGAGGAACGTCCAGAACGTGATCGGGATCTTCGACTTGAGCCCGCCCATGCGCCGGATGTCCTGCTCGCCGCTCATCGCGTGAATGACGGAGCCCGAGCCGAGGAAGAGGCAGGCTTTGAAGAACGCGTGCGTCACGAGGTGGAACACGCCCGCGCTGAACGCGCCGACGCCGACGCCGATGAACATGAATCCCAACTGCGAGACGGTCGAGTAGGCGAGGACTTTCTTGATGTCGAACTGCCGCAGACCGATCGTCGCCGCGAAGAGCGCGGTGATGCCGCCGATGATGGCCACGACCATCATCGCGCCGGGAGCGAGGCGATAGAGCGCGTTCGAGCGCGCGATCATGTAGACGCCGGCCGTGACCATCGTCGCGGCGTGGATGAGCGCGGAGACGGGCGTCGGTCCGGCCATGGCGTCGGGCAGCCAGACGTACAACGGGATCTGCGCCGACTTGCCGGCCGCGCCGAGGAACATCAGCAGGCAGATCGCGGTGAGCGTCGACGTCGCGATCCCGCCCGCGCCCGCCACCTGCGACACGCGCGCAAAGTCGACACTGCCGATGTAAGCGAACATCAGGAACATCGCCACGAGGAACCCGAAGTCGCCGATGCGGTTGACGATGAACGCTTTCTTGCCCGCGGCCGGCGCGTAATCGGTCTCGTAGTAGAAGCCGATGAGGAGGTAGGAGCAGAGTCCCACGCCTTCCCAGCCGACGAACATGAAGAGATAGCTGCTCCCGAGGATCAGGATCAGCATCGCGGAGAGGAAGAGGTTGAGGTAGGCGAAGTAGCGCCAGTAGCCCTCTTCGTGATGCATGTAGCCGACGGAGTAGAGATGGATCAGGAAGCCGACCCAGGTGACCACCATCAGCATGACGATGGAGAGCGGGTCGAGCTGGAACGCGATGTCGGCGCCGATGCCGCCGGAATGGAACCATTCGTAGACGACGTTGAGGTGCCGCTCGCCGTGATGGTAGTGCGCGTTGTACTGGACGACGGCGACGGTGCCGAGGACGGCCGCGCCGAGCGACGCGAGGAGGGCGATGGCGGTGACGAAGCCCTTGCCGGCGCGCTTGCCGAAGAGCCCGTTCAGCAGGAAGCCTGCAAACGGGAGGATGGGGATGAGCCAAAGAGTGTCGAGCATGCTGTTGCGGGGTTGCCCGGTCACCCGGTTACCCGGTTCCCCGGCAAGAACGCCGGGAAACTGGGCGACCGGGCGACCGGGCGACCAATATTCTCCTCACACCTGCCGGTGCGAGGAGCCCCGCAACCGGCAACTACCTTCTGTTCTCGTCCTTCACCCGATCGAGGTAGTCGTCCGAGCTTGCCGGATCGAGCTCCCATCGGTGCTTGTCGCGACTGCGTTCCTTTTCACCGACCTTCAGTTCTTCGTGATCCTCGTACGTCACGCCGATGGAGCGGCCGATGTCGTCGACGACGTTGACTTCGGGCGTCGGCATGCTGCTGATCGCCGACTCGTCGCCGCTGAACTGCGCCGACTCCCACTGCGCATCGACGTCTCCCCCCGTCACCACCAGGTCGGCAGTCGGATCGTCCCGCAGACGCTCGGCCAGCTTTCTCGAGCTGGCGCTCACATCCGGAATCGGCGGCTCGATGCTGTCGTCGATCCCGTTGCGGTTCCGGTCCTTCCGTTCGTTTTCTTCCCAGTCAATGAGCTTTTCGGTTTTATCCATTGTTCGGCTCCTAAGAGCTGAACAATTGCGATGTCTGCGCCAAAGTGTGGAGCGGCGGGCTTTAGCCCGCCGGAACCATTCGGCGGGCTAAAGCCCGCCGCTCCACCATATATCTACCAGTGCATCAAATTCGCTTCATCCACATCGATCGTTTCCCGGTGATGGAACAGGGTGATGAAAATGGCCAGCCCGACCGCGGCCTCGGCCGCGGCGATGGCCATGATGAAAAAGACGAAGATGAGGCCGTGGAGCTGATGAAACTGCCTCGCGTACGCGAGGAACGTCAGGTTCACGGCGTTCACCATCAGCTCGATCGACATGAAGATCGTGATGCCGTTCTTGCGCGTCAGCACGCCGGCGACGCCAATGGTGAAGAGGATCGCGCTGAGGATCAGAAAGTAATGCGTCGGAATCATGGCGCAACCTCTCTCTTTTGATAGGTGCGTCCGCTGAGGAGCAGCGCGCCGACGATCGCGGCGAGCAATAGGATCGACACCATCTCGAACGGGAAGACGTAGGCCTGGAACAGCTCGACGCCGATCGCGCGCGCGTCGGCGATGAACGGGCCCTCCGGCAGTTTCTCGAAGACCGCGTACTTGACGAGGTAGTACAGCAGACCGAGGCCGAACGCCGCGGTGGCCGTGTAGCCGAGGAACTGCTGCACCGGGCGCGTCACCGGCTCGGCGACGTGCTGCAGGTTGAGCAGCATGATCACGAAGAGGAACAGCACCATGATCGCGCCGGCGTAGACGATCACCTGCAGCGCGGCGAGGAACGGCGCCTCGAGCAACACGTACATCACCGCCAGCGCGAAGAACGACGCCACCAGCGACAGCGCGCCGACGACCGGGTTGCGGTGCAGCACGACCACCAGCGCGAAGATCACGGCCACGGCTGCGAAGAAGAAGAAGATCGCGAACTCCATCACAGCCACCCCGCCGCGATGAAGGCCGCCACGATCACGATGTTCAGGAGCGCCAGCGGCAGGAACACCTTCCAGCCGATCTTCATGAGGATGTCGTACTTCAGCCGGGGAATGGTCCAGCGCACCCAGACGAAGACGAACAGCAGGAACGTCACCTTCGCCAGGAAGAACAGCGCCGACAGCAGGAACGCCCACCACGTCGCGGGCTCATTCCACCAGGGGATGTCCCATCCGCCGAGGAACAGGGTCGTGATGAGCGCGGACATCGTGGCCATGGACATGTACTCGGCCATGAAGAAGAGCGCGA
>DATFHJ010000484.1:0-5461 GCA_035248585.1 Thermoanaerobaculia bacterium
TGCACGAGACGTCGGTTGCGCCGCGCGGGATCGGCGAGCAGCTCCGCGAGGAGCGGCGTCTCGACCGGGCCGGGGCAGAGCGAGTTGGCGCGGATGTTCTTGCGCGCGAACTCCACCGCGATCTCGCGCGTCATCGCCAGGACGCCGCCTTTGCTGGCGGTGTATGCGATCTGCGGCACGGCCGCGCCCATCACGGCGACGAACGACGCCGTATTGATGATGGATCCGCCGCCCGCGCGCAGGAGCGCTGGGACCTGGTACTTGCATCCGAGGAACACGCCCTTGAGGTTGACGTTGATGACGAGATCCCAGATCTCCTCGGATGTCGTCGTCACCGACTCGTCGTCGTTGTGAAAAATGCCGGCGTTGTTGAACGCGATGTGCAGCGCGCCGTACTGCTCCTCGGCGAACTTCACCATCGCCTCGGAGTCTTTCGCCTTCGACACGTCCGCGGAAAATGGGCGAGCGTCGCCGCCGGCCGCGCGGATCTCTTCGACCGTCGCGTCCGGGTTTTTCAGATCGACGACCACGACCTTCGCGCCTTCGCGCGCGAACAAGAGGCACGACGCTTTGCCGATGCCGCTGCCGCCTCCGGTGATCAGCGCGACTTTTCCCTCAAGCCTGTTCAAAGTATCTCCTCCGCTCGAAGTCCGTGACCGCGGCGTCGAACTTCCGCTGCTCGGTCTTGAAAAAGTGCAGGTAGTGCTCGATCACGTTCTCGCCGAACGCTTCGCGCGCGAACGCGCTGTCTTCCAATGCCCGGATCGCCTCGGGAAGCGAATGCGGGACCTGCGGCAGCTCGAGCGCGCCGTAGACGTCGCCTTCGAATGCCGGCGGCGGTTCCGTTTCGTTGGCGATGCCGTCGAGTCCCGCGGCCAGCGTCGCGGCGAAGGCGAGATACGGATTCGCATCGGCGCCGGCGGTGCGGCATTCGATGCGCAGCGAATTGCCGTGGCCGACGATGCGGAAGCCCGCCGTGCGATTGTCGTGGCTCCATGCGATTCCCGTCGGCGCGAACGAGCCGGCGACGTAGCGTTTGTACGACGCGGGATAGGGCGCGTAGAACGGGAAGAGCTCGCGGATATGCGCCATCCAGCCGCCGAGGAAATGGCGGAACGTCGGAGTCTCGCCGGCGAACAGCGACTTGCCCTTCTTGTCCCAGAGGCTCAGATGAATGTGGCAGCTCGAGCCGGCGTGCGCCTCGTGCCACTTGGCCATGAACGTGATCGCCTTGCCGTTCTGCCAGGCGATCTCCTTCGCGGCGTGCTTGTAGATCGTGTGGCGGTCCGCCATCTCCAGGAGCTCGGCGTAGCGCAAGCCGATCTCCTGCTGCCCCGGCCCCCACTCGCCCTTCGACGACTCCACCGGAATCCCTGAGCGCTCGAGATGGCGGCGGATCGCGCCGATGAGGAACTCCTCCTTCGTGCCCTGGAGGATGTGATAGTCCTCGATGATGCTGCCGATCGGCTGCAGGTTCACGAAGTGCTTCTTCGCGACGTCCTCGTACGAATCGGCGAAAACGTACAGCTCCAGCTCCGACGCGCCCATGGCCGTGAAGCCGCGCTCCGCCGCGAGCGCGAGCTGCGTTCGCAGAATGCTGCGCGGCGCGTACGGCACGAGCTCGTCCTGCTCTTCCTCGTACACATCGCACAGCACCATGGCCGTCTTCTCCAGCCACGACGCGACGCGCAGCGTGTCGAAGTCGGGCCGCGGGCGAAAATCGCCGTAGCCCTTCGCCCAGCTCGTGAACTTGTAGCCGGGCACCGGATCCATCTCCATGTCGCACGCGAGGAGGTAGTCGCACGCGTGAATCTCGCTCTGTTCGAGAAAGAAGCGCGCGACGATGCGCTTGCCGACGAGGCGGCCGTACATGTCGGGAAAGACGACGAGGATCGTGTCGATCTCGTTGTCCGCGACGAGTCGTTTCAATTCATCGAGCGTCATGTCACGTCGTCAGGTGATGTCAAGGTAGACCGATTTCCATTCGGTGTAATGGTCGAGTGCCTGCAATCCCAGCTCGCGTCCCAGTCCGCTCTGCTTCATGCCGCCGAACGGCCCTTCGATGTGCACGCTGCTGCCGGAGTTGATCGACAGATTTCCCGTTTGCACCGCGCGCGCCACGCGCAGCGCGCGGCCGACGTCGCGCGTCCAGATCGAGCCCGACAGGCCGTACGGCGAGTCGTTCGCGAGCCGCACCGCTTCGTCTTCATCCGTGAAGCGCATCACCGTCACGACGGGGCCGAAGATCTCTTCGCGCGTGATCGTCATCTCGGGCGTGGCGTCGGTGAAGATCGCCGGATCGAGATAGAAGCCGGACGGGCGAACCGTCTGTCCGCCGCGAGCGAGCGTTGCCCCTTCGGCAGTTCCCTGGTCGATGTACTGTTGGACGCGGTCGCGATGCGCGGCGGTGACGAGCGGTCCCATCTCCGTCGCCTCGTCCAGCGGATCGCCGACGCGCACGCGGTCGAAGCGCTCGATCAGCGCCGCGACGAAGCGGTCGTAAATCGATGCGTCGACGAGGATGCGGCTGCGCGCGCAGCAATCCTGTCCGGCGTTGCCGAGGGCGGACGTGGCGGCGGAATCGACCGCGCGGTCGAAATCGCAGTCGGCGAAGATGAGATTCGCGGACTTGCCGCCGAGCTCGAGCGAGACGCGCTTGATGTCATTCGCCGCGAGCCGCATCACGTTGCGGCCGACTTCCGTCGAGCCGGTGAAGGCGATCTTGCGCACGAGCGGATGCTTGACGAGCGCGTCGCCGACGATCGAGCCCGCGCCGGTGACGACGGTGAACACTCCCTCGGGGATCCCCGCTTCGAGCGCGAGCTCCGCGAGCCGGATCGCCGTGAGCGGCGTTTGTTCGGCGGGCTTCAACACGACGGTGTTGCCCATCGCCAGCGCCGGCGCCGATTTCCACGACGTGATCGCGATCGGGAAGTTCCACGGCACGATGATCCCGCAGACGCCGACCGGCTCGCGGAACGACATCAGCACGCCCGGCGCCGCGGCGGGGATCGTTTGCCCGCCGATCTTGTTCGTTGCGCCGGCGTAGTAGTCGAGGACGTTCGCGGCGAGTCCGACTTCATCCTGCGAGTCGCGGATCGGCTTGCCGACGTTGCGCGTCTCCGCGCGCGCCAGCTCGTCCGCATTCGCGCGGATCAGCTCCGCGAGCTTGTGCAGCAGCCGCCCACGCTCGCGCGTGTGAATCCGCCGCCATGGTCCCGTGAATGCGCGTTCCGCCGCGCGGACGGCGCGGTCGAGGTCTTCTGCGGTGTGGCTTTTGACGCTGGTGAGCGGCTCGCCTGTTGCTGGTTCGATCAGTTCAGTGGTCATCAATCCGGTGCCGGCATTTCCGTGGCCGGCTCTCCTCGCATCGTATGCCATGCAATCGCCGTGAGCACGACGGCTCCGCCAGCGATGGCGAAGAGGGACGGACGCTCGCCGACGAAGAGGAGGACCCAGATCGGATTCGCGACCGGCTCCAGCATTCCGGTGAGCGACGCCTGCGTCGCGGTGACATATTGCAGGCCTTTCACGAACGCGGCGTAGGCGAGTCCAATCTGGAAGACGCCTAAGAATGCGAACGCGCCGAACGACTTCGGCGTGAGGGAGAGATCGTTCCAGACGAACGGCAGCGCGGCCAGGGCGATGAAGACGTTGCCCCACGTCACCGCGGCGCGGGCCGTGTCATGCTCGCGGCGCAACGCGAGGATGAGGCCCGCGAAGAACACGCTCGACACGAGGGCCATGGCGTTGCCGGCCATGCCCCGCGCTTCGAACTTGCCGATGAAGAAGAGGGCCATGCCGGAAAGCGCGACGATGATGGCGATCACGTCGCGCCGCTGCATCGGCTCGCGCAGGATGACGGGCGAGAGCAGCAGCACCCACACCACGCCTGCATACTGCAGAAAGATCGCGTTCGCGGCCGTCGTCCACTTCGTGGCGATCACGAACGAGGTCAGGCACGCGCCGTAGCAGACGATGGCCGCGAGGAACGCCGGCGTGACGCGCACGCGCACGTGGTTCCGCATCAGCAGAAACAGCGTGACCGCCGCGAAGACCGAGCGATAGAACGTGACCTTCAGAGCGGAATCGGCGACTGCCTTGATGCCGATCCCGCCCGTCGACCACAGCAGCGCCGCGATGACGATGTAGAGAATTCCCGTACGGCGATCGTTCACGCGGCGCGTAGTGTAATGTGGGTGCCGCTGCCTCAGCGGCACCGCGACCGCTGGGGCAGCGGTCGCCACATCAGTTCTCGATGTACGAACCGCGCTCCAGCTTCATCCGCACCTCGCTCTCCGACGGCGGGCAGTGCAGCGGGTCTTCCGGTGGCGGAATGACCATCGCGCACTCGCGCACCAGCTCGGCGAGCGTGTCGATCTCCAGCGGTTTGTTCATCAGCGCGTTCACCTGCGCGGCGTCCAGGTACGAATCGGCATTCGGATCGCGCACGGCCAGGATGAACGTCGTGGCCTCCGGTCTGGCCTCGCGAAACGCGGACACGAACTGCTGTCCGGCTTCGTCCGGCAAATCCATATCAACGACGATCAACGCGTAGTCGCAGCTCAGTACTTTTTCCAGCGCCTCGTCCGTGCTCACGGCCGTGTCGACCTGGAGCGGCTGGTGGCGCAGGATGGTGAAAAGGAGAACCCGCAACGCGTCGTTGTGTTCGACGATCAAGACTCTCGGTTCACTGCTCATGCCTCGGGAATATCTCAAAAGGCATGCCTACCCGGGAGGCTCAGTTCGCCTCTTCGCTCGGCTGCGGCAGCAGCGTCGCCGTGTCGCGCTGCGTGGCCAGGCGCGCGCCCATGCAGCCGACGACGGTATCGACGAGCAACTCGACGTCGAACGGTTTGTGCAGCATGCCGATGACGATGCGCGTGTCGAGCGGCCGCGGCTCGAGGCCGGCCGTGAGCACGAGCACGAGCGGGCGGGACTCGGGCGGCTGCGCGGCGAGATGGTCGAGCACTTCATAGCCGCTCATGTGCGGCATCATGAGGTCGAGGAGCATCACCTCGTAGTTGTGCAGACCGAGCTTGTCGAGCGCCTCGATGCCGTGGCGCGCCGCGTCGGCCTGCAGGCCGCGCCGGCGCAACACCGTGAGGAGGAGAGCTCTGATGGCATCGTCGTCGTCGACGATGAGGATTCGCCCGTGGGTTTTCACTGCAAAGGGCGTTGTGCAGCAATTTGCGCGCCCAATGGAAGCAGACGGGTCAGTGGCGCGCGCCGCGGCGCCGCGACGTCGGTCTGCACGCGTTCTCGATCAGTCCCGCTTCGCCGGGCGAGATCGCGTAGACGATCGACGGCAGCTCGAGCGCATTGCGGACGATCAGCGGCGACCCGGCCGAGTACACCTGCGGATGCTGCACGAGCCCGGTGGGCGTTCCGAAGAAGAATTTCGTGCGGATCCCGTCGTGGACGATGAGGTCGTCGATGCCGTCGCCGTTCACGTCTCCCG
>DATFHJ010000485.1:0-5142 GCA_035248585.1 Thermoanaerobaculia bacterium
TTCGCGGCGCACGGCGGTCTTCGGCACTTCGACGATCGCCGTCGAGGCGGCGATCGGCTCGTTGGTGATGAACGAGACCTTCACGCCCATGTCCGGAAGGATGCGCGGGTCTTTCTGATCGAACGCGATGCGCACCTTCACCGTCGCCTTCTGCCGGTCGGCGGTGGGGACGGCGGTGATGACGTGGGCGGGGATTTTCCAGTCGGGATACGCGTCCAGCACGGCCTCGACCTGCTGATTCGGATGGACGCGGTTGATGTAGGCCTCGTTCACGTCGACTTCGATCTCGAGCGAGCCCATGTCGACGATCGTGCAGATGCCGGTGCGGGTGAAGCCGCCGCCCGCCGAGACGGGGGAGATCATCTCGCCCGGCTGCGCGTCTTTGGAGACCACGACGCCGTCGAACGGCGCGCGGATGACGGTGTCTTCGACGTTCTGCCGCTGCAGTTCGACCTGGCGCTGCGCGCTCGCGTACTGATCGTTCTGCGCGCCGAAACGTGCACGCGTGGCGTCGAGCTGCGCGCGGGCGCGATCGAGATCGGCGCGGCTGCCGACTTCACTCCGCGCGAGCTGCGACGCGCGGTCATAGTCGAGCTGCGACTCGCGAATGCGCACCCGCGTCTCTTCCAGCGCGCTGCGCGCGGCAGCGGCTTCGGCCTGCGCGACCGCCAGTCCGCGCGAGACGCTCGCCGCGTCGAGACGGGCGAGCTCCTGGCCGGCTTTCACGTGCATCCCTTCTTCGATGAAGACCTCGGTCACCTTGCCGGTGACCTTCGAGGACACGGTGGCCCGCCGCCGCGCGGTCACGTAGCCGCTGGCGTTGAGCACCGCGCCGCGCGTTTGCGAGGCCACCGCGCGCGCGGGCGCTACCTTGACCGCTTTCCCGCCGCCGCGCGTGATCGCGAACGCGATCGCGGCGATGACCATCGCCGCGACGCCGGCCGCGACGATCCACGGAGTCTTGCGGCGCGGCTCCACGTCGGGACGCGCGATGCGTAAGCCATCGAGAGTTGCTTTGTCGACCATTGGACGGCGCATTATCTGACGTCTCGCGCCCGATTGTCAGTTGACGTTTGTCACTGATCGTTCATTCGCGTGACCTTCTTTCACATCGTGTCACGCCCGATGGGCAGACTCCCGCGCGCGGGTCGCCCATCTTGCGCGCATGCGATCTGCGACGCTATTTCTCTTATTGATGACAACCACCCTCGCCCAGGCCATGAGCATCTCGAAGCTCGACGGCGCGGTGACGGTCGACGGCAATCTCTCGGACGAGGCCTGGCGCAAGGCGCAGCCGATCGAGACGTTCGTCGAATACTTTCGGGGCGACAACGTCGCGCCGCCGGTGAAGACGACGAGCTGGCTGGCGTACGACGAGCGCGCGGTCTACGTCGCGTTCCTCGCGCACGATCCGGCGCCCGGCTCGATCCGCGCGCCGCTCGTCGACCGCGACAAGGTCCTCGGCGATCAGGACTACGTCGCGGTGCTGCTCGACACGCAGAACGACCGCCGCTCCGGCGTCGCCTTCCGCGTGAACCCGCGCGGCGTGCAGACCGACAGCCTCGTCAGCGACACGAGCGATGAAGACTTCTCGCCCGACTTTTTCTACGAGGCGGTCGCGCGGCGCACGCCGGAAGGGTGGGCGGCGGAGCTGCGCATTCCGCTCGCGTCGCTGCGCTATCCGGCCAGCGATCCGCAGAGCTGGGGCGTGATCCTGATGCGCAACTACCCGCGCGACTTCCGCTACATCATGGCCTCGACGCCGATCCCGAAAAACTCCGGCTGCTTTCTCTGCCACGCCGCGACGGTGACGGGCTTCGAGGGACTGCCGACCGGCAGTCACTTCACGCTCACGCCGTACAGCACGGCCGCGAATCGCGACGGCACGGCCGCGGGCTTCGATCTGAAGTGGAACCCGAGCACGCGCCTCACCATCGACACGACGCTCAATCCCGATTTCTCGCAGATCGAAGCGGACGTCCCGCAGCTCGAGGTCAACTCGCGCTTCGCGCTGTCGTATCCGGAAAAGCGCGCGTTCTTTCTCGAAGGCGTCGATCTGCTGAATACCCCGATCCGCGCCGTGTACACGCGCAGCGTCACCTCGCCGGCGTGGGGAGTGCGGGCGACGGGACGCAGCGGCGCGAATGCGTATACGTTTCTGCTAGCCGAGGATCGGGGAGGGGGGACGGTGATCCTCCCGTCGGTGCAGGGATCGGAATTCGCGCCGCAGGACTTTCGCTCGCGCGTCGCCATCGGGCGATTGCGGCGCTCGTTCGGCGATTCGTTCGGGGCGATGCTCGTGAGCGCGCGCGAAGTGGAAGGGGGCGGACACAATCGCGTCCTCGGTCCCGACTTTCTCTGGAAGCCGAACGCGGCGGACAAGCTGTATGGTCAACTACTTTACAGTGACACCAGCGGGTGGGGCTCCGGACACGCGGCGCGCGTCTACTACGAGCGCAACGTGAAGCGTTACGACATCTGGTCCACGATCGGCGAGTACACGCCGCGCTTCCGCGCCGACAACGGCTTCATCGTGCAGAACGGCTTCCGCCGCGCCGGACTCTGGTCCGGCTATCACTTCTATCCGAAGTCGTGGTTCTCCTATCTCCGCCCGTATGTCGGTCTCGAGTGGGACGGCTCGTACGAGCAGCGCGACACGATCCGCACGGGCGTGTGGCAGGGGCTCGAGTTTCAGGGAAAGTGGGCCAGCAACGGCTGGATGGCGATGAGCCGGCAGGGCGAGCGCGTCGGGACGCAGCTGCTGTCGCGGACGGCGCTGGAGTGGAACGTGAGCGCGGCGCCGTGGCGCTGGTTTCCGGCGGTGCGGTTCGACGGCAACGCGGGAGAGAAGATCGACTACGCCGGCGCGCGCGTCGGCACCGGCGCGACGCTCAACTTCGGCGGCACGGTCCGCGCGAGCGATCATCTCGAATTCCAGCTCACGACCACGCGCGAGTGGCTCGATCTCGAAGACGGCCGGCTCTTCAACGCGAGCATCAACTGGCTGAAAACGACGTACACGTTCTCGCCGCGCACGCTCGTGCGTCTGATCGCGCAGCAGAACAGCGTCGAGCGGCGAGATCAGCCGCGCAGCAGCAAGATCTCGTACTCCGGCCTCTACGCCTACAAATTGAACTGGCAGACGGTGTTCTTCCTCGGCTTCGCCGGCGAGGGGAGCGTCTTCATGAAGGTCGCCTACGCTTTGCAGCGGTAGCGTTACAAATTGTCACAAGCCGGTCGAAACCATCGTGCGACGATGTCGTCTCCAACGGAGATGCGCCGCCTCTTCCGCCGCTCGATTTTGTGGCTTCTGCCCGTGGTGGTCGTGCCTCTGGGCGCGCTGCTCGTGATGCAGTACCGCACGCTGCGCGCGCTGGAGTCGAAGACGGCCTCGGCGCAGCGGAATTCGCTGCGCGGCGCACTCGAAAACGCCGTCGAAGACGTGGAGGCAAGCTATCGCGCCGCGGCCAATACCGCGCTGACGATTCATTCGGACGACCTGCCGAATGTCGCGATTCTCGGCCGGCACTTCCAGCAGCATCACGTTCCCGGCGCGCGGACGTTCTTCGCCATGCGCTTCCTCCAGAACATGTACGAGACCGGCTACTTCGACCCGGCCGGCAAGGAGAAACTGCCGGAAGAGGCCGAAGCGGAAGCGGTGAAGATGGCCACGGTGTCGTGGCACGTCGCGCACAAGTGGGCGCGCGTCGTGCCGCAGGCGTCGCTCTTCGTCGATGAGCGCGAGCCGCGCCACCGCGTGATCCTCCGCCCGGTGATCGATGCCTCGATGCATGTCGTCGGCGCGGTCGGCGTCGTGCTCGATGAACGGCTGGCCCGGCTCTCGCTGGTCAAAATGACGGAGAAGGGCGTTCGCAGGAAAGCGCCGAATGCCACGGTCTGGATCGGTGAGCAACGCCCGCGCCGCGGTGAGTTCATCACGATGCCGCTCGGCTTCGCCTTCACGAACTGGCGTGCCGGCATCCGCGACATGTGCGAGACCCCGGAACAAATGGCGGCGCTCGACTTTCGCCAGAACGCGATGTGGACCGGCGGCGCGTTCGTGGTGCTCCTCGGCGCGGTGGCGCTGGCGATCGGCGCCGTGCTGCGGACGGCGCGCCTGTCGCAGATGAAGAGCGACTTCGTCTCCAACGTCTCGCACGAGCTCCGCACGCCGCTCTCGTCCATCCGCGTGTTCGGCGAGTACATGCGCCTCGGCCGCGTGACGCAGCCCGAGAAAGTGCGCGAGTACGGCGAGTACATCGAGGCCGAAAGCCGCCGCCTCACGGCGCTCATCAACAACATCCTCGACTTCTCGAAAATCGAATCGGCGGAGAAGCAGTACCGCTTCAGCGACGTCGACATCGTCGACTTTCTCGAGTGCACGGTCGCGGCGTTCGCTGTGCCGCTGCGCGATCAGGGCGTTTCCATCGCGTTCCACGGCCCCGCGACGCGGCCGCAGCTGCGCGTCGACAAGGATGCGATCGGCCAGGCGGTCGTCAATCTGCTCGACAACGCCGTGAAGTACTCGAACGGCCACAAAGAGATCGAAGTGAATGTCGCCACGACGCGCGACGCGCTGCGCATCTCGGTGCGCGATCACGGCATCGGCATTCCGGCGGTCGAGCAGAAGAAGATCTTCGAGAAGTTCTATCGCGTCGGCAGCGGTCTCGTGCACGACGTGAAAGGCAGCGGTCTCGGACTCTCGATCGTGCAGCACGTGGCCAAGGCGCACGGCGGCCGCGTCGACGTCGAGAGCGTGCCGGGCGAGGGGAGCACGTTCACGATCGAGCTGCCGCTCGCGCAATCGTCGGAAGCGCCATCACTCAACAGGACGGAGTTCGCATGAACAGAATCCTCATCGTCGAAGATGATCCCGCGATGTCGGTCGCGCTCCGCGACGGCTTCGAGTTCGAAAAGTACGCGGTGGAGATGGCCGGCGACGGCGAGGAAGGGCTGCGGCTCGCCAATCGCGGCGATCACGATCTGATCGTGCTCGACGTGATGCTGCCGAAGAAGAGCGGACTCGATGTCTGCAAGGAACTGCGCTCGAACGGCAGCCGCACGCCGGTGATCATGCTGACCGCGCGCGGACAGGAGATCGACAAGATCGTCGGCCTCAAGCTCGGCGCCGACGACTACGTG
>DATFHJ010000486.1:0-5797 GCA_035248585.1 Thermoanaerobaculia bacterium
TGGATGGTGTTGTACACCAGCGCGGCGATCTCGTCGTTCATGAAAAGGTGCCGCAAGTAGGCGCGGGACACGGTCGTGCAGGTGACGCACGAGCACGCCGGATCGAGCGGTCCGTCATCGGCCGTGTACTTCGCGTTCTTGATCTGGATCTTGCCCGAACTGGTGAAAAGCGTGCCGTTGCGCGCGTTGCGTGTCGGCATCACGCAGTCGAACATGTCGATGCCGGCCGCGACGGCGTTGACGAGGTCTGCCGGCGTTCCGACACCCATCAAATAGCGCGGACGATCGGCCGGCAGCAGCGGCGCCGTGAAGTTCACGACGTCGAACATCGCCTCCTTCGGCTCGCCCACCGAGACGCCGCCGATGGCGATACCGTTGAAATCCATGGCCGCGATCGTCTCGACGCTGCGCTTCCGGAGATCGTTGTACACGCCGCCCTGCACGATGCCGAAGAGCGACGAGGTCGTCCGCGCCGCAAGCGAGCGCTTCGCCCAGCGATGCGTCAGTTCCATCGATTTTTCGGTCTCCGCGTGCGAGATGCCGTACGCGGGACATTCATCGAAGGCCATGGCGATGTCGACGCCCATCCGCGTCTGAATCTCGATCGATTTCTCGGGACTCAAAAAGTACGGCGAGCCGTCGATGTGACTCCGGAACTCGACCCCTTCCTCGCGAATCTTCCGGATCGCGGCAAGGGAAAAGAGCTGGAAACCGCCCGAATCCGTGAGGATCGCGCGATCCCAGCCCATGAATCGGTGGAGCCCGCCGAGCTTCTCGAGCAGCTCGACGCCGGGGCGGAGCATGAGGTGATAGGTGTTGGAGAGCATGATCTCGGGACCGAGCTGTTTCAGCTGATCCGTGGTCAGGCTCTTCACCGACGCGTGCGTGCCGACCGGCATGAACACAGGCGTCTGGATCTCGCCGTGATCGGTGTGAATCACACCGCGGCGCGCGGCGCCGTCGGTGTGCGACAACTGGAACGAGATCACTGAGCCCCCGCCCGGATCCCTCGCTCCGCTCGGGATGACTTCGTCACTGCACTTTCATCTGCTCCACCTTCACGTTGGCCGGAAGGTGCAGCGCGAAGCGGCTCTGCGGGACGGGCTCGTTGATCTTGAGGTTCGTGAACTCGTAGCGCGTGATGTCGCCGTCGCCTTCGACGTATTCGATCTTCGACGTCAGGTACGTCGTCTTGTCGATCCAGAGCTTGATGCGGCGGACGCGCTTCGAGACGGCGCGATTCTTCGGCGTCAGATCGAGCAGGTACGTCGGCTTCGACTTCGAGTCGGTGAACGTGAAGTCGAAGTAGCGGGCGAGCTCGTCGATCGCGCCTGACGCGCCCATGTATTTGAAGATGCGGTCTTCGAACTTCTTGACGTCGATGCGCTCGGCCTTGCCGAGGTCCTGGTAGTACGTCGTCAGCACCCCGCCGGCGATCACCATCTGCACGCGCTTCGGCGCGTCATACGTCCAGAGCACATTGTTGGGCTTGGAGTAGACGAACGTGCCGGTCGAGACTTCCGGCTTGGCCATGAGCGCGAGCTCTTTTTCCTGGCGGAAGTTGGCCTGCAGAGTCTGCGTGTTCTTCTGCTGCGCCTGCACTTTCTTGATGACGGTTTCGAGCGAGACAGGCGTGGCCGCGCGTGCCGGTGCGGCGAGCGCGACGACCGCGCAAAGGGCAGCGGCGATGTTGTGACGCGAGGACATGCGCCACCCAACCGCTGCAAAGATCGTGAAAATTTCCCGTATACTGAACTATCGGGCGGGGGTGATTGCGAATGAAAAGAACACTGCTTCTCCTGGTTTTGACGCTGTTCTCCATTCCGGCCCTCGCGGCCATCCAGTACGAATACACGCAGAAGGCGGTCACGGAAGACGTCGTCGTGCCGACGACCGACCTCGTGGCGCGCGCGACCGTCGACGGACTCCGCACCCGCGTCGAGTTCCTGTCCGGAAATCTCTATCCGCCCGGAACCTACGTCATCAGCATCGACGGCTCGCGCCTCTTTTTCATCGATCCGATGAAGAAGTGGTACACCGAATTCAACGCCGCCGGCGCGGTGACGGCGATCGGCGCGAGCAATATCAAAATCGAGAATCTCCGCACGGATACGAAAGACCTCGGCGACGGTCCGGTCATCGCCGGCGCGCCGACGCACCGCTATCAGCTCACTCTCGACTACGACGTCACGCTGGTCATGCGCCAGATCCCGCTCAAGCAGAGCGTGCACACCGTGATCGACAGCTACATGACGAGCAAATTCGGTGAGCTCGCGCTCAACGTGCTCGCCGACGGCGTGCGCACCGGCAACCAGGAGATCGATCAACTGCTCGAGCTCGAGACGACGAAGATGACGGGCTTCCCGCTGCGGCAGACCGTGACGATCCGCATGACGTCGCAGACCAAGTCGACGAACTCGCAGCTGAAAGTGAAGCCCACGCGCACGTTCCTGCGCGAGACCGTCGTGACGTCCGTGCGCGAGCTGCAGCCGAAGCTGACCGACTTTTCGATCCCGGTCGGCTACACGCGCGCCGACTCCGGCGAGCGCCCCCGCACCGCGACGCAGGTGCTGACCTTCGAGCCAGGCAAGTAGTGGAGCGGCGGGCTTAGCCCGCCGTCGTCATTCGGCAGGCTGAAGTCCGCCGCTCCAACTGCTGTGCTACCATCGGTAGGAAGTCAGTCCCCGGTTCGTCTTCTCTCATAGCGTGATGAAGAAACGTCGTTTGGGTGGGGTGGTGAAGCGGCCGCGGGCTTACCTCGCGCTGGCCCTGCCGCTCGCCGTTCCGATCGTTCTCGCCGCCGTGCGCTCGCAACCCGATTACGGGGCGCCGTCCGCGCTCGTGTCTCCGGCGCTGAAGTACACCGATCTCTCGAAGGCGATGCCGTCGGAGCTTCCCGAGCACTCGCTGCTGCTCACCATCGAACAAAACGACACGCTCGACGGCGTCCTGCTCGCCGGCGGTCTCTCGCGCGGCGAGAGCGCGCTCCTCACGCGCGAGCTCGCGAAGTCCGTCGACGTCCGCCGCCTCCGTCCCGGCCATCTGCTGCGCTTCCACTACGACAACCTCGGCGTGGTCGACGCGGTGCAGATGAAGGTCACGGGCTGGGGCGACCTCGGCGCCGTGCGCAGCGGCTCGGGCTTCAACGTCACCGCGTCTCCGGCCGCGCAGCGCGACGTCGAGACCACGATCTCGGCGACGATCGACAGCTCGCTCTACGAGGCCCTGCGCCAGACCGGTGAAGGTCCGCAACTCGTGCAGCAGCTCGTCGACGTCTTCCAGTGGGACATCGATTTCTTCGAGCTGCAAAAAGGCGACTCGTTCAGCGTCGTCGTGTCGAAGCACTATTCCGGCAACGATCTCACCGGCTACGGCGCGATCCACGCCGCGCGGTTCGTGCACAAGGACATCATCTACGAGGCCTTCCGCCAGCAGATGCCGGACGGCCGCGCCGGCTACTACGCGCGGAGCGGCGCGCCGCTGCGCAAACAGTTCCTCAAGGCGCCGCTTCAGTTCACGCGCGTGACCTCCGGCTTCACGCGCCGCCGTTTCCATCCTGTTCTCAAGTACTTCCGCCCGCACTACGGCATCGACTACGGCGCGCCGGTCGGCACGCCGGTGATGACCACCGCCGACGGCGTGGTCGTCGAGGCGCGCTACAAGGCCGGCGAGGGAAATTTCGTCCGCATCCGCCACTCCTCGCGCGTCGACACCTATTACCTACATCTTTCCAGATTCGGGAAAGGGGTTGCACGCGGCGCAAAAGTCAGGCAGGGTGACGTCATCGGATATGTCGGCCGGACCGGTCTGGCAACAGGCCCGCATCTCGACTATCGCGTGACCGAGGACGGCAAGTGGCTGAATCCCCTGAAACTGAAATCCATCACCCCCGACCCGCTGCGCGGCGAGTCGCTCCACCAGTTCCGCGCCAGCGTGGTGCGTCTGACGCCGCGGCTCATGCTCGCGCCGCGCGACGTTTCGCACGAGCCCGTATCGCAGCGGGCGCTCTTCTGACACAATCCAGGTCCCCCAAATGAACTCCCAATTTATCCTCCGCGCAGCGGAGGATCTCCGGTGGCACCGCGATGCCTGCACCCTCCAAGCGCTGTCGGCGCGTCTCTCACGGTGCCACCATAGATCCTCCGGCGCTACGCGCCGAAGGATAAACTCGAGAAAACCCAAATGAACAAGGTCATCGTCCGGGCGCCGGTGCGCGCCGATCTCGCTGGCGGTACTCTCGATCTCTGGCCCCTGTACCTGTTTCATCCGGGCTCACGAACGGTCAACGTCGCCATCTCGTTTTACGCCGAGTCGGAAGTCGTCGAGACCGGGAGCGGCGCCATCGAGATTCATCTCTCCGACGACGGCTACCGGCAGCGCTACGAGTCGATGCAGGAGATGGCCGCCGATCCGAAGGCGGCGCTGCTGCATCGCGCGGTCGAGCATTTCAAACTGAGCGGCCTGCAGATCACGACGCGCACCGATGCTCCGCGCGGCTCGGGCCTCGGCGGCTCGTCCGCGCTCGCCATCACGCTCGTGCGCGCTCTCTCGGACATCGCCGGCCAGCCAGTCGAAGGCGAGGACCTGATCTTCCTCGTCCGCGATCTCGAGACGCGCCTCCTCGGCCTTCCCGCCGGCATCCAGGATTACTACCCGCCCGTCTTCGGCGGCCTCGGCTCGCTGCATCTCAATCCCGGCAAGCCGGCCCGCCATCCGCTGCAGACGTCCGTGCACGAGCTCGCGCAGCGCATGCTGCTGCACTACAGCGAGGTCTCGCATTTCTCGGGCACGAACAACTGGCAGCTGTACAAGCGGCAGATCGAGAAGAAGAAAAAAGTGCAGAAGGGATTCGCGCGCATCGCCGAGACGGCGATCGAGATGGAGCGCGCGCTCGATGCCGGAAACTTCGAGGCCGCGGGTGCGGCGCTGCGCAAAGAGTGGGAAGAACGGAAGGCGCTGATCGACGGCATCTCGACGCCGGAGATCGATGCCGCGATCGACGCGGCGATGGCCGCGGGCGCGTGGGGCGGCAAAGTCTGCGGCGCAGGCGGCGGCGGATGCATCGTGTTCCTCTTCCCGCCGGAGAAAAAAGAAGCCGTGGTGCGCGCGCTGGCAACGGTGCCGGGCCGCACGCTCGACGCGACGCCGGTCGCACATGGAATGACGGTCGAGCACGACCGCGAGGCGCAAGCCGCGCCGCCAACCGCGCGCAGCCGCTCCAGCGCGCGGCGCGACGGCGACTCGCTCGAACAGCTCTACGTCTACGGCGGCCGGGGCAACTATCGCCCGTTCGTGCTCGCCGAGGGAATCGTGACGCTGATGGATGGACGCAGCGGCCTGCGCCACGCGATCGCACGCTCCTACGTCGCGCCGCTCTCCCCGCAGGACGGACGCGCCCAGTGGCAACAGGCCTCGCTGATCGATCCGGAGAAGCTCGATCTGCGCGCCGTTCCCGATCCGCAGCTGCGCATCGACCTGAACGTCACCCCCGAGTCGCTCGTGCAGGGCGCCGTGCAGTCGAGAGATGGATTCCTGCAACTGCTCGAAGAAAGCGAGCGAATCCGCATCTTTCACAATCCGTCGTTCGGCTTCTATTCGGATGCGACGGAAACCCGCGCCGCGTTCATCGAGCGCTGCATGGAGGAAATGAACCGCCAGCTCGAGGACGAGCAGGAGCGGCTCGAAAGCACGTTCCGCCGCCGCCTCGATCAACTGCGCGAGCGCTCCGAGCGCGAGCAGCGCGAACTGGACGCGCAGGAGCAGGAAGAAGGGGGCCGCAAGGGCAAGGACGCGCAGG
>DATFHJ010000487.1:0-3836 GCA_035248585.1 Thermoanaerobaculia bacterium
GCGCTCGTCGTTCCGCTCTCGCGGCGCGAGCGCGAGATCCTCACGCTCCTCGGCGACGGCGCCTCGAACAAAGAGATCGCCGACCGCCTCAGCCTGGCCGAGGGAACGGTGAAGAATCACGTCACGAACATCCTCACCAAGCTCGACGTTCGGGACCGCACCCAGGCGGCGATTCGGGGGCGGCAGTTGGGAATCGTCTAGACTTTCAGCATGAAATTCGGCGTGGTGATTCTCCCCGGCTCGAATTGCGATCACGACGCGCTGCACGTCACGAACGACGTGTTAGGCGCGGAGGCGGTGCCGCTGTGGCACAAGGACACCGACCTCCAGGGCGTCGACTGCGTGATCGTGCCCGGCGGCTTCGCCTATGGCGACTATCTGCGCGCCGGCGCGCTGGCGAAGTTCGCGCCGGTCATGGAGCCGATCCGCCGCCACGCCGAGGCGGGCGGTCTCGTCCTCGGCATCTGCAACGGATTCCAGGTGCTGACCGAAGTCGGTCTCCTGCCCGGCGCGCTGATGCGCAATCAGCACCTCCGCTTCCTCGGCCGCGACGTGCATCTGCGCGTCGAGGAAACCGACACGCCGTTCACGTCCGAGTATCAGCAGGGCCAGATCTTCAGCGCGCCGATCGCGCACGGCGAAGGGAACTACTACGCGGATGACGAAACGCTCGACGCCCTCGAGCGCAACCGCCAGGTGATCTTCCGCTACTGCGACGACGAAGGACGTTTGACCTCGGACGCGAACCCGAACGGCTCCGCGCGCAACATCGCCGGCATCTGCAACCGCACGCGCAACGTGTTAGGCCTGATGCCGCATCCCGAACGCTGCGCCGAGTCGATTCTCGGACATGCCACGGGCTTGCTGATGTTCCAGTCCATCTGGACTGCGGCAGCGCCAGCTGCCGCTTTTCGATAGCATCTGGCAAGCGTCTAGCGCACGTACTCCAGCGGAAACTCGATCCCCGGCGGCGGCACCTTCACGCTCCTCGAGAACTTGATGCTGTTCGCCGTCACCTGCCAGGTGCCGTCGGAGCATTGCGATTGCGGCGACGGCGTTTGGCCGGCGCGCAGTTGCAGCACGCGCTCGGTGGCCTCGAGCTCGGCGCGGAAGCGCATCAGGCGGTGCCAGGCGCCGATCAGATTCGGGATGGCCACGTTGTTCGTCGTCACCATCGCCGCGCGCGCGGTCGCGAACTGGCTGCTGTCCGCATCGCAGGCCTTCGAGCGCACCGCGGCATCGGTGTACGTGCGCAGCACATCGAGCGCATCGGCGCTCTGATACGCATACCACGGTGCGCGCATGACGTCGCTCATCGGCCGGCGGCCCGGCATGGCATGCCGGATCGCCCAGGCCTCGGCCTGCTGCGACGCGGCCATCGCGCCGACGTAATCGAAGGAGTAGGTCTCGCTGAGCCACGCCGGCGCGGGCAGCGGCATCTTGCGCGCCGCGCCGTTGCTCATGCGCGTCGACGCGAGCGCGATCAGGGTCGAAAGAAGCTCGGGGCGGCTCCAGAGACTGCGATTCAGCTCCCATGACGCATGCAAGTCGTCCCACGCCGCAGGATCATTGCGCCGCGCCTTGTCGAGCGCGCGCGCGGAAAACGCGCGCTGCAGATGCATGACGCCGAGGAGATTCGGAATCGGCTGATCGAATCCGTCGCTGAGCTTCGCATCCCACGTGATCGGCGCGCCGCTGAGAAGATGGTCGCGAATCGCATTCAGCGCGGCGTCATTGCCGGCGAGATACCGTGCGGCAAGCGGCGGCGGCGCATCGATCGCATCGCCGACGCGCTCGAACTGCGCCTTGATGTAATCGCCGAGCGCCTTGCGCACCGCCATCGTCTCCGCATCCGGCGCCGGCTTCGTCTCCGTGTTCACGTCTTTCGCGCGATAGCGCGGCACCATGTCGATGTGCGCCGCCGACGCGAGAGCCACGAGCTTCGTCGCGCCGTCGCTCTGTTTCACCTCGGGATAGCGCTGCGGCGCCGCGTCGACGGAGCCGAGGCCGACCCACGCCGCCCGCGCGGCGCGCGTCTCCCTCGCCTCGCAATACCGCAACGCGAAGAACCATCCTCCACCCAGCAGCACGGCGACGGCGACGACGAACAGCAGCGCTTTTTTCATTTGCTCCTCCGACGATCCAGCGCTCGGCGTGGTTTCGATAGAATCGACCCATGGCTCACGAGATCGATGCCCTGCTCCAGGAAAGCCGCGAGTTTCCCCCGTCCGACGATTTTCAAAAACAGGCGAACATTCATGATCCCGCCATCTGGGAAAAAGCGAAAGCGGACCGCGAGAAATTCTGGGCGGACTGGGCATCCGAGCTCGACTGGCAGACGAAATGGGAACGCGTGCTGGAGTGGAATCCGCCGGACGCGAAGTGGTTCCTCGGCGGGAAGCTCAATGCGTCGTACAACTGCCTCGACCGCCATCTCGAAACGCGCGGCGACAAGGTCGCGCTGATCTGGGAAGGCGAGCCGGGCGAGATCCGGCGCGTGACCTATCGCGAGCTGCACGCGGAGGTCTCGAAATTCGCGAACGTCCTCAAGTCGCAAGGCATCGCCAGCGGCGACCGCGTCGCCATCTACATGCCGCTCATCGTCGAAGCGGTCGTGGCCATGCTCGCCTGCGCGCGAATCGGCGCCGTGCACTCGGTCGTCTTCGGCGGCTTCTCCTCGGACGCGCTGAAGGATCGCATCCAGGACGCGCAGGCGAAGCTCGTCATCACCGCGAGCAGCGGCTATCGCCGCGGCACGATCGTGCCGCTGAAGAAAACGACCGACGCCGCGGTCGCGGAGTGCCCGAGCATCGAGCACGTGATCGTCGTCCGCCGCCGCGTGGAAGACGACGTCACGATGCAGGACGGACGCGACGTCTGGTACCACGAGGCAATCGAAAAAGCCGACGCCGCGTGCGAGGCGGTGGCGCTCGATTCGGAGCACATGCTCTACATGCTCTACACGTCAGGCAGCACCGGCAAGCCGAAAGGCATCGTGCACACCACCGGCGGCTACCTGACGCAGTGTTACGCCACGTGCAAATGGGTGTTCGATCTGAAAGAGAACGACGTCTATTGGTGCACGGCCGACATCGGCTGGGTGACGGGCCACTCTTACGTCGTCTACGGCCCGCTCGCGTGCGGCGCGACGGTGATGATCTACGAAGGCGCGCCCGACTTCCCGAAGAAGGACCGCTTCTGGGACATCATCGAGCGGCACAAAGTCACGATCTTCTACACCGCGCCGACGGCGATCCGCGCGTTCATGAAATGGGGTGAGGAGCTGCCGGGCGCGCACGACATGTCGTCGCTGCGCCTCCTCGGGTCCGTCGGCGAGCCGATCAACCCCGAGGCCTGGATCTGGTATCAGCAAAACATCGGCGGCGGGCGCTGCCCTGTCGTCGACACCTGGTGGCAGACCGAGACCGGCGCGATCATGATCACGCCGCTGCCGGGACTCGTGGCCGCGAAGCCAGGCTCGGCGACGAAGCCGTTCCCCGGCATCGATGCCGAGATCCTCGACGAACAAGGCAACCGCGTCGAAGTCGGCGGCGGGTATCTCGCCATCACGTCGCCGTGGCCGTCGATGCTGCGCGGGATCTACGGCGATCCGGAGCGCTTTCAGAAGCAGTACTGGTCGAAGTGGCCCGGCATCTATTTCACCGGCGACGGCGCGAAGCGCGACGAGGACGGCTACTTCTGGCTCCTCGGCCGCGTCGACGACGTCATCAACGTCGCCGGCCATCGCATCGGCACGATGGAAGTCGAGTCCGCGCTGGTCGATCATCAGGCCGTGGCCGAAGCCGCGGTGGTGGGCATCAGTCACGAGATCAAGG
>DATFHJ010000488.1:0-2770 GCA_035248585.1 Thermoanaerobaculia bacterium
CCGTCCACACCACCTGTCCTTCCACGCTCACCTCGATCGGCGAGCCGGGGACGGTGAATCGAAAAGCGGCCGTCGAGCCGCGGAGAAACTCGTTGTGCATCTCGATGCGCGCGCCGCGCGCGGAGAGGTTTTCGATGCGGATCTTTTCGCCGGCGAACGTCCCCTCGAGCAGCGGCGAGAGGAAGAAGCGGTCGGTCGAGCGCAGCTCCTCGATGCGGTTCGAGCGATGCGACGCGTGCAGCTGCGCGATCAGCGCCTGGATCGACTCCGGCGGACCGTACGTGCGCGCGCCGGAGACGAAGCGCGGGCCATCCGGCTGCGTCCAGACGATCATCGCCTCGAGAGAGAGCGGCGCATCGACGGCCAGCTTGAGCACCGACTTCGCTCCCGCCTCGAGCGGGCGGTCGTGGCGGAAGCGCGCGCCTTTCTCGGAAATGTCGCAGACCGCGATCGGCGACGCGCCGAACGTGCCCTGGATCGGCGGCGCGAGCAGGAAACGCTCGGCCGTCCGCAGATTTCGTGCTGCTGGCTGCTCTTGCATTGTTCTATCGGGAACCTTGGACAGCTTACGCTACCCCGCGGGCAATCGCGATTTTGTGATAAGGCTCACGTTCATGGAACGACCGTTCGACGTCATCACCTTCGACTGCTACGGAACGCTCATCGACTGGGAGAGCGGCATTGCTGATGCTTTCTCACGCGCCGCGCGCGAAGACGGGATCGAGCTTCGCCGAGAGGACGTGCTGCGCGCGTACGAGCGGATCGAGCCGGTGGTCGAGGCCGAGCAGTTCCGCCTCTATCGCGACGTGCTCACCGAGACCGCGGCCCGCGTCGCGCACGCCCTCGGCTGGCCGCTCGCGCCCGGGCGCAGCACGTTTCTCGCGCAGTCGCTGCCGTCATGGAAACCGTTCGCCGATACGAATCGCGCGCTCGAGCGCCTTCGCGACGCGGGCTATCGGCTCGGCATTCTCTCGAACACCGACGACGAGCTGATCGCCGCGACGCGGAAACACTTCACCGTCGACTTCGATCCGGTCGTCACCGCCCAGCAGGTGCGCTCCTACAAACCAGCGCACGGTCATTGGAACGAAGCGAAGAAGCGCCTCGGCGGCGCGCGATGGCTGCACGCCGCGCAGAGCAATTTTCACGACGTCGTCCCCGCGAACGCGCTCGGCATCGCCACGGCGTGGGTGAATCGCCGTGGCGATGCGGCACTGCAGGGCGGCACTCCTACGTACGAGGTGCGCGATATGGCCGGGCTGGCGGATTTACTCGCTGGCTAGAACTTCCAGCCGAAGCCGATCGACGGACGCAGATCGATCCCGAAGTGGCCGTTGCGGTCGAGCACTAGCTGCTTCGCGTCCATCCGCAGCGACAGCGACGGCGTGAGCATGAAGTGCACGCCGCCGTCGATTTCGATTCCGCTGCGCTCGTCGAATTCGCTGAATGACGAGTTCTCGTAACGGAAGCCGGCACCGAGGAACGGCTTCCAGCGCGAGTCATTCTCGAAGCGATAGTGCAGGAGGAGATCGACCGGGTACGTCCGGCCTTCATAGTGGCCGTGCTCCTGCGTAGCCGCTTGAAGCTCGAGCGCCCACTGCCGGTTCCAGCGGTACTCCAGCGCCGCGCCGATGCCGCCCGTGTAATGGCTGCCCACGCGGCTGCTCTGAACATAACCGGGATTACTGGCGAAGACCGACAACTGCATCTTCGATTGATCCTGAGCGAATGAGGAAACGGCGAACAGCACACACATCACGAGCAGCGCTTTGCGCATGAAAAACTC
Source organism: Thermoanaerobaculia bacterium (assembly GCA_035248585.1). Classification (GTDB taxonomy): domain Bacteria; phylum Acidobacteriota; class Thermoanaerobaculia; order Gp7-AA8; family Gp7-AA8; genus QHVT01. The sequence continues at coordinate 1,787 of DATFHJ010000488.1, forward strand.
CTCCTTGCTCGCTACGACGCAGCACGTTGCGCGCGGGTTCGGCGTTCGTTTTTCAATACAAGTCCGCTTTTCAATACAGCGCGCGCAGTCCCTTCAAATGCTCCGGCAGATGCGGCACGGCCTCGATGCGGTCGAAGTGCAGTTTGTCGTCGATCACCGTCAGCCCATCGAGCGGCACCGACTTCGGCAACTCCGCCTGTTGCGCCGCGAAGAGCACGTCGAGATCTCCCGTGTCTTCTTCTGCCTCGTTGTCGAGCAGCAGCGGCTCCGGCATGCCTTCCGGACCGGCGGCGTTGAGCGCGGTTTGCAGGCTGTCGACGACGCCCGGCAGATCGGCCATCGCCGCGGCGAGGCGCTTGCGCGCTTCTTCGTAGCCGATGTCGAGCTTCGAGTCGGGATCGAAGTTGTCGAGCACCTTCTTTGTCGTGCCGACCGTGATCTCCTCCTGCTCGTCGCCTTTCTTCGGCATCTTCTTCATCAGATCCGCGTCGCCGTAGCGCGCGTATCCGGCGATGAGCACGAGCCGCACGCCCTCCTCGGTCGCCAGGATCAGATGCTCATACGGATCGCCGTCCGTCCCTGCGATCACCGCCACATCCGCGTACTTGCCCACTTCGAGCGTGCCGAGCGATTTCTGCCAGCCCACCGCGGCCGCCGAATTCTTCGTCACCGCTTCCACCAGCGCGCGCGCCGGCACGTTCGCATTCGCGGCCTTGATCGTGAGCCAGGCCGCCTTCAACTCTTCGAGCAGATTCTTGCCGCCGCTCGGCGACCAGTCGCAGCCGATCGTGAAGCGCCGGTTCTCGAGCAGCTTCGGATCGATCGTTTTCCCGTAGAGCAATGAGTTGCTGAGAGGCGACCAGACGAGGCCGCAGCCGAAGCCGTCGAAGGATTGAAAATCGGCTTCGTTCAAGCCGAGACAATGAATCGCGGCCACGGACTTCGCGAGCAGGTTCTGCTCGGTCATGTTCGTGTAGATCTTGC
>DATFHJ010000489.1:0-2898 GCA_035248585.1 Thermoanaerobaculia bacterium
AGCGCGAGGAGGATCGACGCCGGCGCGTTGATCGTCATCGAGATCGAGACTTTGTCGAGCGGAATCGCGTCGAGGAGCGTTTCCATGTCCGCGATCGAGTCGATGGCCACGCCGACCTTGCCGACCTCGCCGCGCGCGCGGCCGTCATCCGAGTCCATCCCGATCTGCGTCGGCAGGTCGAACGCGACCGAGAGGCCCGTCGTGCCGCGCTCGAGCAGATAGCGGTAGCGGCGGTTCGATTCGGCGGCCGTCGAGAAGCCGGCGTACTGCCGCATCGTCCACAGCTTTCCGCGATACATCGACGCCTGCGGCCCGCGCGTGTACGGGAACTTCCCGGGCTCGGCGAGATCGCGCGCGGCATCGAAGCCGCGTTGTTGCAAGTCTGACTCGGAGAAGAAGATCGGGCGGTCGCTGCTCATCGGGACGGAGCATATAATCCCTCTCCCTTCGATGGCCCTTTCCGGCAACCTCAAAACGATGCTCCCCGGTGATCTTCTGCAGTGGCTGAGCCTCGGCCAGAAGACCGGGACGCTCGTGATCTCGAACAAGCGCGTGGAGAAGAAAATCTTCTTCCGCAAGGGCCGCGTGATCTCCTCCGCCTCCAACGATCCGCGCGAGTACCTCGGCCAGTTCCTCATGAGCCACGGCTACCTGAGCGAGCCGGAGCTGAAGAAGGCCATGGAGGTGCAGGTGCACTCCGGCATCCTCCTCGGCAAGATCCTGGTGATGATCGACGTCATCAGCGAAGAGGACTTGCAGCGCCTCATGCGCCGCAAAGCGGAGGAGGAGATCTACGACATCTTCCTCTGGAGCGACGGCGACTTCTATTTCGTGGACGACGAATTGCCGCAGATGGAGATGATCCCGCTGCAGGTCGACGTCACCGGCATCATCATGGAAGGCACGCGGCGCGTTGACGAATGGGGCCGCATCCGCGAGCTCGTGCCGAATCAGGGAATGATCCCCGTGCCGGTGCGGGAGGTCGACTACTCGGAGCTCGAGGAAGTGGAGGAGCCGATCGTGCGCGCGATCGACGGCAAACGGACGATTGCCGACATCGTGCTCGAAAGCCGCTCGTCGGAGTTCGTGGTGTCGTCGACGGTGCACGCGCTGGTGCGGCACGGCTTCGCTAAGCTCGTCGATCCCGACACGCAGAAGATGGCCAGGATCACCGAGGAGATGGTGGCCGCCGCCGCGGCGCCGGCGGAGTTCAGCGAGGACAACGAGATCGAGTCACTGCTGACCGCGGCCCAGGCGGCGCTGAAGATCCGCGACTACGAGAAGACGCAGCGGCTGTTGCGTGCCGCGCAAAACCTCGATCCGAACCATCCGAAGGTGCGCGCGTCGATCCGCGGCGCGGAGACGGTGATCCTCGGCGAGCTGCGCACGCAGGGCGTGATGGATTCGAAGGTGCCGAAGGTGGCCCGCTCGCTCGAAGAGATCACGCAGATGAACTTCTCGCCGAACGAGGGCTTCATCCTCTCGCGCATCAACGGCCAGTGGAACATCGGATCGCTGATCAAGATCAGCCCGATCCGCGAGACCGACGCGATGCTGATCTTTCACAAGTTGTGGCGAGACGGGATCATTGCTTTGGAGTAGGGGTTAGGGGTTAGGTATTAGGTATTAGGGGCGAATGAAATACCTCCACGCCGCCTATATCGACCTGCGCTTGTGGCTCACCGGCAAGTCGGAGAAAGGTTTGCCGCCGCTGCGCCTGCGCGACGTCGGCGGCGGCGATTTCAAGCGGATCGGGGAGGAGCTCGCCGCGCTTTTGATCCGCCACGGATTGAAGCCCGAGCATCGCGTGCTCGACATCGGCTGCGGCGTCGGCCGCGTGGCGCTGCCGCTCACGCGCCACCTCACGACCGGCACGTACGACGGCTTCGACATCGTCAAGCGCTGGATCCGCTGGTGCCGGCGCCACATCACGCCCGCGCATCCGAACTTCCGCTTCACGCACGCGGACGTCTACAACTCGCACTACAACCGCCGCGGCGTGCCCGCGTCCCGCTATCGCTTTCCCTTCGACGACGCCTCGTTCGACTTCGTCTTCGCGACGTCGGTCTTCACGCACCTCGATCCCGCCGCCGCCCGCCACTACTTGCGCGAGGCGCAACGCGTGCTGGCGCCCGGCGGCACGTTCCTCGGCACGTTCTTTCTGCTCGACGGCGAGCTCGAACATCCGGCGCTCGACTTCAAGATCGACCGCGGGGATCACCGGTTGTTGAGCGAGAGCGATCCCGATTGGGCGATTGCCTTCACGCCGGCGCTCCTCGAGGAGCTGCCGTCGTACACGATCGAGCACGGCGCGTGGCGCAATCGGGGAGGGGAGCAGTTTCAGGACGTGGTCGTGTGGGAACGCCGCCGTCCCGGCGGCTGATCCGGCGGCGTCCCGCCGCCGCGCACGCTTACTACAACCCGACCAGCGTCCTGACTTCGACCTCCAGCGAATTCATCTCCCCGCTGTCCGTCTCATGGTCGTACCCGAGCGCGTGCAGGATGCCGTGCAGGATCAGATAGCGCACCTCGGTCGCGGTCGAATGCTTTTCGTCCGCGGCCTGCCGCTTCGCCTGGTCGACGGAGATGACGATGTCGCCGAGGAAGCGGTCCTCGCCGGCGAAGGTGAGGACGTCGGTCGTTTTGTTTTTGCGGCGGAACTTGCGGTTCAGCGATGTCATGGCGTCGTCGTCGACGAACGCGATCGACACTTCATCGAGCTCGCGGTCGAGGCGGTCGAGTTTCTCCAGCGCCAGCAGCACGCTTCGCGCGAACGCCGCGATCTCGCGGCGCGTGAATCGCGGCACCGCGGTCCCCGTCACCTCGATGTTCGTCACGCCCCGCCTTCCGCGGCTTTCTTCTCTTTCTCCACGCGGTCGTACGCGGCGACGATCTTGC
>DATFHJ010000490.1:0-7602 GCA_035248585.1 Thermoanaerobaculia bacterium
CGGCGCCTGAATGCCGATGAGCGACAGGTCATACGAGTTGTTCGAGACCATGAACACATGCGTGCGAATCAGCTCTTGATGATGATCGGATTCCACGGTGAAGGTCACGTGCGGGTACTTGCGCAGCGTCACGTACGCCGCATGCAGCCGCGCCTTCCAGCGCGGATAGTCGCGTCCCTTCTCCTCGCGGCGCGCCACGAGCTCCGGATAGAGACCCATCGACACGTTGTTGACGAAAAAGCGGTCGTTGACCCGCGCGGTGTCGATCTGGCGTCGCTCGCCGGTGAGCGCGACTTCGAGCGCGGCGCGCCAGTCGAGCGGGATATTGAGGTCGCGGGCGAAGTGGTTGTAGGTCCCGATCGGCAGCACGGCCAGCGTGGCGTCAGTGTGCACGACCGCCTGCACCACGTGATGCACGGTGCCGTCGCCGCCCGCGGCAATGAAGAGCTGCGTGCCGCGGCGAAGGTGATCGCGGCAGATCGCCGTGATGTCGACATCGCGCGCGAGCTGGATCACTTCGAGCTTTGCCGCGCTCGCCGCACTCAGAAAAGCGTCGACTTCGGCGGGAGGAAACCTCGGGCCGGAAGTCATATTCAGGAAAACGATGCCTTTTGCTGGCAATTTCGTCCGTTCGCGGGGCGTTTCCACCGCCCGGCAGGCTGAAGCCTGCCGCTCCAAAATCTACGAGGTTCCCATGAGAAAACTCGCGCTCGCGCTCGTCCTACTGCAATTCTTCGTCCTCCCCCTTTCGGCAGCCGATGCGCCGAAGGAATGCACGCTCTGTGTCGGTGTCGTCGCGCCGGACGGCGCGGGCGTTCCGACGCTCACGCGCGTCGCGGAAACCGACCTCGCGACCTACGCGCCAACACGTCCCGCCGACATCACGCTGGTCGTCGAATACACGATCGACCCGCAGAAAGACGGGCTGCTGCAGGTCGAGGAGCACACGAAAACGATCATCGACTGGGCGCGCGCGCACGGTCCGTTCGATTCCCTCGGCGTGACCGTTTCGACGTCCGATCCGGCAACGGCCGCGTACGCGGTGAAGCGCCTCGCCGTCACCGCGCAGGGGCTCGATGTCGCGAAGCGGATCGTCGTGACGAGCGGCGTGAAGGAGCTGTTCGACAACGGTGCCGGCGGCTACTTCGACGCGGTCGTCGTCTACGCCGAGCAGGTCGCGGGCACGCTGGCGCTGTTGGCGGAGAACGATCCGTCGAAGAAGATCTTCGCCGTCGTCGCGGTCGAGTCGCCGAATGCGCTCTTCGACCTCGCGAGAGTCTTCGGCACCGGCGCGACGCGCGCGTATGCGAACGGCCCGGCCGACGCGACTTCGCTCGCGCAGTTCAACAAATCGATGACCGGCGACTGGGCGTTCGACTCGACGTCGAAGATCACGGTGCTCGACGCGAAAGGCAACTCGCTCGACATGCCGGTCGTCAGCTTCGTGCGCGGCGAAGACCTCCGCACGATGCTGATTCCGCGCGGCGATGCCGCCGCGCCGTCGATCCTCTCGCTTCCCGCCGATCGCTTTCAGAAGCCGCGTCGCGTTGACGCCGCGGGTGAGCGCGACATCACGGACACGGGCAAGAAAGGCAACCGCCTGCTCGTCGGCTCGCCGAAGACGACGCTGCCGTACGCGGTGGTCGTCGACTACGCGGAGAAGCCGAACCGCAACGTGACGAAGGAAACGATCAGCGTGGCCACGGAGCGCGGCATCTCGGTCGAGGAAGTGATCCGCAATCATCAGGCGTACGACGCCTACCAGGAAACGATTCAGCCGCGCTACATCGCGAAGAACACGACGAAGCTGCGCTTCGACATCGGCACGGGCAGCGACTCGCTCGAAGCGACGATCGCCGGCGACTACTTCTCCGATCCGAAGGGCCGTGCCGACTGGGTGTGGTCGGAGTTCCTGATCAACGGTGTGAAGTGGAAGTACGGGCGCATCCCGGAGCTGCCGTTGATCCAGCCGGAGAAAGTGACGCAGCTGCCGCTCGACATCCACCTGACGAACGAGTATCGCTACGAGCTCGTCCGGCAGACCGAGGTCGACGGCTATCGCGTGTATGAAGTGCGCTTCGAGCCGCCGAAGAACGCGCCGGACAACCTGCCGCTGTATCGCGGCACGGTGTTCATCGACGCGCGGACGTGGGCGCGCGTGCGGATCTCGATGATCCAGCTCCATTTGACGGGTGAGGTTCTGTCGAACGAAGAGCGCGTCGACTTCGCACCGTTCTCACGCGAGACGAAGCAGCCGCTGTCCGCCGCCGACGCGGCGAAGGTGGACGCGCGCGAGCTGATCTGGCTGCCGGTGGAAGTGGGCGCGCAGCAGGTGGTCTCGGCGGCGGGACGCGCGAACGTGATTCAGCGCGCGACGTCGTTCGACAACTTCCGTCTCGAGCCGCAGGAGTACGAGTCGCTGCTGGCCTCGGTGTCCGCGTCCGACGCACGCATGGTGCGCGAGACGGAAGCCGGCCTGCGCTATCTCGAAAAGCGCGGCAGCGGCGAGCGCGTCGTCAAAGAAGGCTTCGATACGTCGCAGCTCTTCATGCTCGGCGGCGTGCATCACGACGCGGGACTCGAGTTCCCGGTCGTGCCGCTCGGCGGCATCGACTACTTCAATTTCAACCTGATGAACAAAGGCATTCAGACGAATGTCTTCTTCGCGGGAGTGGTGGTCGCGGCAAACGCGACGAAGCCGAGCGTCTTCGGCACGCGCACGAACGTCGGCGCCGATTTCTTCGGCATCGCGCTGCCGGTGACGAACTCGATGTACCGCGGCGGCGAGGAGCAGCTCGACGAAGCGGTGAGGACGATTCCGACCGCGCTCACGCTGCGGGCCGGCCATCCGGTGCTGCAGTTCGGGAAGATCGACGTGTCCCTCGGCCTCGGCCACACGTTCTACAAGCGCGGCGAGGAGACGCCGGACAACTACATCCTGCCGACCGACACGTTCCTCATTCAGCCCGGCATCAACGGCACGTACACGCGCCGCGGCTATTCGTTCTCCGCGTACTACGACTACGCGCGGCGCACGTCCTGGGAGCCGTGGGGCAATCTGGCGGAATACGATCCCGATCAGAAGAGCTACATGCGCTTCGGCGGCTCGATCGGCAAGACGTTCTACCTGCCGAAGTTCCAGCGCTTCGGCATCGACTTCAACTATCTCGACGGCAAGCGCCTCGATCGTTTCTCCAAGTACGAGCTCGGATTCTTCGGCGCGCAGCGCGTGCACGGCGTGCGCTCCGGTTCCGTGCGCGCCGAGCGGGCGATCCTCGGCCACCTGTCGTACGGCTTCGTCTTCTCGCAGCAGTTCCGCCTCGAGGCGTTCTACGATCACGCGCTGATCGACGACGCGAACGCGGGATTCGAGCGCGAGCCGTTCCAAGGACTCGGCATCGCGGGACAGACCGTCGGTCCGTACGGCACGCTGCTGCGGCTGGACATCGGAAAGATGATCGGCCGCAACGCGCAGGACGGGTTCGTGGCGAACGTGGTGTTCTTGAAGCTGTTCTAGTGGAGCGGCGGGCTTTAGCCCGCCGGAAAGAACGGCGGGCTAAAGCCCGCCGCTCCACGTTCACTGCGGGTTGTTGTTCGCTACGTAGAGAGCTTGCTCACCACGCTCGTGTCGTCGGAAAGATGATCGGCCGCAATGCGCAGGACGGGTTCGTGGCGAACGTGGTGTTCTTGAAGCTGTTCTAGTGGAGCCGCGGGCTTTAGCCCGTCCGGAAAGAACGGCGGGCTAAAGCCCGCCGCTCCACGTTCACTTTCAGATTACGGCTGCGGGTTGTTGTTCGCTACGTAGAAATCCTGCGAGCCGATCTCGTTCGAGGTGCCGAACTTGCTCACCACGCGCACCGTCAGCCGGTGCTGCGAGTTCACGAGCTTGCGCGTGTCGAACGTGAACGACCAGCCGGAGAGCCGCGAGTCGACGACGAACGGGTACTGCTCCTGGACGTCGGGCCGCGGCAGTCCGTAGATCGCGTTGCCGACGTACGTGCCGTCGACAATCAACTGCACTTCTTTGACGCCCTGTTCGTTGATCGCCCAGCCGCGGAACACGACGTCGCCGCCGACATAGTCGTACCGCTGCGGGAACTCGATGAAGCCGGTCGACGGGAATCCGAAATTGTCCGGCGCGCACTGGAACCAGACCGGGATGCCGTCGCCATTCGGCAGATCGGCGAACGTCCCTTCGAGATCGCCGACACGGATGTGCATCGTGTGATTTCCGGGACGCACGCCGTTGCTCATCAGCGCGCCGACGTCCATGGTGAAGAAGAAGCCGGCCCGCGGCGCATCGGGATAGGTCGGGTAATAACGCGCCACGTCGTATCGCGGCAGGCCGTAGCAGTTCGCGAAACGTCCGAGGATGATGCCGCAGTCGTTCGTCGAATACCAGGAAACGCCGTCGATCAGAAGCTCCGCGTATGCGACGCGGCCGGTGCGGCCGCGCGTGCCGAGGTCGAGCGCCCAGCCGCGTACCGGCGTGAGGTGGGCTTCGGTGCGGACGATCGGTGAGGCGCGCACGGGCTGATTCGTACAGGAGCCCCACAGGACTGCGTCGCGCAGCGGCTCATCGAGATAGCCGAACGGCGCGAGGAAGAAATCGTTGTTGATGACCTGGATTTGCCGGCGTCCCAGCATGTTGGACATGCCGAGGCGGTCGACGGCGCGGACTTCGAGGAGATGCACGCCGTTCTCGACCTTGGTCGTGTCGACGTTGGCCACCCATCCGCTGAGCAGCGCCGCGGGGAAATCGGGATAGCTCGCGCCGACGTCCGGGCGAGGATCGCCGAACATCGCACCTTGAATGATGCCGCCGTCGATGAGCACTTCGATGCGGTTGATACCGTCGAGGTCGGCCGCCCATCCGTTGACGGGGAACGAGCCCGTGGCGTTGTACACGCCGGCTTCGTTCGGAATGTCGATGTATCCGAACGGCGCCTGGTTGATGGAGTTGTTGATGGTGATGGTGCGCCGGCCGATGAAGTGAATCTGGCCGTTGTTGGAGTAGACGCGCAACTCGACCGTGTGATTGCCGTTCGTGAAGCGGGTCGAGCTGAACCCGGTAAGGAAGCCGGGCTGGGCCGCCTGGATGCCGGGGAAGGTCGGGAAGGCCAGGGCGATGTCGATGCGCGGAAGTCTCAGAACCAGATCGTGCTGGTACTGATCATCGACATAGAGCTCGATCTTGCTGATCTGCGCGACGTCGAGCGCCCAGCCCTGGACGAGAACCATTCCGGACTGAACGACGTTCGGATCCGGCTTCTCGACGACGCCGATGAATTCCTGTGCGGTGAGTGCGGGCGCAAGAAGCGCGGCCAGCAAGGCGAGAACAAGTCCGCGGGTAACCCATCTCCACATAACCCCAACCTCCAACACCCGAGTATGCCCTTGGTTACGTTGGCAGAAGTTCGACGTTGCCGACGATACTCCGCTGATTCTGCAAAATCAAATAATCGACGGCAGTGCCGGTCAGATTCGTTTTGGCGAGTTTATACTACCGCCCGTGAGTTCGCCAACTACCAGCATCGCCATTGACTTAGCCGACGTCCGCGCCGCCGCCGCACGCATCGCTCCGTACATCCATCGAACGCCGCTGCTCGCGAGCCGTTCGCTGTCCGAGCGCATCGGCGTCGAAGTGCGGCTGAAGTGCGAGAATCTCCAGCGCTCCGGTTCGTTCAAGATCCGCGGCGCGATGAACGCGCTGCTGCAACTCGACGAAGCGCAGCGGCGCCGCGGCGTCGTGGCGTTCTCGTCCGGCAATCACGGGCAGGGCGTCGCGCTCGCGGCGAAAATCCTCGGCATTCCGGCGACGGTGGTGATGCCGGAGAACTCGGTCGAGACGAAGGTGCAGGCCGTGCGCGCGTATGGCGCCGAGGTGGTGCAGGGGGGCGTCACGGCGGCGACGCGCGACACCGTCGCGCGCCGGATCGCTGAGGAGAAAGGGGCGGCGGTGATTCCGCCGTTCGACGACGAGCGCATCATCGCCGGACAGGGAACGCTCGCCCTCGAGATCGTGGAGGAGTGGCCGGAAGCGGCCGCGATCGTCACGCCCCTCGGCGGCGGCGGCCTGATCTCGGGAGTCGCGCTCGCGGCCGGCGGCCGCGACGTGTACGGCGTCGAGCCCGCGGCTGGGAACGACGGCGAGCAATCGTTCCGCAAAGGCGAGATCGTCTCCATCGACGCGCCGAAGACGATCGCCGACGGCGCGCGCACGCTGCGCATCGGCGACCGGAACTTCGCCGTCATCCGCGAGCTCGTGCGCGATGTCGTGAGCGTCGAGGACGAGGTGCTGCTCGAGACGCTGAAGTACGCGATGTATCGGACGAAGCTGGTCATGGAGCCGACGGCTGTCCTCGGCCTCGCCGCGCTCCTGAGCGGAAAGATCCAGGTGGCCGGGCCGGTGGCGGTGGTGATCAGTGGAGGGAACCTGGACTTCAGGTTGCTTTGTGACTGACTCGCTTTTTCCGATCGATCCGGTCGAGCCGCCCTCGACGGACGACGCTCCCCTCGCCGAACGCCTCCGCCCCCGCTCCGTCGACGAGATCGTCGGACTCGAGGATCTCCTCGGCAAAGGAAAATTTCTCCGCAACGCGATCGAGAGCGACCGCATCCCGTCGATGATCTTCTGGGGGCCGCCGGGCTCCGGGAAAACGACGATGGCGCGGATCATCGCGCGGACGACGCGCGCGCGATTCGTCCAGTTCTCGGCGACGAGCACCTCGATCAAAGACATCAAGTCACTGATGGAAGAGGCGCGTAAGGCGCGACGCGCGCGCGGATCGAAAACGATCGTCTTCATCGACGAGATCCATCGCTTCAACAAAGCGCAGCAGGACGCGTTTCTGCCCTATGTCGAAGCGGGCGACATCATTCTCATCGGCGCGACGACAGAGAATCCGTCGTTCGAGGTGAACTCGGCGCTGCTGTCGCGCTCGAAGGTGGTGGTGATCCCGGCGCTGGAGCGCGAGCAGGTGATGACGATTCTGCATCGCGCCGTCGAAGAGGCGTCGGTGCGCAAATTCGGCGTCGCGTTGACGGACGAGGCACTCGACTTCATCGCCGCAACCTCGGCGGGCGATGCGCGGCAGGCGCTGACGAGTCTGCAGCTCGTCACCGAAACCGCGTCCGCCGAGGACAGCCCGATCGACGTGGCGAAGGTGAAAGAAATCCTCCAGCGCCGCTCGCTCATGTACGACAAGTCGGGCGAGGAGCACTACAACATCATCTCCGCGCTGCACAAATCGGTGCGCAACGGCGACGCCGACGCGGCGGTGTACTGGCTCGTGCGCATGCTCGAAGGCGGCGAAGACCCGCTCTACATCGCGCGGCGCATGGTGCGCGCGGCCTCGGAGGACATCGGCAACGCCGACCCGCAAGCGCTCGTGCTGGGAATGGCGGTGAAGGAAGCCGTGCACTTCATCGGCATGCCCGAGGCCGGAGTCGCGCTCGCCCAACTCGTCGCGTATCTCGCCGCCGCGCCGAAATCGAACGCCGCCTACACGGGCTACGGAGACGCCGTCCGCGAAGTGCGCCAGGGCGACAATCCCCCCGTCCCCCTCCACATCCGCAACGCACCGACGCGTTTATTGAAGG
>DATFHJ010000491.1:0-3729 GCA_035248585.1 Thermoanaerobaculia bacterium
TGCAGCGAGTGAGTCGATGGCGATGCGGCGTTTGCGCGCCGTGCTACTCTCGGCTTCCCGCGCGGCTGACCCCGTAGCTCAGCACGGATAGAGCAGGAGTTTCCTAAACTCTTGGTCGGAGGTTCGAATCCTCTCGGGGTCACCAACGTTTGCCTCGCAAGGGGGTAATTCCGCGATGGCTGAGAACAAGACCAAGGCAACGAATGCCAGCGTCGAGGACTACATCGCCTCTCGGGCCAGCGAGGAACAGCGCGGGGACTGTAAGGCGCTGATGTCCATTCTCCGCCGAATCACCGGGCAGCGGCCAAAGATGTGGGGGCCAAGCATCGTCGGCTACGGCTCCTGCCGCTACACCTACGCCAGTGGAAGAACCGGAGAGATGTTCCTCGCGGGGTTCGCCATCCGCGGGCGGGAACTGGTGGTCTACCTCATGGCCGAGAAGAAAGAGCAAAAGGAACTGCTGTCCCGGCTGGGAAAGCACAAGATGGGAAAATCTTGCCTCTACTTCAAGCGGCTCGCTGACCTGGACAAGACGGTTCTCGAGCAGCTCGTTGCGAACTCGGTTGGGGATGCGAAACGCCGGTATGGCGCAAGCAGCACGAAGGTAAAGGCGAAGTGAACGAAGCCCCTCACTTCCCCCCCTTCAAAAACGCCTCCTCCTCCTGCATCTGCCGCCATTCCTCCGCCGATTTCGGATTCAGCTTTTCCATCTCCGCGATTTCTTCGGGTGTGAGCTTCGGGAGGTGGCGGAGGAAGTGGACGAGGGTCCAGCTGCTGTGCGCGGATTCGGGGGTGCCGTTGCCGAAGGCGGGCATGCCGGTGAGGCGGACGCCGTTTTCGATGATCGCGAACAGCTCGCCGTCGGAGAGCGACTGCGTCGTGGCGAGAGTCATGTCGGGCGCTTTCGGGTACATCTGCTGGCCCATGCCGTTCTGGCCCTTGCCGTCGTTGCCGTGGCAGCTCGCGCAGTGATCCGCAAAGTGCGCGCGCGCTTCGGCGAGGAGTTGGGGTGTCGGCGGCAGCGGGTTTTTCGCGTCGCGCAGTTTTGCGGGGACGGCAAAGTGGCGGAACGTCCGCGCGATCGCTTTCTCCGTCATCGTCGGCTCGTCGCGGGCGCTGAGGCCGGAGCGGAGGATCGTGACGGACACGCCGATGAGCACCAGCGCGACGGCGAGAATCACGATCAGGATGACGCGCTTCATCGGCTCAACCTCGCCACGTGAACGCGTTTCTGACCGGTCCACGCAAAGTACACATCGTCGCCCGCGCGCGCCACGCGCGTGAATCCCGCCGCGCGTGCGGTCGTCGAGTTTGCGATCTTCATCGAAGCTTGCTGCGGCCGCCGCGCTCGACGTACCGCGCGCGAATCTCTCCGCTCTGCTCCAGCCACGTCACGAGCGCCTCGTCGTCGTCCACGAGCACGACGTCGACGCGCCCGACCGGCTTGCCGTCGTCGACTCTCACTGGCGCGTTGAACGTCCCGCCGCTGTCATCCGACCATGCCACGTGCACAGATCCGTTTGCACCCGTGAACCACGCCACGACCGCGCGGTCGTCCCTCGCATCGATCTGCGGCCCGTTCACCGGACATCCCTCGATCTTCCATCCGTCGCGGTGCAGCAGCTTCGGCGGCTCGTTGACGCGGACGTACGAGATGTCGCGCATTTCCTCGGACGACCGGTCGCGATAGACGATCACCGGCCCGCGCCGCGTCATGGCCATGCCGGTCGTACAGCATTCGCACGTGCGCGCGTCGAGCTCGACGTCGTTCGTGATCTCGCCGCGCGCGCTGACGTTCGCGAAGCGCAGCGTCATATCGCTGGTGCGTCCGTCGAGCCACGCCGCCGCCGCGCCGCCCATCGGAAGCGCGGCCAGCGTGACGAAGCCATGCTCGGCTTCCTTGCCGTCGCGGTTCAGGAGAAATGACGGCAGCCACGTCGCGCCGCCGTCGGTCGACGTCGCCATGCGGACATCGTACGCATACTTTCCAGCGCCGCTCTTCTGCAGCCAGTGCGCGAACAGCGCGCCGCGGCCGTCCTCGACGATCGACGGAAAATCGGCCCAGTTCACGAAGAGATCGTTGCGCTCGACGATCGTGCGCGGCGCGCTCCACCGCTCGCCGTCGAAGCGCGCGAAGCGAAGCGCCGTGCGATCGCTGTGCGCCACCGGCTCGAGCCAGCTGAGAAGCAGGCCGTCCTTCGACGCGGAAAGAAACGCTTCTGCTGCACCCGCGCCGGCGGGGGAAGCAATTTCGATGACGCGCGCGTTCTCTCCCGCCGTGCAGCGCAGGAGGACGACGGCGGCCGCGAGCATGCCGATGAACTTCACGCGCGGATTCTACGAATGAAACGACTCGTTCTGATCCCGATCCTTTTCGCCGCGACGACGCTGGCCGCCGAGTCGCTGACGTTTCACGTCGTCGGCGTCGACTGCGCCGAGTGCGGGCCGCCGCTGATCAAGGCCCTGAAGCGCGTCGACGGCGTGAAGAGCGCGAGCGTGGACGCGAAGAAGATGACGGCGACGGTCGACGTGCCGGCGGGATTCGATCGCGAGAAGCTGCGCACGGCGGTGTCGAACACCGGCTTCGTCGCGGTGTTCGCCGGCGAGAAGCCGCGCGACATCGAACCGCTGCCGGCCGAGGCCGTGAAAGGGCTGGATATCGTCTCGTATACGAGCGGGAAGCGCGTCGAGCTGGCGAAAATACTGGCGCCGGGAAAGATCACGGTCGTCGACTATTACGGCGACTGGTGCGGGCCGTGCCGCGTGCTCGAGACGCGGCTGCATCACCTGATGAACGGCAACAGCAACCTCGCGCTGCGGCGCATCGACATCGGCAAGTGGGACAACGACGCCGCGAAGCAGGCCACGGAGCTGCGCGCGGCGGCGCTGCCGTACGTCCGCGTGTACGATGCGCGCGGGAAATTCGTGCAGGCGGTGACGGGCGGGATGTGGGACGAAGTGCTGGCCGCGATCGAGAAGGCGGAGCGATGAAGCCGCGGTTGTTCTTCCTCGCCGCGCTGCTCGTGGCGTTCATTCCGAACGCCTACGCCTGACCGGCGTGAGCGAATCCCAACCTCTCCGGCGGAGGGGACGCGCAATCGATCCCGGCGCCCGGGGTGTGGACGATCTCGACCGCGATGACGCGCGGCACGTTCACCGCCTCGCACCATGCGTCGTGCCCCGACGTCGCGCCGGAGTGCGCGTCGACCGTGATTCCCGAGCATGAGCATCACGTCGACCTCACGCTGCTGCATTCGGAATTGAGCGCCGCCTACGGATTGCGTCCCGGCCTCGCGCTGTCGCTGCGCCTGCCGTTCGACGTCAAGGACCAGCACGTCCACTACACGACCCTCGACGGCGCGCCGTTCACGCCGCCGTACGGCGACATCCATCACCGCACCGAAACGCTGCGCGGCCTGTCCGACGGGGCGCTGCTGCTGCGCTGGGCCGCGTCCCCCGAATGGCGGTTCGCCGCCGGCACGACGTTCCCCCTCGGCGATACGGAAGAGGATCCCGTCGCCGCCGGCCGCGAGGGGCGGAAGCACGAGCATCTCCAGTTCGGCAGCGGCGTCTTCGCGCCGGAATTCGAGATCGGCTGGAACCGCGCGCATCTCTCGGCGATGCTGCAGGCGACGATTCCGCTCTCCACGAACCGCCGCGGATTCCGCCCGCCGAAAAACTTCCGCTGGAGCGCGGGACCGTCGTTCAACCTCGCGCGCGTCGGCGTCA
>DATFHJ010000492.1:0-5883 GCA_035248585.1 Thermoanaerobaculia bacterium
CGAGGAGATTCGAGATGTCGCTCGCCGTCATGCCGGTCCACGTCGCCGTGACCGGACTGGCGGGATCGCCGAGGTCGAACAGGATCGGGCCGTTGACGCCCGGCGCGCCCTCGTGGATGTGCATCACCGTCGCGCCGATGACGTCGTGCACGCAGGTGAGCGCGAACGTACCGGCGCCCTGATTCAGCGTTCCCATGCAGCCGCCGCTGGCGACGCTCGGAACGGGCGGCACTTCCTGGCTGCCGCGAAGATCGAAGACGAAGATCTGGGCGAAGAGCGGTGTCGCGGTAAAAATGAGGACGGCAACAGCAAGCAGCCAACGATGGCGGTTCACGGGCATCTCCTCCGAGTGGGCTTGCGGACCCGGGCGCGATCTTACAACGGATAAACTGCGCGGCCATGCAACGTCTCCGCGTCGTGATTCCCGATGACTATCAGGACGCCGTTCGCCGGCTCGACTGCTTCGCGAAGCTCGAAGGCCACGACGTCGCCATCCATCGCGACACGGTGAGCGACGTCGACGCGCTGGCCGCGCGATTCGCGGACGCCGACGCGCTGGTGCTGATCCGCGAGCGCACCGCGATCACCGACGCGCTGCTCGAAAAACTGCCGCAACTTCGCCTGATCAGCCAGACCGGGAAAGGCACGGCACACATCGACGTCGCCGCGTGCGCGCGGCGCGGCATCGTGGTGTCGGCGGGAACGGGCTCCCCGTACGCGCCCGCGGAGCTGACGTGGGCGCTGGTGCTCGCGGCGATGCGCCGCATTCCGCTCGAAGCGGCGCGGCTGCGCGGCGGCGCTTGGCAGTCGACGGTCGGGACGCTCTTGCGCGGACGCACCCTCGGCGTCTTTGGCTACGGCAAGATCGGCAGCCTCGTCGCCGGCTACGGCCGCGCGTTCGGCATGCGCGTGGTCGCCTTCGGCCGCGAAGGCTCGAAGACCCGCGCGGCCGCGGACGGCTTCGAGACCGCGGCGGACAAAGAGACGTTGTTCGAAGTCGCGGACGTGCTGTCGCTGCACTTGCGCCTGACGAAAGAAACGCGCGGCATCGTGACGGCCGCCGATCTCGCGTCGATGAAATCCGATGCGCTGCTTGTGAACACGAGCCGCGCGGAGCTGATCGAGCGCGGCGCGCTCGTGAGCGCGTTGCGCGCGGGACGGCCCGGCTTCGCCGCGGTGGACGTGTACGAGGAAGAGCCGATCGTCGGCGCCTCGCATCCTCTTCTCCAATTCGACAACGCCGTCTGCACGCCGCACCTCGGCTACGTGGAGAAGGACAGCTACGAGTTGTATTTCGGGCAGGCCTTCGATCAGGTGCTCGCCTTCGCGGAAGGGACGCCGATCAACGTCGTGCCGTGGAGCGGCGGGCTTTAGCCCGCCGTGATTATTTCGGCGGGCTGAAGCCCGCCGCTCCACGGCATAATGACCGGCAATGAGAGATCGCAGAAGGGTGCTCCTCGCGGCATTCGCCGCGCTTTTGCTTTTCACGCTCGCCGCCTGCGGAACGCGCAACGACACCGACGAGCTCGCGGCCGCGCGGCGCAATCTCAAGCCCGCGAAGTGCGGCTCGACGCCTGCCGTTTGCGCGGTGGCCAGCGTCCACGGCGATCCTCGCCACACGTTCGTCGGCGACTGGATCATGTTTTCGGTCTGCCATCTCGATGAGCTGGTGAAACAGGCCGACGCGGCGCAGGCGCCGATCACGCTCTTCGTCGAGGGAAAGGACACCGGCAACGAGCCGACCGGAATCGATCTCGAAACCGGAACGCTGACGTTCATCCTCGACCGCAACGATCAGAATCGCCAGCTGTGGCAGCCGTTTCTCTACGACCCGCTGTTCGATCGCGAAGTCTCGCTGCACATGAGCGTGGGCATCCGCGGCGAGCGCCCGCTGACGCGCGTGCCGATGGCCAATATGGTCATGCGGCTGCAAAAGCTCTACGTCGACGCGACGACCTGGCTCTGGACGGCGTTCCTGGTGCTCTTCGTCATCGCGTTGTGGCTCTCCGCGGTCTACACCGACATGCTCCGCAACGGGGCGCCGGTCGACGGCGTGCGCCAGCCGTACAACCTCGGCCGCTCGCAAATGGCGTGGTGGTTTTTCCTCATCGTCGTCAGCTACAGCTTCATCTGGCTCGTCACCAGCGATCGCGACACGATTCCGCCGTCGCTCCTCGCGCTGATGGGCATCAGCTCCGCCACCGCCCTCGCCTCGGCGCTCCTGCAGCCGAAAGGCGAGACCGTGGCGAGGAGAACGCGCGGCTGGTGGCGCGACCTCGTCTCCGACGACAACGGCGTCATCGCCCTCGACCGCCTGCAGATCGTCGTCTGGACGCTCGTGCTCAGCGGGATTTTTCTCTCCTCGGTGATCTGGGAGCTGCTGATGCCCGAGTTCAACGCCACGCTCCTGACGCTGATGGGAATCAGCTCCGGCACGTACATCGGATTCCAGTTGCCGCAGAGGTCGGAAACGGCGAACGCGTCGACTCCGCCGCCGGGGAACTAAAACCGTGGAGCGGCGGGCTGAAGCCCGCCGTCACGTTTCGGCGGGCTGAAGCCCGCCGCTCCAGGGTGAAGGACTATAATCCCCCTCACCCCAACGCCGATGCGCCGTCTCCTCCTCGTCCTCCCGCTTCTGGTATCCCTCACCGCCGCGGCGATCGAGCTTCCGCGACCTAACGAGAAGTGGCTCACGCTCAAAGTCGACGAGTTCGAGATCATCAGCAACGCCTCGCCGGAATCGACGGTGGCGATCGCGCAAAACCTCGTGCGGATGCGGGCGGCGGTGGGGCAGCTGACCCACCTCAACGTCCGCTCTCGCGTTCCGACGAGCGTGATCGTCTTCGCGAACGAGCGCAGCTTCGCGCCTTATCGCGAGCTCGTCTTCCCGCGCAACACCGGCAACATTTCCGGCGTGTTCCTCGGCGGCGAGAACAGCAATTTCATTCTGCTGCAGGCGGGCTCGGAAAACGGGCTCGATCGCATCATCTATCACGAGCTCACGCACTATTTCGTGAAGAACACCATCGCCGGATTGCCGGTCTGGCTCAATGAAGGGATGGCCGAGTATTACTCGACGTTCCGGACGGACGGCGACGAAGTGCACATCGGCCGCCCCGTCGCCGAGCACGTGATGTGGCTGCGCAACGAGCAGCTGATTCCGCTCCGCGACCTCTTTGCCGTCGACCGCGATTCCTCCATCTACAATGAAGGCTCCCGCCAGGGCGTCTTTTACGCGGAGTCGTGGGCGCTGCTGCATTACCTGATGCTCGGCAATGAAGAGCGGCGCGCGCAATTCGGAAAGCTCATGACGCTCCTCGACGCCCGCAAATCGATGCAGGAGGCGTTCGAGACCGCGTTCGGGATGTCGTATGCGCGCATGG
The DNA here is from genome assembly GCA_035248585.1 of Thermoanaerobaculia bacterium. GTDB lineage: Bacteria > Acidobacteriota > Thermoanaerobaculia > Gp7-AA8 > Gp7-AA8 > QHVT01. Next base: position 3,384 of record DATFHJ010000492.1, read on the forward strand.
AAGGGGAATTGCGCGCGTATGTCCGCCGCCGCGCGTTCAATTACACGAAATATTCATTGCGCGACCTGATCATCACTCCTGTTCCGCAGCCGGAGCCGATGACGTATGCCGCGTACGTCTTCGCATTAGGCCATCTCCTCGCGAACTCCAGGCCGTCTAACGCGGAGGCGGCGGAGCTGTTTCTGGCGGAGGCACTGAAGGCGAATCCCGCGAACGCCGGCGCGCATGCGGACATGGGCCGATTGCACGACCTCGCCGGCCGCGACGCGGAAGCGGAAAAGGCCTATCAGCGCGCCGTGCAGCTCGGGAGCACCGATCCTCAGATTTACCTGCGCTATGGCTCGAGCATCATCAATCGCATCGCCGAGTCCGAGGACAACATCTCCGCGGACGACGTATTGAAGGCCCGCAGACAATTCGAGCGCAGCGCCCAGCTCGATCCGTCGCTGGCGCGGGCGTGGGCGGGCATCGGCGCGACGTATGCGGCGGGAACCGAGGATCCGGCGCCGGGAATCGCGGCCCTGGAGAAATCGCTGTCGCTGGCGCCGGGCGATCAGGAGGCGGCGTTTTACCTGGTGCAGCTCTATGCACGCATCGGCCGGCGCGCCGAGGCCACGAAACTGATCGAGACCGTCATCGCACCGTCGGGAGACCGCGAATTGCTCGACCGCTCGCGCGAGGCGCTGCTGATGGCCGACATGCGGGACGTGCAGACGCTCGCCGACGCCGGCAATCTGAAGGAAGCGGCGGCGATTGCGCGAGCCATCATCGAGAAAACGACGAATCCGGCGCTGGCGGAGCACCTGCGCAAAATGATCGTGTCGATGGAGACGTACGACGCGGCGGAGACCGCGACGACGACGTTCAATGACGCGGTGGCGAAGGCGAACGGCGGCCAGTACGCCGAGGCATTGAAGATCGTGGACGGACTCCTGCCGAACATCACCGACCCGGAGATGCTCGAGCGGGCGAAAGAGTTCCGCGACGAGATCGCCGAGCGCGCGAAGCGGCGCAAGCAATGAAGTGGGGTCTCGCCGTCCTCGCGTTCGCGATCCGGCTCGCGGCGATCTCTCTTTCCGATCACGCCGAATTCGGCGACGCGCGCGACTATCTCGATACCGCCACGGCGCTGTGCAAGACCGGCGCGTATCCCGATCAAGGCAACCTCCCCTTCTTCCGCGCGCCGGGATTACCGTTCTTCATTGCTCTGTCCACCGCGTGTGACCCGCAGCGCGTTGGCCTCGTAAAGATCGCGCTGGCGCTCGTCGACTCCGCCACCGTCGCCCTGATCGTGTTGATCAGCGGGTCCTTATGGGCCGGCCTCGCCGCCGCGCTCTATCCGCTGTTCATCGTGAGCACGACGGACGTCCGCAGCGAGCCGTTGTTCATGTTCCTGCTGGTGCTCGCGTTGTATGGCCTTCAGCGCCGAAAACCCGCATTGTGCGGCGCGAGCCTCGCGCTGGCCGCGCTCACCCGCCCCGTCGCGCTGATCTTCGTCCCGCTGTTCGCCGTGCGTCGCCCGCGCACGTTTCTCCTCGCCTTCGCGCTCGTCCTCGCGCCGTGGACGATCCGCAATTACGTGCGCTACGGCGAATTCATCCTCGTCAACAACGCCGGCGGCTACAGCCTCTGGCGCGGCACGCATCCGGAGATGGCCCGCATCTATTCGATCCGCGACCGCGAAGAGTACCGCCGCGCGACGATCGAATTCGAACAGCGCTATGCGGATCGCCCCATGCAGGCCCTCACTCCCCGCGCCCGCAGCGCGGAGTGGCGGGACGCCGCGCTCGCCAATATCCGCGCGCATCCGCGCGTCGAGCTGTTGTTCACATTGAAGAAGGCTTGGATTTATTGGCGGCCGTGGCTCAATCCGCAGGAGTATTCGTTCAAGATCGTCCTCGCCACCGGCATTGTGACGACCGCGCTCTATGTGCTGGCGTCATTCGGCTTCGCCCGTATGGAACGGCGCGTCGTTTTATGGGTTGCCGCGTTCTTTATCGTGGGGTGGATTGCGCATTTGCCGCATCAGGTGGTGACGCGATTCCGCTATCCGTTGACGGATCCGTTGTTGATCATGGCGGCTAGCCTAGCGATACCCCCACGAATCGCCCGATTCCGAACGTCAACGCGGCCGCAACAAGACCAAACAGCACCTGCCGAAATCCTGAAAACGGCACCGTCCGTCCCGTGAACAGCGTAATCGCCGCGCCCACGGTGAACAGCGCAATCGTGCTGAAGAGGACGCTGAGCAGCACGGCGTCCGTGCCGCGGGTGAAGAGGAAGGGGATCACCGGCACGATCGCGCCGAGGCTGAAGAGGAGAAAGGACGTAATGGCGGCGACCCAGGGGGAGCCGCCGAGCTCCTCGGGGTCGAAGCCGAGCTCTTCGCGGGCGAGCGTCTCCAGCGCGGTCTCGCGGTTGGCCATCATGCTCGACGCGAACTCGCGCGCCTGCTGTTCGCCGAGGCCGCGGGCCTGGTAGATCAGCGCCAGCTCTTCCT
>DATFHJ010000493.1:0-4546 GCA_035248585.1 Thermoanaerobaculia bacterium
CGCACGACGAAGGGAACACGCTCGTCTTCGTCGGCATCGACGGCAAGCTCGCCGGCGCGATCGAGCTCGCGCCCGCGTTGCGCGAGGGTGTCGACGAGCTGATCGAACAGCTGCGCGGGCACGGCGTCGCGCAGGTGGTGATCATCTCCGGCGATCACGAGCGGCCGACGAAGAAGCTCGCGCAGTCGCTCGGCGTCGATCGCTATTTCGCCGAGGTGCTGCCGGAGCAGAAAGCGAGCTACGTCGAGCTCCTGCAACGCGAAGGGCGGCGCGTGGCGTTCGTCGGCGACGGCATCAACGACGCCATCGCGCTCAAGCGCGCGAACGTCTCCGTCTCCATCCGCGGCGCCACGAGCGTTGCCACCGACACCGCGCAGGTGGTGTTCATGGAGGAGAACCTCGGCAAGCTCTCCGAGCTCATCGCCGTCTCGCGCGCGCTCGAGCGCAACGTGGCCCTGAGCTGGAAGCTCATCCTCGCGCCGAACCTCATCTGCATCGCCGGCGTGTTTACCCTCGGCTGGGGCGTGATGGCCTCCGTGCTCGCGAACAACGTCGCCGCCATCGCGGCTCTCGCGAATGGGTTACGGCCTCGCACGTGGAGCGCGGACGTCCCGTCCGCCCCCGGGCGGGCGGCACGCCCGCGCTCCACGAAGAAACGCGCCCTCACGCTGGCCGGCATCGGCGTCGCCGGCCTCGTGCTGCCCGGCATCCCCGGCTGGCCCTTCCTGGTGCTTTCGCTGATGACGCTCTTCAAACGAAACCGAGGAGAACTGACGGCATGACCACGCGGATATTGATCAACGGATTCGGACGCATGGGACGGCTCGCGTTGCGCGCGGGGTGGAGGAGACCGGGTCTCGAATTCGTCGCCGTGAATGAGCCGAACGGCGGCATCGTCACCGCCGCGCATCTTCTGAAATTCGATTCGATTCACGGCCGCTGGCCGAACGAAGTCGAGTCGATCGGCGACGAGATCCTCATCGACGGCCGATCGCTTCGCTTCACCGCGTACAAACACCCTTCGCAGCTCGATCTCGACGGCGTCGACGTCGTCCTCGAGTGCAGCGGCAAATTCAAATCGACGGAGCTGCTGCGCGAGGCCTACATCGCCCGCGGCGTGCAGAAGGTCGTCGTCTCCGCGCCGGTGAAAGACGGCGCGCTCAATCTCGTCATGGGCATCAACGACGAGCTCTACGACCCGGCTGTCCACGACGTCATCACCGCCGCGTCATGCACGACGAACTGCCTCGCGCCGGTCGTGAAAGTCATCCACGAGAACCTGCGCATCCGCCACGGCGTGATCACCACGATCCACGACATGACGAACACGCAGAACGTCATCGACGCGCCGCACGACGATCTGCGCCGCGCGCGCGCCGCGAGCCTGTCGCTGATTCCCACGACCACCGGCTCCGCGACCGCGATCGCGCTGATCTATCCCGAGCTGAAGGGACGGCTCAACGGACTGGCCGTGCGCGTGCCGCTGCTCAACGCCTCGATCACCGACGCCGTGTTCGAAGTCGAGACCAGGACCAGCGTCTCCGACGTGAACGCGCTGTTTCGCGAGGCCGCGGCCGGTCCGCTCGGCCGCGTCCTCGGCTACGAGGAGCTGCCGCTCGTCTCGGTCGACTACCGCGGCGAGACGCGCTCGGCCGTCCTCGACGCCGGCTCGACGATGGTCGTCGACGGCACGCAGGTGAAGGTCCTCGCCTGGTACGACAACGAGACCGGCTACGTCCACCGCATGGTCGAGCTGGTCGAGAAAGTCGCCCGAATGCTTCCCCAAACCGCGGATCAACAAGAGAGAGAGAAGGAGGTCACCCCGTGATCACGGTTCTCATCATCATTACGTTGTTCGTCGCCTACGCAAACGGAGCCAACGACGTCTCGCGCGGCATCGCCACGCTGTTCGGGTCGGGCGTTTCCAACTACAAGGCCGCCGTGATCTGGGGCACGATCTGGACGGTCCTCGGCGCGCTGACCGCGAGCGTGATGACGCAGGCGCTCGTGGCTACGTTCAGCGGCAAGGGACTGCTGCAGACGCCCAGCACCGCGCCGGCGTTCCTGCTCGCCGTGGCCATCGGCGCGGTCGGCTGGCTGCTGATTGCGACGCGCACCGGCCTGCCGGTGTCGACGACGCATTCGCTCACCGGCGCGCTCGTCGGCGTGGCGCTCATCAACGCCGGCTCGGGCGGCATTCTCTGGAGCGCCGTGACGAAGAAGGTCGTCTATCCGCTGCTGTTGTCGCCCGTCATCTCCTTCGCGCTGATGATGCTCATCCTCCCGCTGCTTCGCCCGCTCGCGCGCCGCATCGAGCGCTACTGCCTCTGCATCGAGCAAAGCGAGAGCACGTTGGCAACGCCCGACGGCATGCTGCTGCGCGACACGGGCTCGCTCAACGTCGGAGTGGCGCCGCAAGCACATTGCGGCGACTCTGTCGCGCGTCTCACGATCATCGACGGCCTGCACTGGATCTCCGCCGGCGCGACGAGCTTTTTCCGCGGCCTCAACGACACGCCGAAGATCATTGCCCTCGGCATCGCCGCCGCGGCGACGACCGGCATTTCGCAGAAGGCGTTTTACGTCATGCTGGCCGCGGCCATGGGCGCCGGCAGCTTCATCTCCGGACGGCGCGTCACCGAGACGCTGGCGAAGAAAGTCGTCCGCCTCACGCCGCGCAACGGATTCGCGGCGAACCTCGTCACCTCACTGCTGGTCGGCTTCGCCTCGCGCCTCGCGCTGCCGGTGTCGACGACGCACGTCTCCTCCGGCGCGATCATCGGCGGCGGAATCATCGATCGCACCGAAGTGCGCTGGAAGACGGTGTTCGAGATGGCGCTGGCCTGGATCGTCACGCTGCCGGCGTCGGCGATCATCGCCGCGATCGTGTACAAGGTGATCGCGTGAAGAACGTTGTTCTCATCCTCTGTCTCGCCCTGCCGCTCGCCGCGCAAACGACGAAGCCGGAGGACAAGCCGTCGTTCAAAATCGGCGCGACGATCTTCGCCGACTACGTGTGGCAGCAGTCGCCGCAAGCCACCGACGCCGACGGCAATCGCATTCACGCCAATGCGTTCAACGTCAACCGCGCGTACATCAACGTGACGGGAAACCTGAATCACTGGATCCAGTTCCGCATCACGCCCGACATCACCCGCGAGTCGGGCAGCGGCTCGTCGCTCTCCGGCAGCCAGACGTTTCGCCTGAAGTACGCCTTCGCGCAGTTCAACCTCGACGACTGGCTGGCGAAAGGCTCCTGGATCCGCCTCGGCGTGCAACAGACGCCGTACCTCGATTACACCGAGAGCATCTATCGCTATCGCTTCCAGGGAACGCTGTTCGCCGAGCGCGTGCTGCCGGCGTTCAGTTCCTCGGATGCGGGACTGTCGATGCGCTATGCCTTCGGCGATCGCGGCGAGATCCACGGCGGCTTCTACAATGGCGACGGCTATCAGCGCGCGGAAGCGAACGATCAGAAAGCGGTGATGGTGCGCGGCACGTTCATCCCGATTCCGAAGAAGGGACTCCGCCTCACCGCGTTCGTGATCGAAGACCACTATGTCTCCGACGCGAAACGCGAGCGCTTCATCGGACAGGTGACGTACCAGCACCCGCGCGGCGCCCTCGGCCTCGAGTTGCTCCGCGCTACCGACCGCACCTCCACCCGCGTCGCCGAAGTCGACTCCCACGGCTGGTCCCTCTGGGCCACGCCGAAGCTCGGGAATGGCTGGGAGCTCCTCCTCCGCCACGACGACTACCAGCCGAACGACGACACGTCGCAAAAGTCGAAGCGCAACATTGCCGGGGTCGCGTACTGGGTCCCGAATCTCGAGAAAGTCACCGCCGCCGTGCTGCTCGACTACGACTCGCTGCAACAAAGCAACTTCACGCCGCCGCGGGCGGATGACACGAGGTATGGGGTGAAGATTCTGATCAGCTTTTGAGCACCGTAACGTTGCCCCGCGAAATAAGGGTGATTGATTTGCGAGACAAGACCGTTTGCCTCTTGCATCAACGATGCTTGCCTCGCGTAACAACCAAGGTTGATTGGCGAGGCAAACATCCAGCCTCGCCAGGCAAGGGTCTGACCGGTGAGAGTCACCGGTTTTGATGCCGTCGCATCGGATGGTTGCCTCGCGCGGCAAGATTTTCGCCCTTTCGATCAACCAAGGTTGCCTCGCGAGGCAAGCAGTTTGATTGGTGGGGCAAGCACGTCGATGCGAGAGGCAACGGTCTGGACTCGCAAATCAACCTTGGTTGTTACGCGAGGCAAGCCGTTTGATTCGCACATCAAACTCTTTGATTCACACATCGAGCCTCGTTGCCTCGCACATCAAAGCCTTTGCCTCACACATCAAACGCCATACCCATGCGAATCAACCGTTTGTCCCGCGGCCATTCGTGTCTGGAGTTGACCCGGTTTCGTGGACACCTGAGGATGTTGAGAGGAGTCCACGATGGGAAAGCGACAACGATATTCAACAGAGCTGCAGGAGCAGATGGTGCGGCTGGTCCGAGCGGGACGGACGCCCGGTGAACTGGCCCG
>DATFHJ010000494.1:0-2090 GCA_035248585.1 Thermoanaerobaculia bacterium
AGGAAGAGCGCGATCAGCTCCTGCACCAGATCGGGCGTGGAGGGGCTCATCGCGCCGACTCCCGCGAGGACGCTCGGATCGAATGCGTGCGCCGGCTCTTCGGCGGACGTCTCGTGCGTGAGGCCGTGCGATTCGACGCGCGCCAGCGCGTCCGCGAGCTGCGCCAGCCCGAACGGTTTGGTGAGGTAGTCGTCCATCCCCGCGGCGAGGCAGCGCTCGCGGTCGCCCGACATCGCGCTGGCCGTCATGGCCACGATCGGCAGGCGCCGGAACTGTTTCCGTCCGCGGATGATGCTCGTCGTTTCGTAGCCGTCCATCTCCGGCATCTGGCAGTCCATCAGCACCGCGTCGTACTCGATCTCGTCGAGCGCGGCGAGCGCTTCGAAGCCGTTGCCGACGGCGACGGCGGTGTGTCCGAGCTCGGCGAGCTGCGCGAGGACGACCCTTTGATTCACGCGATTATCCTCGGCGACCAGAATGCGCATGCGCCGCGTGCGCGGCCGCGACTCCGGCAAATCGGTCTGCGGCAGCACGGCGCCGGGAACGCCGAGGAGACTGACCAGGCAGTTCAGAAGATGCGCGTGGCGCACGGGCTTCATCAGCACGCGCGCGAATCCGGCGGCGTGATACGTCTCCAGATCTTCGCGGCGGCGCCCGTACGACGTCAGGAGAATCAACGGCAGGTTGTGCGGCCGCGAACGCCGGTGCATCGAGATCGAGATCGACGATGCCGATCTGGATGTCGCTGCGCAACGCGGCCAGCGCTTCCTCGATCGACTCCGCGATTTCGGGCTGCAGGCCGGCGGACTCCAGCTGATGCCGCAACACGCGGCGGTGCATGGCGTGGCCTTCGACGACCAGCACGCGCGCCGGCGCATCGAAGAACGGCAGCTGCGGCTGCGGCTCGGGCTTCTCCAGCTCGATCGTGAACGAGAACATCGATCCGTTTCCCGGCTCGCTGTCGACGCTGATCTCGCCGTTCATCATCTCCACGAGCTGGCGGCAGATCGCGAGCCCGAGCCCCGTGCCGCCGAAGCGGCGCGTCGTCGAGCCGTCCGCCTGCACGAACGGCATGAAGAGCTGGTCGAGAAGCTCGGGCTCGATGCCGACGCCGGTGTCGCGGACGGTGAAGCGAAGCGTGGCGGTGTGCTCGCGCTCCTGCTCGACCGCGGCCGTGACGAGCACTTCGCCGGCGTCGGTGAACTTGACGGCGTTGCCGATGAGGTTCGTCAGGACCTGCCGCAGGCGCCCTGCGTCGCCGCGCACTCTCCGCGGCACGTCGCTCTCCACGAGCGCGGCGATCTCGATCTGCTTCGCCCGCGCCTGCGAGGCGAAGAGCTCGATCGAACCGTCGATGACGTCCGTCAGCTCGAACTCGTTGCGCTCGAACGACAGCTTGCCGGCTTCGATCTTCGAGAAGTCGAGGATGTCGTTGATGATCGTGAGCAGCGAGTCGGCGCTGGTCTGCACCGTCAGCGCGAGCTCGCGCTGGTCCGGCGTCAGGTCGGTCTCGAGGAGGAGGCCGTTCATGCCGATCACGCCGTTCATCGGCGTGCGGATCTCGTGGCTCATCGTGGCCAGGAACTGCGACTTGAGCCGCGCCGACTCCAGCGCCGCGTCGCGCGTCAGCGCCAGCTCGCTCTCCAGCCGCTTGCGCTCCGTGACGTCGCGCGCCACGCCCTGATAGCCGACGACTGCGCCATCTTCGATCACCGGCTGCACTTTCTGCTCGAGCCAGATCTCGCGGCCGTCGGCGGTGAGGAGCGGAAACTCGAGATAGGTGTTCGGCAGGCGCTCGCCGTGCTGGCGCTCGTAGAACTCCCGCGCCGCGGCGCGCATGTCGGGCCGCACGAGATGGAGATACGACATGCCGAGGAGCTCGCTGGTCTGATAGCCGGTCAGGCGCGTGGCCGTGGAGTTCATGAACGTGAACCGGCCGCGCGCGTCGCAGCTGTAGATGATGTCGTCGGCGTTCTCGATCATCCTCTGGAGCTGCTCCTGGCTCGCGCGATAGCGCTGCTCGCTCGCATGCAGCCGCTCGTGATCGGCGACGCGCTCGGAGATGTCGCGGACGATGGCCACCGTCAGTT
>DATFHJ010000495.1:0-30335 GCA_035248585.1 Thermoanaerobaculia bacterium
AAGACTCGCGTGCGCCGCTGCGGCAGCTGAAAGTACGGGCTCGTCGCGGTAAGGAGGGCGACGACTTTCTCGAGATCGTGGGCGACGACGCGCGTGCTGTTTTCGCCGATGGCGCTGAGGAGCATGAAGTGCGGCGTGTCGAGGCGCAGCCAGGGGCGGTCGGGCGGGAAGGGGATCGGCCCGATGTGCATCGGGACGACCGGCCGCCGCTCGACGACGCTCGGCATCATGAAGCCGGGCCGGGGGAATCCGATGGAGCCGGGGGTGACACGTCCGGCGGCGCCACGCTGCGCCGGAAGGGGCGCGGCGACGAGGAACAGCGCGGCCGCGACTGCGATGCGTTTCATTTCGCCCTGACTTGGTTCGAGTTTATCCCGCGCGAAGACGCGGGATCTCCGGTGGCACCGGCAGGGTCTGTGGCAGTTCAGTGCCGGTGCAACCGAAGATCCCGCGTCTACGCGCGGGATAAACTACAAACGAACTTTGCCGCGGAGGCGCTGCGCATCCCGTACCACTTGCGCGTCCGTGGCCACTCGGAGCAATTCGTCGAGTAGTTTGACGGCTTCCAGTTTGCGCCCGGCGTTCACCAAAGTCACGGCCTCGTTATAAATCTGAATGTGGCGATTCACTTTTGCGGTTTCGGCGAGCTGCTCGGCCTGCTGTTCGAGCTCGCGTTTCGTCACCGCATCCTCGGTCGCCGCGGCGAGCTTGCGCACGACCGCCGCCGCCTCGTCGAGCTTTCCCTCCTTCGCCAGCGCGTTCGCGTGATCGGTCTCGAAGCGGACGAGGAGATTGCGCGCGGCGAAGATGGTCTGCTTGTCCCGGGCGCGCTCGAACGTCGAGGCGAAGAGCGCGTCGGCCTTCGCGCGATCGCCGGTGCGGAGGTAGAGGTCGAAGAGGTGCAGCGCGAAATCCATCCGCGACGGCGCGAGCTCGCGCGCCCGTTCGAGTTGCGCGATCGCGGGCGTGACGTCCTGCTCGACGAGATAGGTCGTGCCGATCACGCCGCGCGTACGGCCTTCTTCCGCGCCTAACACGAGCGCGCGCTCGGCGAGCGCCCGCGCCTTGCGGAACGGCGCCGCGTCTTCGGGCTTCGGCTCGAAGTAGCTCGCGAACGGACCGATCGCGTCGCGCAGCAGCGATTCCGCAAACACGATGTGGACTTCGGCGTTGTTCGGATCCGCGGCAATCGCTTCTTCGAACCGACCCAGCGCGGCCAGCGACGGCGCGTGCTTCGGATTTGTCACGAGCGCCTCGCGGTAATGACGCAACGACTCTTCGCCCGCACCCGCGACGTGCGAGAGAAAGCGCCCGAGCTCGTACAGCAATGTTGCCCGATCCAGTGGAGCGGCGGGCTTCAGCCCGCCGAACGAAGTGACCGGAATCCTCACCGCCCGCCCGCCGCCCGGCTTGCGCATCGCCTTGCGCAAGTCGTCCAGCTTCTTTCCGTAGTGCGTTGCCAAGGCGTCTTCGACCGGCTTGCCATCCGCGACATCGCGCGAGAACGCATCGAAACGCGACGCGTCGAGCTGCATCAGCCAATCGACCGCCGCCCAGCTCTGCGCGTAAAACAGCGGCGCCGTGGCCGTCGCGGATTCGGCGCGCACCGCGAACAGTTCTTCGAGCGACGCCGGCTTGTTGCGCTCGAGCAACTGCACGCGCCCTTCGATCCGCCCGCCGGCGACGACGACGTCCTTCTTCACCTGCGCGTTGCTGAAGTACTCCGCCAGTCCTTCTTCGATCCAGAGCGGCGGCGTGAAGTCGTTCCGGCGCAGCAGGTCGTGAATCAGCTCGTGCAGCGCCGTGCGCTCGACGCCCACGCGGTCGGCGTCGACGAACATCGTGCCGCCGCCTTCATGCCGCACGTACACGCCGGTGACGGTCGTTTTCGGGTCGCCGATGAGGAGGCCGAAGTAGGGCTGCGACTCGCGGCGCTTGGCGAAGACGAAGATCGTCGCGGGTGTATTCGGTGGTTGTCGATGGAGCGCCGCGGCGAGCGTCTCGAGGTTTTGCGCGATTGACTTCGTCTTCTCTTCGCCGGCGCTGCTGATGATGTCGAAGCGCGGCGTGCGGAGGCGGATCCACGCCTCATCCTCGGCGGGAAACGGGATCGGCGCCGGCGGCACGCGCACTTTGCCGTCGCGCTTGATGCCGATCGGCACGGGCGGGACGTAGACGTCCTGCGCGATCGCGGACGTGGCCAGGAGCAGGACGAGGACGAGGCGGTTCACCGCCTCGGGATAACGGCGCCGTCCGCCCGTTGATTGCGCCGCTTGGCGACCTCATGCCCTTCGACGGCAATCGTCCAGTCGACGTTCTCCGCGACGGCGATGCGCTTGAAGGCCACGATGGTTTTGCGCTTGTAGCGGCTCCACGGCAGATTCGGATCGTCGGACACTTTGTCCGTCCACGTCAGCATGCCGCGTTGCAGTTCGCTGACGTTTTGCGAGAACCAGCGCGAAAACTCCTGTCCCTGCGAGCCGGTCCAGACGCTTTCGTGCGTCCTGGAGATGATCGCCGGACACGAGGAGTGGACGAAGTAGCGATCGGTCTCGTCGATGCAGGTGATGTCGACGTCGAGCGCGTCATCGAGCGGAATGGCCGCGATCTGCTGGTTGACGTCCGAAGCGAACCCGGCGTTCGCGGACGCGCGTGCCGGGTATTCGTTCAGACGCAGCAGCACGGAAGTGGTGGCGTCGGTGATGCGCTCGATCTCTTCGATGAGTGACGCGCTGAAGTCGCTGATCTTCAGCGGCGCGTCGGGCCAGGTGGCGAAGAGCAGCCGCTGGTCCGACGCGGCACGCTTGCGAATGGCCTGGACGAGTTTCTCGTAGCCGTCAGGCTCGAAGAGGTCGACATAGTGCCATTCCGCGAGCCGCTCGGGGATGTCGCACGGTTCCAGCCGCGCGGGAATGATGAAGGTCGCGCCCGGGGGCTGCTTGTCGGCGGCGTCCAGCGCCTCGCGAATCTCTTTCTGAATGAAGCCCGGCCGCGACGAGTGCCGCGACAGACAAACCACGACGACGTCGCTGCGGCTCACCGCTTTCAGGATCTCGTCCGACCATTTCTGGCCGGGAAGAAGCTTCTTTTTGTCGAGCCAGGGATCGAATCCGTCGACTTCGAGACGCTTGCAGAGGGCGCAGACCTCTTCTTTATCCTGCGAGGCGTGGCAGAGAAACACCATGAGCCGACGGACGGACATAAGGACCTCCCTACCCGCAACCGACCATATACCTCCGGCTGGTTGGGAGCGAGCTCGTCCTTGCAGCTGTTACATCGTGAACTGCCCCGCCTCGAGGATCGATTTCACCCGGGCCATGAACTGATCGGCGACGGCGCCGTCGATGAGGCGGTGATCGAAGGTCAGCGCGAGGTAGCACATCGAGCGGATGGCGATGAAGTCGCCTTCCTTCGTCTCGACGACGACCGGGCGTTTCTTCACGCCGCCGACGCCGAGGATGGCCACTTGCGGCTGGTTGATGATCGGCGTGCCGAAGAGGCTGCCGAAGATGCCGGGGTTCGTGATGGTGAACGTGCCGCCCTGCACGTCGTCGGGGCTGAGCTTCTTCGCGCGCGCGCGGTCGCCGAGGTCGTTGACGGCGCGGGCGATGCCGAGGATGTTCAGCTCGTCGGCCTGCTTCAGCACGGGGACGATGAGACCCCACTCGAGCGCGACGGCGATGCCGATGTTCACGTCGCGGTGATAGACGACGTTGCTCTCGTCCATCGATGCGTTGAGCACGGGGAACTCGCGGAGGCCGGAGATGACGGCCTGCACGATGAACGGCAGGTAGGTGAGCTTGACGCCGCGCTGCGCGTAGTCGTCTTTGTGACGGCGGCGGAGCTTGTCGACGTTGGTGACGTCGACTTCGAAGACGGTGGTCACGTGCGCCGAGGTCTGCTTCGACTCGATCATGTGCTGCGCGATGCGCTTGCGCATGACGGAGAGCGGCTCGAGGCGGACGTTCTCGCCTTCGGCGAACTGTGGTTGGGGACGCGGTTGCGGCGCTCGCTGCTGCGCGGGTGCGGGTTGTGCCGCCGCGGCCGCGGGCTTGGGCTGCTGGATGTATTCGAGGATGTCGTTCTTCGTCACACGGCCGGAAACGCCGGTGCCGGCGATCTGGGAGATGTCGACGTTGTTTTCTTTCGCGATCTTGCGGACGAGGGGACTGGATTTCGTGCGGCGGCGTTCGTCGAGGGAGGTGACCTCGGCTTCGGCTTCGCCTTCGCCGGGTTGCCCGGTTTCCCGGTCGCCCGGTTGCCCGGTGGGTTCTGGCGCAGACTCGGGCTGGGAGACCGGGGCACTGGGTGACTGGGCGACTGGCTCGGGCTCGGGCGCAGGCTTCGGCTTCTCGACTGTCTTGTCTTCCGGCGCTGGCGCGGGCACGGCGGGCGCAGATGCCGCGGCTTCGCCTTCGGCTGCGATTCTTGCGACCACCGCGTTCACAGGAACGGTGTCGCCTTCCTTGGCGAGGATCTCGGTGACGGTTCCGGCGGCGGGCGAGGGGATCTCGGCGTCGACTTTGTCGGTGGAGATCTCGAGCAGCGGTTCGTCGCGCTCGACCTTGTCGCCGACTTTCTTCAGCCAGCGCGACACGGTTCCTTCGGCGATCGACTCGCCCATCTGGGGCATCACGACATCAGTGGCCATTCTTCATTCCTCGCTGCGCCTTTTATCGCGTGAGCGGTTGCACGTGCAACCCCGCTGCTATGGAACACTCCGTGCAGCGGCGGCCCGCGAGAGGTAAGCGATGAACGCACCAATGCTGGGGTGGTGGCTCGGTGTCGTGCTCGCGGCGGCAACGCCGGCGGCGCCCGACGCGCAGCCCGACGTGGCCATCCTCGCGCGCGTTCATGCGAAAGAGCTGCGTTTCGAGACCGTTCCCAACGTCACGGTCAAATTCGACGGCGCGCTGCAGAACCAGACCGTGCACACGAGCGACCGCACGAATCTGCCCGACGAAGTGCAGCCTCACACGACGTATCGCGACATCGGCATCCGTCTCACCATCACCAGCACGCTTCCCGACATCGAACAGATCCTGGATGAAGCCTTAGGCAGTACATCGAAGCCCCCGAACCCCTGAAGGAGGTTTGTCGATGACTCGACTGACGACCATTGGTTGTGCGCTCGTCCTGGCTGCGCCTCTCGTTGCGCAGCAACCGGCGACGACGAGTACGAGCAGCGGCGATGAGAACGCATCGATCCGCGCGTCCGCCACGGCGCAGGCACAACAGGAAACGCCGCCCGGCACGATCCGCAGGCCCGCGTCGCCGCGTCCGCCGGGAAGCGCGGTGACGCCGCGGCAGAATGCGCCGCGCGAGGCGAAGCCGCGATCGTCCGGGCCGACCGCGCGGCAGCGCGCCGCGGCGGCGGGGAATCCGGACGTGTACCTGGAGGTGCCGAACCTGAGCGTCGAGCAGATCCTGCTCGAAGTCGATAACCTCGAAGTGCACCTCGCGCTCGACGCGCGGGTGGCGAATCTCGTGTCGCTCAAGGCCGGTGTCGACGCGACGATCGGCAGCGTGAAGCTGGAGATCCGCGGCGTGGAAGCGGAGGCCTATCTCACGGTGCGGCTCGACAACGTCGCGCGCATTCTCGACCGCACGCTGACGACCATCGACAACAATCCGCAGCTCCTGGAGAAGTTGCTCACAACCGTCGATCGGACGGTCGGCACGGTCGGCGGCGTCGCCAACACCGCGCTGCAGCCCGGAGGCGTCGTGAGCCAGACCGTCGGAACGGTGGGCCGCACGCTCGAGAACGTGACCGCGCCGGGCGGTCTCCTGACGCAAACGGTCAACACGCTCGGCCAGACCGTGCAGCGCACGCTCGATGCGACCGGCAACATCGTGGAGCGCACGCTCGACACGACGGGAAACCTCGTCGGCGAAAAGAACGTGGGGCGGCTGCTCGATCTGCCGGTGCTGCAGCAGACTACGAACGCCGCGGGACAGCTCGTGAAGCAGGTTCGCGACACGAGCGGCGCGGTGATCGAGTACACGCTCGACAGCGCGGGCAAGATCGTCGGCTCGCGCGTCATCAGTCAGCCGCAGGGAGGACGCAGGCGATGAAACGCTTCTTCGTGTTACTCACTCTGATCGCCCTGCCGCTGGCCGCGCAGCAGCAGCAACCGCGTCCGGCCACGCCTTCGAAGGAGCCGGACGTGGTGGTCGATATCCCGAAAGTCCACGTCGACGATATCGTGCTGGACGTGCGGGACGTGCGCGCGCACGTGGCGCTCGACGCGCGCGTCGGCAATCTCGTGGCGCTCAACGCGGGCGCCGATGCGCGGATCGACAAAGTGCGGCTGGAGATCGTCGGCGTCGACGCCGAGGTGTATCTCGTCGTGCGGCTCGACCGCGTGGCCGACATCATCGAGCGGACGCTGAAGACGATCGACAAGAATCCGGAGCTGGTCTCGCGTCTTCTGACCACCGTCGATCGCACGGTCGGCACGGTGGGCCAGGTCGCGAATACCGCGCTGCAGCCGGGCGGCGTCGTGAGCCAGGCCGTGGGCACCGTCGGACGCACGCTCGAAAACGCGACCGCGCCCGGCGGGTTGCTTTCCCAAACCGTGAACACCCTCGGCCAGACGGTCGTGCGCTCCATCGACACGACCGGCAACATCCTCGAGCGCACCGTCGACACGACCGGCAAGATCATCAGCGACAAGACCGTCGGCCGCCTGCTCGATCTGCAGGTGCTGAAGGAGACGACCAACGCCGCCGGCCAAACGGTGAAGCAGGTGCGTGACACGGCCGGGAAGCTGATCGAGTACACGCTCGACAGCAGCGGGAAGGTCATCAACGCGCGCGTCGTGAATCAGTAGCGGCAGCGGGGCGCCGCTGGGCCAGCCGCCGAGACGGCGGCGTTCCGAGCGTTGGGAACGCCGGCGTCCTCGCCGGCTGGCCCGGCGCCGTCCCGGCGCCGCGCGATTAGTAAGCCAGCAACTCGCGCGCGGCGCTGAGCACGCGCGCCTTGTCCGGCAACGCCGCCGCTTCCAGCGGCGGCGAATAGGGAGTCGGGACATCGAGCGCGGCGATGCGTTTGATCGGGGCGTCGAGGTAGTCGAATGCCTTCTCCGCGATGCGGGCGGCGAACTCCGCGCCGGCGCCGCCGGTGAGGGGGGCTTCGTGGAGGATGATGACGCGATTCGTTTTCGCGACCGACTCCAGGATCGCCTCTTCATCGAACGGCACGATCGAGCGGAGGTCGAGGACTTCGGCGGAAACGCCGTCTTTTGTGAGGTCGTCGGCGGCGTCGAGGGCGACGTAGAGCATCGCGCCCCACGTGACGATGGTTAGGTCTTTGCCTTTGCGTCGAACGCTCGCCTTGCCGATGGGGACGACGTAGTCCTCGTCCGGGAGGTTCTCTTTGATGCGGCGGTACAGGTATTTGTGCTCGATGTAGAGCACGGGGTTGTCATCGCGGATCGCGGCTTTCAGCAGGCCCTTCGCGTCGTACGCGGTTGCCGGCGCGACGATCTTGAGGCCGGGGCGGTTGAGGAACATGCCTTCGGGGTTGATCGAGTGATACGGCCCGCCGTGGGTGCCGCCGCCGGCGGGGCCGCGGACGACGATCGGGCAGGCGCGGCCGAAGAGGTAGCTGTTCATCGCCGCGAAGTTGACGAGGATGTCGTAGCCGCAGGTGATGAAGTCGAGGAACTGCATTTCGGCGATGGGACGCATGCCCATGAGCGCCGCCCCCGAGGCCGCGCCGATGATGGCGATCTCGGAGATCGGCGTGTCGATCACGCGCTCGGGGCCGAACTTGTCGAGCAGGCCGTAGCTGGTCTTGAACGCGCCGCCGTAGCCGCCGACGTCCTCGCCGATGAGAAACACGCGCTCGTCGCGCGCCATCTCTTCCTGCATGGCCTGGGTGATGGCTTCGATGTAGGTCGTCTCAGCCATTCCAGTATCCGTCCTCGATGTACAGTCCGCGTCCCGCGTCGGCGGGATCGGGCATCGGCGAGCGGTCCGCTTCATCCGTCGCGTCGTCGACTTCCTTCTTCACGCGCTGCTGGATGGCGTCGAGCGATTCGCGCGTCGCCACGCCGCGCTCGAGCAGCAGCTTTTCGAACCGCAGCACCGCGTCCTTCTCCGCCCACTCCGCGATCAACTCCTTCGGCACGTAGGCCTGGTTGTCGTGCTCGGCGTGTCCCTTCATGCGGAAGGTGATGACTTCGATCAGCGTGACGCCTTCGCCTTCGCGCGCGCGCTTCACCGCGAGCTGCGTGGTCTCGTAGACGCCGAGGACGTCGTTGCCGTCGATGGTGACGCCGTGGCAGCCGAAGGCGACAGCCTTGTCGGCGAGCTTCTTCGCCGCGGTCTGCTTCGACGTCGGGGTGGAGTAGGCGTAGCCGTTGTTCTCGACGATCACGACCATCGGCAGCTTCTGGACCGTCGCAAAATTCATCCCTTCCCAGAACGCGCCGGTCGAGGAGCCGCCGTCGCCGATGAAGGCGAGCGTGACGAGCTTGCGCTTCTGCATCCGTCCGGCGAGGGCGATGCCGGCCATGACCGGGATCATGTCGCCGAGCATCGAGATCTGTCCGATGAAGCCGTCCTTGGCCGGATGGCCGAAGTGGATGTTGAGCTCGCGGCCGCGCGTCGGGCTGTCGCCTTTGGCCATGTACTGGCGGATGACGTCCGCGGGCTTCGCGCCGGCGACGAGGATCGCGCCGAGGTTGCGGATCAGCGGCTGGACGACGTCGCCTTGCTGGTAGTCGAGCGCGTACGCCGCGGCAACGGATTCGCCTTCCTGGCCGAGCGAGCGATACAGGCCGCCGATCACTTTGGCCTGGCGGAAGAGCGCGACGAGGCGCTCCTCGAGCGTGCGCGTGAGGCGAAGGTAGTAGTCGATTTCGAGGAGCTGTTCGTTGGACAACATCAAATGTGAAGCGCCTGCCCGTGGACGTCCTCTGCCGCTTCCGCGAGGGCTTCGGAGAGCGTCGGATGTGCGTGGATGGTACGCGCGATCGACTCGGCGGTGGCCTCGAGCTCGAGCGCGGCGCCGGCTTCGACGATCAGCTCCGTCGCTTTCGGCCCGACGATGTGCACGCCGAGGATCTCGTCGTACTTCGCGTCCGTCACGTACTTCACCAGCCCGACGGCTTCGCCGACGATCTTCGCCTTCGCATTGGCGGTGAAGGGGAACTTGCCGATCTTCACGTCGAACCCGCGCTCTTTCGCCTTGCGCTCCGTCAATCCCACCGATGCGACCTCGGGGTCGGTGTACGTCGCGTTCGGAACGTGGTCGTAGTTGATCGGGCGGACTTCCTTCCCGGCGATGTGCTCCACGGCGAGGATTCCTTCCGCGAACGCGCAGTGCGCGAGAGCGGGAGTCGGGACGATGTCGCCGATCGCGTAAATTCCCGGCTCGCCGGTGCGCATCAGGCCGTCCACTTCGACCATGCCGCGCTGATCGAGCTTCACCTTCGTGTTCTCGAGACCGCAATTCTCGGTCACGGCGCGGCGTCCGGTCGCGGAGAGCACCACGTCCGTCTCGATGGTCTGCTGCTTTCCTTTCGCCTCGACCACCGACTTCACGCCGTTCTCGGTGACTTCACACGACAGCACCTTCGCGTCGGTGTAGACCTCGATGCCCTTCTTTTTGAAGACGCGCGTGAATTCCTTGGAGATCTCGTCGTCCTCGATCGGCAGGAGCTGCGGCATCACCTCGACGATCGTCGTCTTCGTGCCGAAGCGGGAAAAGATCGACGCGAACTCGCAGCCGACCGCGCCCGCGCCGATGACGAGCATCGACTTCGGGATGTAGTCGAGCTTGAGGATGTGGTCGGAATTGATGATCCGCTTGCCGTCGCTCTTGATGTGCGGCAGGTCTTTCGGCACGGAGCCCATGGCCAGGATGATGTTCTTTGTCGAGAGCTTCTTTCCGTCGACATCGACGGTGTTGCGGTCGACGACCTTGCCGAAGCCTTTGACCCACTCGACCTTGTGCTTTTTGAAGAGGAACTCGATGCCCTTCGAGTTCTGATCGACGACGCCCTGCTTGCGCTTCTGCACCGCCGACCAGTCGATCGTGACATCGCCGACGGTGATGCCGAAGTCTTTCGCTTTCTGGATCTTCTGCCAGATGTCGGCGTTCTCGAGCAGCGCCTTGGTGGGAATGCAGCCGCGATGGAGGCACGTGCCGCCGAGGAATGGATCGCGCTCGATGACGGCCGTTTTCAGACCGAGCTGCCCGGCGCGGATGCCGGCGACATAGCCGCCCGGCCCGCTGCCGATGATGATGACGTCGTACTGTTGATCAGCCAAGGAAACCTCCTAGATCAGTGGAGCGGCGGGCTTCAGCCCGCCGAGAGAACCGGCGGGCTAAAGCCCGCCGCTCCACGCGGCGCGCATTATATGCACGCCGCACCTGGAGGTTCAGGGACAGTTGGCGTAGGGCGGGGGACCGTCAGGACCGAGGGAGCGGAACTGCAGGTCGGAGCGGTAATCGGCGAGCACCTGGTTCGTCTGCACGTATCCGGGATCGGGTTGATAGCCGTTCCAGCGCGAGAAGACCCATCCTTCGGTGTCGGTGAGCGTCGCGTTCGGGTCGCCCTGCACGCTCTTCCAGGTCGCCTTCGTGACGGGCGTCGTGAAGAGCGACGGATCGATCACCATCCGGACGCTGAAGAACGGGAACCACCACCACGTCCGGACGCAGATCGTGGGCGCGACGTGCCAGCCCCAGTTCACGAAGCAGAACGGATTGTTCTTCGTCGGCGTGTGCAGCCAGCCGTCGATCCACACTTTCTTCGAGCTCGTGCCGGCGTTCAGCATCAGGCGGCGCATCTCGTGCGCGCGTCCCCAGCAGCCGTCATCGGGAAACATGAACGGGATGCAGGGCGGCGGAACGGTGAGCGGATCGCAGGTCGTGGCCGCGCAGAGATCGAAGAGCTCCTGGGCGCGGCGGCGGGAGACGCAGCAGCGGAACCACCGCCACGGCCACCAGCACCATTGCCACCATACCAATCGCGGCGGAGGCTCGAGGCGCGGCAGCTCGAACGGCGGATCGTACGGGCGGACGTCGAGGATCTCCTGGCGGTCGTTCACGGTGACGGCGAGCCAGCGATCCTTGCCGGCTTCGCGCAGCGCGCGCAGCAGCTCGGCGCTGTCGGCGTCGCGCTTGACGACGTGCCGCGCGTGCGAGCGCTCGAATGTGATCGACACCTCGCCCGACGGCGCCTCGCGGATGCTCTCGACTTTCACGAGCTTCGGCAGGTAGACGCGCCGGGCGTAGCCGGACGCCGGATCGGTCTCGATGTAGACCGGCATCTTTCTGCGCCGCAGATCTTCCAGCAGCGCGGCGTATCGGGCGCTTCCCTTGTCCTCGGGGTCGAAGCGCGCGGTGCCGCCGCCTTCCAGCACGACCGTGGGACCGCCGCGCTCGTCGCGCCGGATGTCCGTGATCGCTCCAAAAATCGCGTTCGGATTGGCCATGGCTGTTCCTCCTCAAGAGTAGTGACGATGAGTGCCGATTCGTTTCAACGTACACTCGATGATCATGCGCGGCTACTGCCTGACGGCGATCCTTTTGTCCGCCTTTCCACTTCTGGCCCATCCGCCGGTCAGCGTCGTCTTCGACTCGCGCGGGAACGCGTACTACTCCGATCTCGAGCAG
This sequence comes from Thermoanaerobaculia bacterium, assembly GCA_035248585.1. Taxonomy (GTDB): domain Bacteria; phylum Acidobacteriota; class Thermoanaerobaculia; order Gp7-AA8; family Gp7-AA8; genus QHVT01. Next base: position 11,633 of record DATFHJ010000495.1, read on the forward strand.
GTGTGGCAGGTCGCGCCGGATGGGACGAAGCGCGTGGTCATGCCGCGGGTGCACACGCATGAGCTGTACATGGACGCGCAGGACAACCTGTTCGGCGAGCACAGTTGGTATTCCGGAGAGCGGACCAACACGTACGGACACTACGTCTGGCGCCGCGACGCGAGAGGACGCGTGACGAAGGTCATTCCGGATACGGCAGGATTCCTCACGAACTACAGCTTCGTGCGCGATCGCGCGGGACGCATGTACGTTGCGAAAGAGGGCGCGGTGATGCGCGGCAACGACGTGCTCGCCCGCGGCTTCCGCGACATTCGCTGGATGAACGTGACACCCGACGGCACGCTGTTTCTCGTCGACCTCACCGACATCCTCCGCATCACTCCCGATAAACGCCTGACCCGCCTCGCACGCCTCGGCGGCGCGCGTCATGACGTGCAGGGCCTCTGGCTCGATCGCGCGGGGAACGTGTACGTCGCGCATTCCGCGCGGGGGATGGTCAAGCGCGTGACGCCGTCCGGCGCAGTCACAGTCGTCGATGAGTCGGTGCCGCCGTGGAAACCGAGCGGCGGGGCGATCGATCGGGGTGGGCGGTTGTGGGTGTTGGAGTACACGCCGACGAATGCGGTGAGATTGCGGAGACACTGAAGTGTGGAGCGGCGGGCTTTAGCCCGCCGCAGAAATTCGGCGGGCTAAAGCCCGCCGCTCCACGGTTACTGCGCCTGAATGTACGTGCCGTCGTTCGTCGACATGTCCACGGCGGAGCCGTACGCGGTCACTTTGCCGGTGCCGCTGATCACTTTCACCGACACTCTCCCGTTGTAGATCGCGTCTTCGATGCCGAAGTCGGAGAGGGAGATCTGGCGGTATTCGTTGCCCGCGAGGTCGTAGGTGACGACGGGGGTGACGATGGAGTCGGGGAGGGTGAGGGCGACTTCGACTCGCGCGGGGTTGCCGGTGGTTTCGGTCATGCCGATGTAGGTGCGGAAGCGGGTCGAGTTTTCGACCTGCAGCACCTGCAGCGCGCGCTGGCCGGTGCCGACCGCATCGGCGACGGTGACGCCGGGGATGAACTGGCCGTAGGAGCCGTTCGTGGTTTTGTTGTACGTCCGCGCGGTGACGCCGAGGGGGACGTTCGTCGGAGTGGTGACGACGATCGAGCCGCCGGCGCCGTTCGGCTGGCCGAAGAGGTTCTGGACGACGTCGTTGAGCACTTCGATCTCGCCCGGATCGAGCGTGATCTGCTTCTGCACGAACGACGACGGGTTCGCCTCCGTGTAGAACGTGAGCGTGGCCGGAACCTGCGTCGTGCCGCCGTTGAAGACGCGCAGGTCGCTCACCCAGAACGCGAAGCCGAGGTCCTTGTGGGCCATGCCGGGGACGATGTAGCGGTTCGTGTTGACGGAGTTTTTCTCCACCGCCGAGACGAGGAACGGATCATTCGTCGCGTTATCCACCTCGGAAACGTAGGCAGTGACCTTACCGTTGCCGCTCGTCACTTGCACTTCCACGCGGCCGTCTTCGAGGTCGGTGATGCCGTTCGACGCCAGGAGCAAGCCGATCTGTTTGTGCTCGCTCGCGGTGAGCGAGACTGGAATCGTGGCGAGCAAATGGTTGGCGATGTCGAAGACGCGCAGGTCGAGGTTGACCGGCTGTCCCGAGGCCTCGACGAAGCCGAAATTCGCGCGAAGCGCGGCGGATTGCGCGACCTGCATCAGCGAGAGGATCTTGCCGCCGCCGAGGAACTTCGCGTACGGAGTGGCGGGGATGTACTGCCCGAACGTGCCGGCCGGCGTGAAGTTGTAGGTGCGGCTCGAGCCGAGCGTGAGCAACTGCTGCGCGGTCGAGCTGACGGTGGAGAACAGGCTGCTGGAGGAGGACGTCGACGTCGTGAGCGGACGCACTTCGAGCATGCCGATCGCGCCGGTGGTGTCGCCGAGGCCGAAGAGGCTGGAGAGGATGTCATCGAGCGCCAGCGTCTGATTCGGCGCGATCTCGATCGTCGTCGTTTGGCCCGTGACCGTGCCGTCAGTGTTCGACGGCGTGTAGTTGACCTGGTACTTCATCGGCTGCGCGCCGAGGTTTGCCACGCGCACGTCGGACTCGAAGAACGAACCGTTCTGTCCCGGCGCGTGTCCGACCGCGGCGAAAATCAGCGAGTCGGGCGACGGTCCGCTCTTGCCGGCGGGCGTCACCGGCGTGACGAGGTTGACGTTGACGGGGACGGTCGTGACGATGCTGGCGTGCGGCTGGAGTTTGCCGCCGCTGCTGCTCTGCGAGTCGACCGCGATTTTCACGGTCGCGGTGTTGCCGCCGAGGTGCAGCTGTCCGCGATCGCTCGTCAGCGTGACGGTCACGCCTTCCGGCGGCAGCGGTCCGGATGACGGCTTCGCCGTGATCCATGGTTTGTCGAACGTCACCGCGAACGTCGCCGGCGTGGACGAGCCGGGAATGAAGAGCTTCTGCTGCACTTCACCGTCGGCGCCGATATCGACGCTGGCGCTGGTGGCCGTTTCCGGGCTGATGACGATCTTGACGACGTCGGAGTACGGGCCGCGCTTGTCGTCGCAATCGCTCAGACCGGCGATGCGATAGTAAAGCTCCTGCCCGCCGCTGCCGGCAGTCGTGTATTCGGTGTCGTTGAGGAGGTACGTCTGCGGATTCGCGAAGTCGCTCGTCGTCGACCACTGCAGCTCGTACGTCTTCACGTGCGCGAGCGAGGACCAGCGCACGGTGTACGGCGTTCCGGCGAGCGCGCGTCCGACGACATGCGCCTTCGGCTTGCCCGGCGCACCGCACGCACTCGCCTCGACGACCGTGAACTCGCCGGTGGCGGATTGCAGCATGCCGCAGTTCGGGACCTCCGCGGCGACATACCAGTGATACGCGCCGGGCGAGAGCGGCACGCGCGCTTTCCGCGTCGCCGTCACCGCGACTTCGGCCGGCTCTTCGCCGTCCTTCCAGACGAAGAGGTGATAGTTCGAGGCGCCGCGCACGAAGTTCCACGCGAAGCCGACGCCGAGGTCCGACGCTTCTTCGATGCCGGACGGAGTCACGCCGACGGGCGGCGGCAGCTCGCAGTTGCGCGACAGTGCCACTTCGAACGCGAACGCCTGCGAGATCTTCGGATCGCAGCCTTCGTTCAGCGCGACGACGACCCAGCGGATTCGTCCCGGCGGCACGCGGCGGGTGAGGTGCGTGTCGGTGGTCGTGCCGACGGCGGTGAACGCGCCGTCGTTGACCTGCACGAGGAGCACGTACGCCGCGCCCTGCTGCGGTACCGCGTTCCAGCGGAAGTCGACCTCGGGCGAGACATTCGTCGCGCCGTTCGCCGGCGAGGTGAGCTGCGCCGCGGTGGTGTTGCAATTTTGCGCGCGGGCGATCGTGACGGTGATGCGGTCGGAGAACGTCGACGGACATTCATCGACGGCGCGCTCCACGAACACGGAATACGTGCCCGGCGGGAGCTGCAGCGCGGGCTCGAATTCCGGCGTGGTCGACGCGCCGAGGAACACCGGCTCCGCCTGCGCGTTCGTGCGGTCGACGATGGCGAAGAATCGATAGCGGACCTGCCGCGAACTCCGCGCGACTTCGGTGACGCGGAAGCGCAGCTTCTGTACCGTCGCGCCGTTCACCGGCTCGGTGACGACGGGCGCGTCGCTGCTGCAGCGCGGCGCGCTCTCTTCCACCGTGAACGTGCCGATCTCCGAATTCATCGCCGGGCAATTCGCGAACAGCACCTGCACGAACCAGCGGTACTCGCCGGCCGGCAGCGACGCTTCGACCTGCGTCGCGTCGCGCGTATCGCCCACGTTCTCGAACGGTTGTGAGCCGAGAGCGACGAAGACGCGATAGAGAATCGCCGTGCCGCGCGACTGCGCGATCCACGGCAGGACCATCGATTTGCGTCCTGTTGACGGATCCTGTTTCGGCGTAGGCGTTCCGAGCTGCGGTGCGGTGTTGTTGCCGCAGTCCGCGGCCGCCGGCACGGTGAACCCGCGTTCGTTGGAGAGGATAGAGGGACAGTCCTCGCGCTGCGCTTCGATCTTGAAGAGGAACGTGCCGGCGGGGAGCGTGACGGTGGCACTCGTCGCCGTCGTGCGCGCGATCAGCGCAAGCGCGCCGCCGTTCTGCGAGGCCCAGATGCGGTACTGCGTCGCGTTCTGGACCGCGGTCCAGGAGATGGTGACGGGCGACGACGTCGTCGTGGCGTTCGCGGGCGAGAGGATGGTGATCGTCTCGTTCACGCATTCGCGTTTGTTGATGATGAGCGTTCGTTTGTCGGACGTGACGTCGGGGCAATTCGGATTCTTCTCGACGACGTACCACTGGTATGTGCCGGGTGTCAGGCCGGTGAGCACGAACGAGTTGTTGGTCGTCGATCCCGCCTGCGACGTGCCGTTCGGGCCGGAGACGAAGATGAGGAACGTCTTGCCTTGCGCGGCCGGCGAGGACCAGGTCAGCAGCACGGGCTGTGTTTGCGCGGCGCCGTCTGCGGGTCCGGTGAGCGTGGGCGGCGTGTTGGAGCACGACGCGCTGATGACGGTGAAGCCGCGCATCGCGGAGTCGACCGGCGCGCAGTTGCCGGAGAAGTTCGCGCGCACGCGCCACTTCCAGCTGCCGATGGGGAACGTCGCGGAGTACGTGCGGCTGGTGAGGTTGCTCGCGAAGAGCGTCCAGGTCTGCCCGCCGTCCTGCGAGCGATAGAGGCCATAGCTGCTCGCGCCGTCGACCGAGCCCCAGGAGAACGTGATTGCCGACTGGTCGTTGAACGCGGCGTTTTCGACCGGCGTCGCCGGCGCGGGCGGCGTCGTGGGACAGCTCGTATTGAAGTTGAAGATCTGCGAGGTGAAGCCGTTGGCGCAGAGCGACTTCGCGGAGCGCACGGCCCAGGAGTAGTTGTGTCCCGGCTCGGTGGTGATGGCGCGAATGGTCGAGGTGGTGGTGACGATGGTCGGCGGCGCGCCGTCGATGGAGATGAAGACTTCGTAGAAGCCGGCATTCGCGACCGGGTTCCAGCTGAGCGTCGTGGCGCCGGGCGGGATGGTGCTGCCGTTCGCGGGCGCGTTGAGCGTCGGCGCCGAGGTGGGGCAGGCGGTCATCGTGAACGTGTTGCAGGTCGACGGCTTCAACGGGCAGCCGATGGCGCCTTTGGCGACGACTTTCCATTCGTACGATGCGCCGTCGACGATCTCGCCTGCGGGCGGCGTCCACTGTTTGTTGCCGGTGCCGCCCGTCTCCGTACCGTGGAGATTCGCGCAGCCACTGCCCTGAGGACCGAAGTAGATGTCGTAGCTGGTCGTGTTGGCGACGCCGGTCCACTTCAAGGGCACGCTGTTGGTGATGTTCTCGCGCGGAATGTTGGCGCTGTTGTTCGGCGGGTAAACGAGAGTCGGAGGCGCCGTCGGACACGATTGCGCAAATGCGTTCCCACCAAAAGCTGCAACTACGACAACGAGAACTCCCCAAAGGAGTCGTTTCATTGTTTCTCCATCGCTGCTGTTCGAACCCGGATTAGACGCAAATGTAGCGTCAGCGTGTACAGCCAGCGGTGAGCCGGGTCACTTATCTGTACTTATTGCCGCCGGTGTTGAACACCACGACGAGCTCGCCATCTTTGATGTCGCCGCGCGACTGCAGCTCGCGCAAAGCGAGCCACGCCGCGCCGGTCTCGGGTCCGGCGTCGATGCCTTCGCGCTTGCGCAGCTCGGCAGCCGCGGGCTCGATCTGCGCTTCGTCGACGGCAATCGCACCACCACGCGAGTCGCGCAATGCCTTCAGCATCAGCCGATCGCCGACCGCGCGCGGCACGCGCAGTCCCCACGCGGTCGTCTGCGGCGATTCCCACTCCGGCGCGGTCTCGAGCTGCTGATCGAACGCGCGCACGATGGGCGCGCAGCCGCTCGACTGCACGGTCCACATCCGCGGGCGCGCGCCGTCGATCCAGCCGAGGCGCTGCATCTCGTCGAACGCCTTCCACATCCCGATGAGACCCGTGCCGCCGCCGGTGGGGTAGAGGATCACGTCGGGCAAGCGGCCGAGGTCGGCCAGCAGCTCGTAGCCCATGATCTTCTTGCCCTCGACGCGATACGGCTCCTTGAGCGTGGAGAGATCGAAGCCGCCATGTTCGGCGATGTGCTGCTGCACGCGCTTCGCGGCGTCGGTGATGACGCCGGCCACGAGCTCGACGTCGGCGCCGTAGCCTTCGCATTCGTCGATGATCGATTGCGGTGTGTCGCGTGGCATCGCCACGAAGACCGGCATGCCCGCGCGCGCGCCGTATGCCGACAAAGCAGCGCCGGCATTGCCCGCGGTCGGCGCGGCGAGGCGCGTGGCGCCGAGCCTCTTGGCCATCGTCACGGCCGCGGCCATGCCGCGCGATTTGAACGAGCGCGTCGGATTCTTCGACTCGTCTTTGATGAAGACGCCGCGCTGATCGCGCGAAGGGAGGAGCGGTGTGAGCCCTTCGCCGAGCGTGACGATGTCACTTTCGTCATCGACGGGAAGGACGTCGGCGTAGCGCCACATGTCGCTGCGCTCGCGCAGCTGCACCGGCGCGGCGAATTCGTAGTGCACCAGAAGGGGTGCACTACAGTTTGGGCAGAGGTTGAAAAGCGCCGCGATCGGGGATCGCCAATCGCAGCGCGAACAAATCAGCGTCTTCAAATTACTGCTTCTTCGCCTCTTCGAGCTTCTTGTCGAATTCCTGCAGGCTCTTCTTCACTTCGCCCGGCTTGTCGGCGTACTTTTCCAGCTCGTTCGCGTAGGCGGAGAGGACGTTCTCGTACTTCGAGAGCAGCTGGCGGTTGAACGCGACGGCCGGATCCTGCTGCACGTTCTGCTGCAGCTCGCTCTTCGACTTGTCGTAGCCCGCGAGCACATCCGCATACAGCTTCTTGGTCTGCTCGTCCTTGGCCTCGTCATACGCCTTCTTCGCCTCGGTGTACGCCTTGTCGAAGTTGGTCTTCATCGCGTCGTTGAACTTCTCGGCCATGGCCGTCGTGCTGACGGCGAGGATCTGCTGCTTGACCCAGAGGTACTCCTGCGTGTTGTAGCCGAGGTCCTTCGCGGCGCGGAGATCGGCGGTCACGAAATCGGCGGCCGAGCCGAGGGCCTTCATGCCCTGGATCATGCCGGCCAGCGAGTTCTTCGACTTGTCCGCCTTTTCGGCGTGCTGCTTCAGCTCGTCTTTCGCGACCTGCGCGATCTGCTTCTCGTGCTCGCGCACTTTCAGATACATCTGAATCTGCGAGTCCTTGAGACGGCCGTCGGCGGGCGAGTCATACGAGTCCTTCGCGATCTCCTGCATCAGATCGGTGGTGCCGCGCTTCTGCAGATCTTTCGAGATCGACGCTTTGTCGGCGAGCTCTTTGGCTTTACATCCGGCGAGGGCGACAACGAGACAGACGGCGAGAGAGAGGGATCGGCGCATGGACAGGTTTCCTCCAGGTTTAGTCTTCTAGCTGCGCGCGCACCCGCACGCGCAAATCATCAAGCTCGCGAAGAATCGTTTCCAACGCATTCTGCTTGGCCGACAATTTCTCATTGAGCGAGTTGATCTGCGATTCGAGCTCGGCGACGCGGTCATCGGCGGCGAGGACGACAGGCTCAGGCGTTTCTTCGAGCACGGCGACGGCGATGGGCTCTTCGACCGGTAAGAGCTCGTCATGGCCGAGCTCTTCGATTTCATCGACGGGCAGCGGCACGTTGCCGGAAATGGTTGCCGGCCGCTCGCGTCCTTCCGCGAGGAGCTGTTCGAGCGAGACTTCTTCGGCCTTGTCGTAATCCGCGGTTTCGGCGAAGGGCATGGAGTCCGCGAACGGATCAGGCGCCTCGGCGAGCGGCTCCGGTTCGGGCTCGGGCTCGGGCGCTTTCGGTTCGACTTTCGGGATCGCCGGCATCGACGCGGACGACTTGCGCGGCGACGGCGCATCCACTTTCGTCTTGAGCTTTGCGAAGAGATGCTTGGCCGTGATTTTCGAGACGAGCTTGAACGTCTCCATGACGCCTTCGCCCTGGAGCGCGGAGGCCTCGGTGTACGGATAGCCGTCGAAGCCGAGCATCTCCTGCAGCTTTTCGACCGGCACGACGCCCGGCAGATCGCGCTTGTTGTACTGAATGACAATAGGGGTATCGTTCGGATCGATCTGATTCTGCTCGAGGTTCTCCATGAGATTGGCGAAGCTCTCGCGATTCGACTCGACCACCGACGGCTGCGAATCGCAGACGAAAACCACGGCATCGGCGCCCTTCAGCACCAGCTTGCGCGTCTCGTTGTAGAAGACCTGGCCGGGCACGGTGTAGAGCTGGATCTTGAGATTGAACGGCCCTACCTTGCCGATGTCGACGGGCAGGAGGTCGAAGAACAGCGTGCGGTCCGTCTTCGTCGCCAGCGAGAGCATCTTTCCCTTCGACTCGGGATCGAGCTTGTCGAAGATGACCATGAGGTTGGTCGTCTTTCCGCACAGGCCGGGACCGTAGTACACGATCTTGGCCGTCATCTCGCGCGTCGCGTGGTTGAACAGAACCATGGGAGAGGAGAGTATCGCATGTCCCCGGGAGGAGTCGCCCCGTCGCCCTCCGAGGACTCACAACGGGTGCCGCGTGTGCGCCGTATCAGAGGACGGTGATGGCATGCACGCCGCTCTTGTGTTCGCCAATGAAGGCAGCGCTCGGGTGGGTCCTTTGCCTCGGCGCGACGGCGATGTTCGGGCAGGAACCGCCGGAGCTGAAGCCGTTCATCCTTCTCTCTTCGCACGGCGAGCTCTCGCGCCCCATGCCGGTCGTCCGAAGTCAGGCGGTGGGCTGGGTGCTGAACGGCGAGCATCATCACGTCACCGTGTCGGCGCACCTCGGCAACGGCGGCGGCCGCGCGCCGTTCGAGGCCTATTTGATGCGGACGATCGGTCCCGGCACGACGCGCCGCGATGAGATCGCGGGAGAGTCGTTCGATCTCCCGTATCCGTTCGACGGCTGGGTCGATCTGTTCACGGACCTCGACCTCGCGCCGGGCGAGTACTGGCTGATCATCGGCAGATCGAAAGAGACGGCCTTCAGCTCGATCAACTGGTTCGTCGAGACGCCGCGGCAGCTGACCGGCTCGTGCACCTTCCGCTACCTCGGCTCGCAGTCGTACATCTTCTACAGCGACACGGCCGATTACCTGCCGGCTTCCAAGTTCGAGAAGAAGGTCGAGCCGTATGGGTTCGAGTTCGAGGTGTTCGATCTGCGGCCGGCCGGAATGACCGAATGCCCTTAGAATTCGCGCGCGTGGAAGACGACCAGCCCGTCGCCATTCCGATCACTGACACGCTCGACCTTCATCCGTTCCAACCGTCGGAAATCAAGGATGTCGCGGACGAGTATCTTCGCGAGGCATACGCGCGCGGATTCCGGCAGGTGCGCCTGATTCACGGGCGCGGCATCGGTGTGCAGCGCGAGCGAATTCGGTCGCTGCTCGAGACGTTGGAGTTCGTGGAGGCGTTTCACGATGCCGACGGATCGGGCGGAGGGTGGGGGGCAACGATTGTGCTATTGAAAGCGCCGAGGACCGATGTCGACTCTTTACGAAGAACTTAGCCGCGTCAACACATACGACTACAGCGAAGAAGAAGTGCGCGAGTTCGAGGCGCTGCACGAGGAGATCCGCGCGCTGAAGAAAGAGCGCAACGCGGTGATCGTCGCGCACAACTATTACCGCCCGGAGATTCTGAAAGTCGCGGACTTTGTCGGCGACTCGCTCGAACTCGCGCTGATGGCGGCGAAGGTCAAGGACGCCGACATCATCGAATTCTGCGGCGTGAATTTCATGGCCGAGACTGCGAAGATCGTCAACCCGACGAAGACCGTGCTCCTGCCGAACCTGATGGCCGGCTGCCAGCTCGCCGACTCCGCGCCGGCGGAGGATCTCGCGGCGAAGATCGCGGAGCTGAAGCCGCAATATCCCGACCTCGCCGTCGTCAGCTACGTAAACACGACCGCGGCGGTGAAAGCGCTCTCCGACATCATCGTGACGTCGGCGAACGCCGCGAAAGTCGTGCGCACGCTGTCGAACAAGAACATTCTCTTCGTGCCCGACAAGAACCTCGCGCGCCACGTCGCCGACCAGGTGCCGGAGAAGAACATCATTCCGTGGGAAGGCTTCTGCTACGTGCATCAGCAGATCACGCCGGAGGAAGTGAGCCGCATCCGCAAGGCGGATCCGGAGCTGGAGATCCTCGTCCATCCCGAGTGCCGCCCCGACGTCGCCTCGCTCGCCGACGCCGTGCTGTCGACGTCGGGCATGGTGCGCTGGGCCAAAGAACGTCCTGCATCGCGCTTCCTCATCGTCACCGAGTGCGGCCTGTCCGATCGGTTGGCGATGGAAGTGCCGGACAAGACGTTCCTCAAAGGCTGCAAGCTCTGCGCGTTCATGAAAGTGACGACGCTCGAGGACGTCCGCGACTCGCTGCAGTACGTGCGCTACGAGATGGAAGTGCCGGAAGACATCCGCGTGCCCGCGGAGCGCGCGCTGCAGCGGATGTTCGACGCGACGGCCGGTTAGTTCACTTTTCCAATCGCACGTCGTCCACCTCGAACGAAAAGTCTCCCGGCTGCGGGCCGCCGCAGAAGAGCACGGCCATGATGTCGTGTCCGTCGATGCCGCCGAAGGCGGACCAGGGGAACGATTCATCCCGCCACTCCGGGCCGGCGACGAAGGTGCGCGTGAGCGGGAACATGCCTTTGCTCTGCGCGAAGACGAGCACGCGATAGGTGCCGCCGTCGCCGCGCGCGCGGAAGCGCAGTCCTTTGGTGGCGGAGAGATTCGCGGGCGTCATCGGCACCGCCGCGGGTGACCACATCGCGCCGGCCCACGCGTAGGGAATGGCCGGATCGATTTTTCCTTTGACGCGCAGCACGCCCGATGCGACTTCGATGGTTCCGGTCGATTTGCCGCTGGCCATCGAGTCCGTCGACACGAACCACTCGCTGCCGAATGACGCGGACGGCTTCCCGCTCTCGAAGTCGGAGATGAGACCGCTGCCGACGTCGACGGTCGTCGCCTTCGCCGCGATCACGACCTCTTTCGCGAATGCGGCGCGGTCGGCGCGCACGCCGCCCTTCCACACGCCCTCGATCGCGCGCGTGGCGGTGATGTCCGTCGTCGGATCGCCCTGCACGAGCAGGAGATCGGCGCGCCGGCCTTTCTCGATGCGTCCGCGATCGGCGAGGCCGAACGACTTCGCCGGAACGCTGGTCGCGGCGGCGAGCGCTTCGACGGGCGTGAGTCCCGACTCGACGAGCAGCTCGAGCTCGCGGTGCATGGCCACGCCGTGAGCTGTGCCGGCATTCGGCGCGTCGGTGCCGGCGAGGATCGGCACGCCCGCCGCTTTCAGCCGCCTGACCGTTTCTTTGGCGACGCCGAAATCGCGCGGCTTCGCATTCGGACGCACCGGAAACGCCTGCTGCAGCGTTCCGCGCGCCGAAATGCTGATGTACGGCTCGAGCCGCGGGTCTTTCAACACTTCGCCCGCGCCCGGCGTACCGGTGATGCTGCGCAGCACGACGAGCGTCGGGATGATGAACGCGCGATGCTTTTTCACGACCTGCGCGAAATCGGCCGATGCCGGCTTGTCCGTGAAGAGATGCACGAGCGCGTCCGCGCCGGCCTCGATCGCGGTTTTCGCATCGTCCGCGGCACCGATGTGCACGACGGCGAGCTTGCCTCGCTTGTGCGCCGCCGCGATCACCGCGCGCATCGTCTCGACGCTCAGCGTCGGCCACCCGATCCCATACGCCTTTCCATCGTCGTAGACGATCTTGATCCAGTCCGATCCCTCGGCGATCCGCGCGTCGACAAATGCCTGCGCCTGATCCGGCGAAGTGATCGTCGGAATCACGAAGCCGTACTCCGTCCCATGCCCGCCCGGCGCAGTCACGAGGATGGACGCGGAGAAGAGATCCGCGCGCCCCGCGACATTGCCGGCCTTCTGCTCCGCCCTCAGTTTCTGCGCGGATTCGGGATCGCTGAACATGTCCAGCTCCGTCGTCACCCCGAACATCAGCGCATCGCGCAGCACGTCGCCGAATGCATGCGAATGCGCGTCGATCAATCCCGGCAGCAGCGTCTTCCCGCTCGCGTCGATGACCTCCGCGCCTTCCGGCGCCTGCAACTTGCGGCCGACGCTTTCGATGCGCCCGTTGCGCACGAGGACATCGGTGTTGTCGAGCACGCGCACGCCATCAAAAACACGCGCGCCGCGGAACAGGACATCCGCCGCCTGCAGCGGAAGGGTGAGGAGGAAGAGAAGCGCGAGCAGCGTTCGCATGCGGACAAGATGATGTCACGCGTGCGGAAGCGGCACTGGTGTTCGTCACGGGAGGGATCTGACGTTTGTCATTTGGCCCAGTTCTCGACCCGCAGTCCCGAAACGCTGCGGAACTCTCGCTCGTTGTTCGTCACGAGAGTCAGATCGCGTGCAAGAGCTTGTGAGGCGATGATCGTATCGAGCGGCCCGATTGGCGTGCCTGCGCGCTCCAGTGTCGCTCGTACCTGCGCGTAGACGGTTGTATCTTCTGACGTGAACTCCAGGATCGTCAGCGGGCGAAGAAAATTTTCGAGGAGGCGCAGCGTTGTTAGCGGCGAGTCGCTCTTCATGGCGCCCGTCCGCAGCTCTGCTTCCGTGATCACGCTGAGGGCAATATCGTCGCGGCCTCGCGAAAGTAACGAATCCAGGACAGTGCGGTTCTGTTTGAGCGCGTAAATGCAGGTATCTGTATCGAGAAGAAACTCCATTACAACTTCTTGCGCTTTTCGACTGCCCCCTGCGGCGGTCGCGTGAAATCCTCCGGAACGCCGGCAAACGACTTGACGTAATTTTTCGGCCAGTCGTTACTCGGTTCGAGAATCACGGCGTTTCCTTCACGCCGCACGAGAACCGTATCGCCTTTGAATCGAAATTCCTTCGGAAGACGAACTGCTTGGCTTCTGCCGGTCCAGAAAAGACTAGCGGTTTTGGGTTTGGTGGGTTTGTCGCGCATGATAGCTATCAATGATAGCTACTGTTCATTTGCACATCAACTGATACACCCCCACCACATCATCCCGCACATCATCCAGATCCGTCTTGATCCCGCCGAGGATGGCCTGGAACTCGGGATCGGCCTGCAGCGGTTGCAGCCAGGGGTGTTTGATGAGGGCGTACCAGGAGTGGTTGCCGAGGTCGGCGGCGCGGTGGAGCCATTGGATGGCCTGGTCGCGGTCGCCGAGCTTGGCGTAGCAGAGCGCGACGCGGAGGGCGGCCCAGTGGTTGCGGTTCGCGTCGCGGTCGAAGGAACGGATGGCGGTTTCTGCCGCGGCGCGGTCGCCGCGGCCGGCGGCGGCGAGGGCTTTGAGGCTCTTGCCGAGGTAGTGATTCGGGTTGATCGCGAGCGCGGCTTGCGCTTCTTTCTCCGCGGACGCTGCGTCGTCGCGGAGGATGAAGGCCATGCCGCGAATGTCGTGGCCCGCGAGTGCGGTGTCGCGCGATGCAAGCGCGACTTCCGCGACGCGCAGCGCGCCCTCCGGATCATTGGCGTTGATGTTCCAGTAGCCGCGGGTGATCGCTTCGTTCGAGTTCGGGTCGATCAGCACGAGCCGGTCGGCAACGCATTTGGACTGCGCGAGGTCGCCGGTCGAAATGAAGTACGTCGTCATCGAATAGAGCGCCTGCGTGTCCGTCTGCTCGAGCCGCAGCGCGGCGAGCACTTCGCGCACGGACTCGCGGAAGCGCTGCGGGTCGCGCACGAACACGCGTCCCAACGCGAGGTGCGCTTCGGGGAGATTGGGATCGATGCGCACGGCCTGGCGCGCGTACCACTCCATCTTGTTCGCGTCTTCCGGCGAGGCCATCCCGCGCGCGACTCCGAGCGAGATCGTGACGGCGAGGTCCGCGTGCGCCGCCGCGAAATTCGGATCGAGCGCGATGGCGCGTTTCAGCGCCGCGATCTGCGCCGCGTAATGCTCGGGGAGAAAGCTTCCGTTCAGCGACCGCGCCTTCAGATACTCCTCATACGCCTTCGGATTCACCGACCGCGGGACGGAGCGCGTGATCTGGTCTTCGTGCACGCCGATGTGCTCGTCGAGTCCTTTCACCGTGCGCGCGGAGACGTCGTCGATCAGCTTCAGGAGGTTGTCGCGTTGTCCGGTGATCGTGTCGGACCAGACCGAAAAGCCCGTTCGCGAATCGGTCAGCTGCAGGGTCACGCGCACGAGATCGCCGGCAGCGAGAAAGTTTCCTTCGAGCACGCCGTCGACCTTCAACTTCTCGCTGGCCGACTTCGCGTCCACGTTGGCGCCGCGGAAGCTGAGCACCGCCGACGTCGGCCGCACCTGCAGATCGGGGAGCTGCTGCAGCTTCGTGACGAGCGCATCGGCGAGGCTGACGGAGAGGAAGTCGTCCTTCGCGTTGGCCGTCATGTTGCGCAGCGGCAGCACGGCCATCGAACGAATCGGCGGCGGCGGCGTGTCGACGCTTTTTGCCTGCGTGCCGAGGCCGCCGTCGCGCTGCACGACGAAGATCGCGATGGCCACGATCACCGCCGCGGCGAGCATCACGATCCAGCGCGTCCAGCGCGGGCGGCGAATCGTGCGGCCGAGGCTCGTCTTCGATGTCGGTGTGAGCGTCATGCGCACCGTCGGCGTATCGATGTCTTCGAGATCCGCGAGCAGCTCGCGTGCGGATTGATAGCGATCGGCGGGATCTTTCTGCAGCAGTTTCGAGATGATCTTCGATGCGGCCGGCGGGAACGCCGGATCGAGCGGCACGAATGGCTCCGGCTCGCCGTCGCGAATCTTGTCGAGCACCATCAGCGGCGCCTCGGCATTGAAGGGGAGATGCCCCGACGCCATGTGATACAGCACGACGCCGCTGGAGAACAGATCGCTGCGCGCGTCCGCGGCAGCGCCGCGCGCCTGTTCGGGCGCGATGAAATGGAGCGTGCCGAAGAAATGATTCGCGGTCGACTCCATGCCGTCGCTGATCCCGCTCGGCAATGCCTTCGCCAGACCGAAGTCGAGAATCTTCACGAGCCCCGTCGGCTCGATGATGATGTTCGCGCTCTTGATGTCGCGGTGAATGATTCCCTGCTCGTGCGCGGCGGCGAGTCCCGCCGCGATCTGCCGCGCGATCGAGAGAAACTCGCCGGCGTCTATCGCGCGGCGGCGCATCCGCTGCGAGAGCGTTTCGCCCTCGCAGTACTCCATGACGATGAACGGCTGGCCGTCTTCCGTCTCGTCGACCTCATAAATCGTAGCGACGTTCGGATGCCGCACCGCAGCGGCAGAGCGCGCTTCTCGCATGAAGCGGCCGCGCCGGTCATCGTAGGCTAAGTCGCTCGCATTCAATACCTTGAGCGCGACATAGCGGCCGAGACGGAGATCTCTGGCGAGGTAGACCGTTCCCATCCCGCCCTTGCCCAGGATGCGGACGGTCTCGAAGCCTTCGAAGTTCTTCTCAGGAGTGGACATCGACCGAGTCGCATTCTACATGTGTGGAGCGGCGGGCTTTAGCCCGCCGGTTCGGTCGGCGGGCTAAAGCCCGCCGCTCCACTGGCATAGGTGTGGTCAAATTTCTGACCCGGCATAAACAAAATGTGGGTTATATTCTCACCCTTACGAAAATGGACGCCAACACCGCTGTGCCGGAGATTCCCCTCCCGCCCCGGTATCAAATCCGAGCGACGCTGAAGAAGACGCCGGAGACTTGCGTCTATCGCGTCTTCGACGTCGCCGACCGGCGCGAGGAAGCCATCAAGATTCTTTGCCACGAGATCGGTGATCCGCGGCAACTGCTCCGATTTCAGACCGAGTTCTCCACGCTCGCTTCGCTCGAGCACGGGAGCGTAATCAAGGTCTACGACTTCGGAGTCCTGAATGATCGCTATCCGTACTTCACGATGGAGTGGATCGCCGGAAAGAAGATCACGGATTTCTTCGACGGCCAGAACTGGGATGCGCTCTACGACGTGATCATGCAGATCGCGGCCGGGCTGCATCACATCCATCACCTCGGCATCATCCATCTCGATCTCAAGCCGTCGAACATCCTCATCTCCGACGAGGGCCAGGCGAAGATCATGGACTTCGGTCTCGCCATCGAGAGCCATCAGGTCTTCGATCGCAAGATCCGCGGGACGCTGCAGTACATGGCCCCCGAGGTGCTGAAGCAGGACCGCGTCGACTCGCGCGCCGATCTCTACGCCCTCGGCATGACGTTGTACGAGACGGTGACGGGCGCGCTGCCGGGCTACGGCAAAGCGCCGATCGACGTGATCCGGATGCACCTCAACGACGAGATCCGCCCGCCGTCGGCGATCAATCCGCGCGTGCCGGAGCCGCTCGAGAAGATCATCGTCAAGCTGCTGGAGAAGGATCCGCGCCATCGCTTTCCCTCGGCCGCCGCGCTCCTGCAGGCCGTCGCGGAAGCGGCGGGCGCGAAGGCGCCGCCGAAAGAACTGCTCGTCGGACGCGGCGAGCTGTACGCGGCGCCGCTGATCGGCCGCAAACAGGAAGTGAATCAGCTGATGTCGCTCGTCGCCG
Organism: Thermoanaerobaculia bacterium; assembly: GCA_035248585.1. Taxonomy (GTDB): domain Bacteria; phylum Acidobacteriota; class Thermoanaerobaculia; order Gp7-AA8; family Gp7-AA8; genus QHVT01. The sequence continues at coordinate 28,188 of DATFHJ010000495.1, forward strand.
AGGCGCGCGAGGGACGCGGCAACGGCGTCATCGTCGCCGGCGCGGAAGGGATGGGGAAGAGCCGCATCGTCCGCGACGTCACGCTGCGCGCGCAGCTCGACGGCGCGCGCGTGTTCCAGGGCCGCTGCCCGATCAATCGCAAGACCATCTACGCGCCGTTCTTCGAGATCTTCGAGCAGATGGTGCTCGCCGTGAATCCGCAGGCGGACGTCGGCGAGGAAATCCGTTTGATCCTGCGGCCGGTCGTCGCGTCGGCGGGACCGGACACGAATCCGCCGAAGCATGGACAGAAGTTCCGTCTCTACAACCGCATCGTGCAATCGATGCAGGACATGTACGGCTTCCTCTCCGTCGGCAGCGAGACCGGCGGCTCGCCGCTGATCCTCGTCATCGAGGACTTGCAGTGGGCCGACCCATCCACCGCCGAATTGTTCCAGTTCCTCGTTGGCGAAGCGAAGCTGAATCGCCTGCTCGTCATCGGCACGCTGACGCTCGAGACGCACGGCGAGGCGGCGATCGAATCGCCGTCTCCGAGCTTCGCGTTCTGGGAGCAGCGCGCGAAGGAGACCGGCTTCCCGCTGATCCGCGTCGAGTCGCTGACCGAGCCGCTCGTGCGCGAGCACGTGCAGTCGCTCCTCGGCGACGCGAACGTCTCCGACGAACTGGTGCGCTGGATGTTGTGGGAGTCGGCCGGATCGCCCCTGAACATCCGCCGCATCATCGACTACCTCATCGGCCACGACTATCTGCAGTGGCATCCCGGCGGCTGGAACGCGGACATGGAGCGCATCCGCGCGCTGCGCATTCCGGGCGGCGTGTCGTCGATTCTCATGGAGAAGGTCGAGGCGCTCGCGGCGCACCCGCGCGCGATCTTCGAGACCGCGTCGGTGATGGGCGAGACGATGACGATCGAGCTGCTGACGCAGGTGTCGGATCTCACGCCCGAGGAAACGTACGCCGCGGCGCGGGAGCTGATCCGCCACGCGCTCATCGACGAGTCGAACGACGGCATGACGATCACGTTCCCGCAGATTCATCTGCGCGACGCGGTCTACAGCGCGATGCCGGAGCGGCGGCGGATGGAGCTGCACCATCGCGTCGCCGAGGCGCTCGAGCCGCTGGCGACGACGGGATCGTTCGCCGTCATTGGTCAAGTTGCGTACCATTTTTCGCGCGCGAACGACATCGAGCGCGGCACGCGCTATTCGATCGAGGCCGGCGATCTGGCCACGCGCACGCTCGCGCATGAAGAGGCGACGGAGTTCTATCGCGTCGCGCTCGAGCTGATGGACCTCGGCGGCGTGGACGAGCCGCGCAAAGCCGAGGTGCGCGAGAAACTGGCCGACGCGTATTACCGCCGCGACGATTACCGCAGCGCGATTCACGCCTACCAGTTCCTGCTCAAGAGCATTCAGAGCCGCAACCCCGACGACGACGCGAACGTCGACGCCGCGCGGGTGATGAAGAAGATCGGCAAAGTGCTCGCGCGCCGCGGCGACGGCGACGCGGCGATGACGTACTACCAGAGCGCGCTCGTCATCTACGAGCGCAGCAAGCAGACCGCGGACGTCGCGGAGATGCTGAACCGCATCGCCTGGCTGCACCGCATGCGCGACGATCTCGATACCGCGCGGGAGACCGCGGAGCGCGCGCGGCTGATGCTCGAGGAGATCGAGCCGACGGTCGTCTACGGCTACGTCAAGAACATCCTCGGCATGATCGAGCACGCCGGCGGCAACTGGCAGCGCTCGCGCGAGTATCTCGTCGAAGCCGTTGCCATCGGCGAGCGGCTCAAGTCCGAGCACCTCTGCAAGATCGCGTCGACGAACCTCGCCAACACGCTCTGGAAGCTCGGCGACTGGGACACCGCGCTGCGCTACTTCCGCCGCAACCTCGAGATCTCCGAGACCGAGGGCGACTTGTGGGATCTCGTCACCGCGTACAACAACGTCGGCGTCGTCGAGTACGGACGCGGCAACTTCCACGCGGCGGCGGAGTACTTTGAAAAATCCGTGCGCATCGACGAGAAGATCGGTGCGGTCGAGCACGAGGCGCTGGCGCGCGAGAACCTCGCCGACGCGCTGGAGATGCTCGGGCGGTGGCCGGAGGCGTTCGAGCAGTATCAGAAATGCCTCAGTCTCGAAGGAT
>DATFHJ010000496.1:0-2924 GCA_035248585.1 Thermoanaerobaculia bacterium
GCGAAACCGACCGGCTCGAAGGATCCGTTCGGATTGCGTCGCGCCGCGCAAGGGGTCGTGCAGCTCCTGCTCAATCGCGACAAGCGCGAAGTGAAGATCGGCGTCGATCAACTCGTCGGCATCGCGCTCGACTCGTACGGCATCGCGGACAACGGCAAGCTGCGCGACGAGCTGCTCGCGTTTTTCGCCGAGCGCGTGCGCACAATCCTCGAAGCGTCGGCGTGGCAGCTCGCGTACGACGAAATCGCCGCGGCGATGGAAGCGGGATGGACGGCGTCGCTCACCGATCTCGTCGATCGCATCCGCGCGGTGAAAGAGATCCGCAACGACGCGAACTTCCTCTCCATCCTCGATTCGGCGAAGCGCATCGCCAACATCACCGCGGGCCACGACTCCACGCGCGTCGATGCTTCGCGGCTGGAGAACGACATCGAGAAGCGCCTCAACGAGCTCGCGGATGTCGTCGGCGAGCAGGTCGGCGAATTGATCGCGAACAAGCAGTACGGCATCGCGCTCGAATCGTTCGCGGCGCTGGCGCCGGAGCTGGAGACGTTCTTCAAGGACGTGATGGTGATGGTCGACGATCCGGCCGTGCGCGCGAACCGCAAGTCACTGCTGATGAAAACGGCGCAGGCGATCCGGCCGATCGCCGACGTCACGAAGATCGTCGTCGACCGCCGCGACTACCGGACCTGAAGCAGATGGCGGATGGCAGATGGCGGATGGCGGTTTGCGTGCTGCTCGTCGTCGCAGCCTGCGCCAAACCCGAAGAACCGGCCGCACCGCCCGACCAGATCGACGTCGACAATCAGGGTGGGACGAACCTCCTCAACCTTGCCCGCGGAGCTTCGGTCATTTCGCGCACCGCGGAGCAATCGCTCGACACCGCGGCCGCGCACGCGATTGACGGCGACGGCGGGACGTTCTGGCGATCGCCGGCCGGCGGCGCGGAACAGACCATGACCTTCGCCCTGCCGGCGCGCTCGCGCATCGACCGCGTCGGCGTCCTCATGCCGCGCAACCTCGAGACCTGCCCGCGGGTGCGCTTCGAGGCATCGGAGAACGGCGTCGCGTGGCAGGAGATCAAAACGCTCGATCTCACGCAGCAGGACGCGCCGCAGATCGCGAGCGTCCCGCCGTTCGACGCGAGCTATCTGCGTGTGACCACGCTCGGCCTGAACTGGTACGTCTCCGTGCGCTCCGTGATCGCGAAAGGCCAGCAGCGCGCCGTGCGCATCCAGCCGCCGCTCGAAGGCTGCTGGCGCATCAACGGACAGCCCGCGCGGTTTTCGCGGCGCGGCACGAGCATCGCCGGCGTGATCGGCAGCGACCCGCCGATCTACGTCCTTGGCGGCACGGACGGCCGCATCGTGCGCCTGAACTGGCTGCGCGGCCCGATGTGGGGTCCGGCCATCGTCACCATCGATCCGCTGTGGCGCACGCTCACCGGCCTGCGCTGGCACGAGCGCGTCCGGTATCAGAACAGCGGCGACGCCTGGTTCGGCACACCCGCGCAGTGCAACGAGGTGCGGTTCAACGAGACGGAGATCGCCGCCGCGATGCTGAAGCGCGCCGGCACGTGGACCGCGTACGGCGAATCCGCGCTCGACACGCTCGCGGAGCTCGTCTCACGCCCGCATTCGCAAACGTACGAGATCGTCGTCCGCACGCCGCAGATGCGCGACGCGCTTCGCGCGCGCGGCATCAACGTCCCGATTTCCGTCACCCCATCGAACGCGGTCCTGGAAACGCAGCGGGTGATGGCGGATGGTGTCGAGCTTCGCGCGCGATGACATAATCGCGAATCCATGAGCAGCCAGTACGTTTACTACTTCGGCGACGGCCACGCCGAGGGCAACGCGAAGATGAAAGACGTCCTCGGCGGCAAAGGTGCCGGGCTCGCCGAGATGACGAACATCGGAGTCCCGGTCCCGCCGGGATTCACCATCTCCACCGCCGTCTGCACGTACTTTTACGAGCACGGCAAAGCGTACCCGCCCGAGCTCAAAGAGGCCGTGGCCGCGAACCTCGCCAAGGTCGAAGAATCGGTCGGCCGCAAGTTCGGCGACCGCAAGAAACCGCTGCTCGTTTCCGTCCGCTCCGGCGCGCGCGCGTCGATGCCCGGCATGATGGACACGATCCTCAACCTCGGCCTCAACGACGAGACCGTGCAGGGACTGGCCGAGTCCGCCGACGAGCGATTCGCATTCGACTCCTATCGCCGCTTCATCCAGATGTACTCCGACGTCGTGCTCGAGATCGACCGCGAGCATTTCGAGCACGAGCTCACCGCCGTGCGCGAGGCCGCACACGTGCAGACCGACGCGCAGATTCCCGCCGAGGCGTTGCGCGAGCTCGTCGGCACGTACAAGAAACTCGTTCGCGAACGGCTCGGCAAAGACTTTCCGCAGGACGTGAACGAACAGCTGTGGGGCGCGATCGGCGCCGTGTTCACCAGCTGGAACAACCAGCGTGCGATCACCTATCGCAAACTGAACGGCATCCCCGACGACTGGGGCACCGCGGTCAACGTGCAGTCGATGGTCTTCGGCAACATGGGCGACGACTGCGCGACCGGCGTCGCGTTCACGCGCAATCCATCCATCGGCGAGAAGAAGTTCTTCGGCGAGTTCCTGCCGAACGCGCAGGGCGAAGACGTCGTGGCCGGCATCCGCACGCCGCTGCCGATCACCGAGCTCGAGAAGTCGATGCCGGAGGCGTACAACCAGCTCGTCGACGTCTACAAGAAGCTCGAGGCGCACTACCGCGACATGCAGGACATCGAGTTCACGATCCAGTCGGGCAAGCTCTATCTCCTGCAGACGCGCACCGGCAAGCGCACCGGATTCGCGGCGGTGAAGATCGCCTGCGACATGGTCGATGAAGAGCTGATCACGCACACCGACGCGGTCTCGCGCGTCGAA
>DATFHJ010000497.1:0-5910 GCA_035248585.1 Thermoanaerobaculia bacterium
GCTCGGTCCAATATCCGAGCTGCTTCTGCAGGGTCTCGCCCTGCAGCCACTCGCGCTGCCAGAGCGCGTAGTCGGCGTATTGCAGCGGCGGCTCAGACAGCGGAGTTCCCTCGTACAGCGCGGCCAGCTCGCGGAAGAAGATGCCGAGGGACCAGCCGTCGATGGCGATGTGATGGATGTTGAGGACGAGCAGGTGCTCGTCATCGGATATCCGGACGAGCAATGCGCGCATCAGCGGCCCGCGCGTGAGGTCGAAGCCGTGCGTGACTTCGTCGCGCGCGATCGCCAGCGCCGCGTCGCGGTCCTTCGCTTCGTGCAGCGGCAGCGCGACGTCGTAGGGATCAGTGACGTGCTGGCGCGGCGTGCCGTCGACGGCGGGGAAGATCGTGCGCAGCGATTCGTGGCGGCGCACCAATTCGCCGAGGCAGCGGCGGAGAATGCCGATGTCGACGCGGCCGCGCAGCCACGCCGCGGCGGGGATGTTGTAGCTCGCCGAGCCGGGCTCCATCTGATCGAGCAGCCAGAGGCGCTGCTGCGCGAACGACGGCGGCACGATCTCCGGCCGCGCGCGGCGGGTGATCTTCGCGCCGGCGGTTTTCTCTTTCGCGAGCCGCTGCATCAGCAGCGCGCGTTTTTCGGGACTCAATCCGGCGAGACGTTGGGTGGTGTCCGACATGCGTTACTCCATCGAGGCGCGCATGGCCAGCGCCTCTTCATCCGAAAGCGATTCGAGCTGGGTCAGGAGGTCGTCGAGGTTTTCGCCGTGCAGCAGTGCGGCGCGCGCGTCGGCGACATGCAGCGTGAGCGAGGCGACGGTGGGCGACTCGAAGAGGACCCGCAGCGGCACTTCGACGCCGAATGACGACTCGAGGCGCGAGAGCAGCTGCGTGGCCAGCAGCGAGTGGCCGCCGAGGTCGAAGAAGTTTTCGTTGCGGCCGATCGGCAGGCGTCCAAGGACGTCGCTCCACAGCGCCGCCATCCTCACTTCCTCGGCGTCCCGCGGCGCTTCGAACGTCTCTTCGCGGGTGAGTGCTTCCGGCGCCGGCAGCGCCTTGCGATCGACCTTGCCGTTCGGCGTGAGCGGGAACGCGTCGAGGACGACGAACGCCGCGGGGATCATGTAGTCGGGGAGCGACTTGCGGAGATGCGCGCGCAGCGCGTCGGGATTCGGCGGGCTGAAGCCCGCCGCTCCAGTGGTGTAAGCGACGAGACGCTTGTCGCCGGGACGATCCTCGCGGCAGTGCACGACGGCCTGTTCGACGTCCGCGTGATCGGCGAGCACGGCTTCGATCTCGCCGAGCTCGATGCGGAAGCCGCGCAGCTTCACCTGGTGGTCCATGCGGCCGAGGACTTCGAGCGTGCCGTCGCGGCGCCAGCGCGCGAGATCGCCGGTGCGATAGACGCGCTCGCCGCGGACGGTGATGAACTTTTCCTCGGTGAGATCGGGGCGCCCGCGATAGCCGCGGCCGACGCCGTCGCCGCCGATGAGCAGCTCGCCGGGAACGCCGGGCGGCAGCAGCTCGAAGTTGCGGTCGACGATGTCGATCCGCGTGTTGGCGACGGGACGGCCGATCGAGACCGGGCCGGTGCCGCCGGTGATCGGGCCGAGCGTCGAGTAGACCGTGGTCTCGGTTGGACCGTAGAGGTTCCACAGCTCGCGGCAGCAAGGGAGGAGGCGGTCGGCAAGCTCGCGGGGGCAGGCTTCGCCGGTGGTGATGATTTTCAGCGAGGGCTTCCCGCGCCAGCCGACGTCGAGCAGCATGCGCCACGTCGCCGGCGTGGCCTGCATGATCGTGACGTCGTCGCGGCTGGCGAGTTTTGCGAGTGCAGCGCCGTCGCGGGCCGTGTCGCGGTCGGCGAGGAGAATGCGCGCGCCGACGGTGAGCGGGAGCACGAGCTCGAAGAGGGCGATGTCGAACGAGAGCGTGGAGACGGCCAGGATCGTGTCGGCGGCGGTCATGCCGGGCTCGCGGGCCACGGAGGTCAACAGGTTGACCACCGAGCGCTGGGAGATCTCGACGCCTTTCGGCTTGCCGGTGGATCCGGAGGTAAAGAGGATGTACGCAAGGTCGTGTGGAGCGGCGGGCTTCAGCCCGCCGAAAGCCGGCGGGCTAAAGCCCGCCGCTCCATTAACGACGTCCTCCGTCACCACCACCTTTGCGCCGGAGGCTTCGCGCATGAAGGCGAGGCGATCGGCGGGGAAGGCGGGGTCGAGGGGGACGTAGGCGGCGCCGGATTGGATCGCGGCGACGAGGGCGATGATCATTTCCATCGAGCGGTCGAGGTACAGGCCGACGACGTCGCCCGGGCCTGCGTCCAATTGGCCGGCCAGCGCGGTCGCGCGCTGCAGCAGTTCGGCGTAGGTCATCGAGCGGTCGCGGAACGTCACCGCGATCGCGTCGGGCGTGCGGTCCACCTGCGCGCGAATGAGATCGATGACCGGGCTCTCCGACGCATAGGGCAGGTGTGTGTCGTTCCATTGCGCGAGCAGAGCATGTTCGTCCTCCGTGAGCAGCGGGAGCTGGTCGATGCGAGTGTCGGGATTGGCGATGGCCGCGCGCAGGAGAACGATCAGATTTCCGGCGAGCGTGTCGATCGTTTCCTGGTCGAAGAGGTCGGTGCTGTATTGGAAGAGCAGCTCGCCGCGCGCGTCCTGGTTGACGTAGAGGGCGATGTCGGTCTGCGCCGCGCCCTGGTGCACTTCGCTCAGCGGCACGCGCGTGACGGCGAGGCCGTTCATCGCCACGGGCTGCTGCGCGTAGTTCTGAAAGAACATCATGGCCTGCATCAGCGGCATGTGGCTGGCGGCGCGCTCGATCTTCACGGACTCGAGAACGCGCGAGAGCGGCGCGTCCTGATTCGCCTGCGCGCCGAGCATGGCCGTGCGCACGCGCAGCACGAGCTCGCGGAACGACGGCTGGCCGTCGAGGTTCGTCCGCACGACGAGCGTGTTGACGAAGAAGCCGGCGATCGACTCCAGCTCGGCGCGGGCGCGGTTGGCGAGGCCGACGCCGACCGGCAGATCGCTCTGCCCGGTCCAGCGGTGGAGGAGCACGTTCCAGGCGGCGAAGAGCGTCATGAACGGCGTGACGTTCTCGACGCGGCCGTACTGCTCGACGGCTTCGTAGAGCTCGGCCGGGATCAGATGCCGGGCCACGGAGCCGCGGAAGCTCTGCACCGGCGGACGGGCGCGGTCGGCGGGGATGTCGAGCACGGACGGGCAGCCGTCGAGGTGCTCGCGCCAGTACGCGAGCTGCCGCTGCATCCGCTCGCCGTCCGCCCACTCGCGCTGCCACATCGCGTAGTCGGCGTAATCGATGGTCTGCGTCGCGAGCGGCGTGCCGTTGTAGAGATGGGCGAGCTCGCGCAGCAGCACGCCGATCGACCAGCCGTCGATCATCAGATGATGGGCGACGAGGACGAGGAGGTGCCGATCGTCGCGCACGCGGATGCGCATTGCGCGGAAGAGCGGCGCGCGCTCGAGCTCGAACGGCTTCGCCGCGGCTTCGCGCGCGATCGCGATTGCTTCGGCGTCCGACGCCGCGTCACGGCGCTCGACGTCGAGGCGGACGCTCTCGATTTTCTGAAACGGCCGTCCGTCTTCCGAATGCACGCTGCTGCGCAGCGATTCATGGCGCTGCACGAGCGCGTCAATGGCGCGGTCGAGTGCTTCGGTGTCGAGGGCGCCGTCGAGCCAGGAGAGGATCGGCACGTTGTACGCGGCGGTGCCGGGCGTCAGCTGCTCCACGACCCACAGCCGCTCCTGTCCGAACGAAAGCGGGACGCGTTCCGGGCGCGGGCGGCGGCGCACCTGTCCTGCCGCGGCGCGGCGCTCGGCGACGAGCTGCTCGAGCAGCGCGCGCTTCGCGTCCGATAATCCTGAGAGCCGGTCGTTCTTTTCCGTCATCGGTTCGGTTCCTCCGGAGACACTTCGTGCCGTACACCGCACGCGTGTCTCGATTGGTTTCGTGGATCAGTAGCGGAGCAGGTAGCTCACTTTCATGAAGAACTGCCGCGCCGTGAGGTTCAGCGCCGAATGGGTCGGGATGACCTGCGAGGGAGGTCCCGAGATCAGCGCCACGTTGTCGTAGTGATCGGAGTAGCCGGCGTACAGCACCGTTCCGGGATGCAGCACGTAGCTGAAGAGCAAGTCGCCGGTGACGTGCTTCGTTCGCGGCAGCGCGATGAGCGATTCGTCGGGCGTGATCTTGTGCGCGTCGACGATGAGCCGCACGGCGAGGAAGCGGTTGAACTGGAAGTTGATCTTCGTCCGCGAGATCGGGTTGCGGAACACCAGATCGTCGCCGCCGCGCGTGTAGAGATCGTCGTAGATCAGGATCTCGTCGAGGCGCAGCCGCGGCACGGGGCTGTACGAGAGGGTGGCCGTCAGCTGCCGGCGATCGCCGAGGAACGGATCGAGCCCGGCGGCGGGGAAGTAGTTGACGCCCGTGCCCTGGCTGTAGCTGATCGAGGTCTTGACGGACCTCCACCATTCGGTGCTGGCGGAAATGGTCTCGAGGTGCTTGCGGAAATCGAGTCCGGCAAAGCGCTCGTACGACTGCTCCGAGGCGACGGTCAGCGCCGTCGCGCCGACCCAGTTCCAGGTGAAGTCGCCGTACGCGCTCCAGTCCTGCAGCTCGCCGTCGTGATTCCACGTGGCCACGCCGAGGGCCGTGGGGCCGTAGCTGAGAAACTTCTCGCTCTTGGTCCAGCGCGTGTAGCTCGCGGCCTGGCGCGTCTCGCGGATGTCCGTGCGGGGGATGAATCCGAGGTCGCTGACGAAGTCGCGGCTGATGTCGCGATACGTGCCGGCGTAGGTGAAGGCGCGGCCGGCGCGGGAGATACTCGCGAATCCGACCGTCCCGTTCTGCGACCCGGCGCCCTCGCCCGGTTTGCTCCAGCTCCGGCCGAGCTGCGCGGTCGCGGTCCAGAGGTCGTTGATCTTGATGCGGCTGTCGAACGCGGCGACGCGGTTCGTGATCCCGCCGAGGTCGCGCGTCGAGATCAACACGCCGGCGTTCGACTGCGCGCCGAAGTCGCGCTGCAGACGCGCCACGCCGATGTTCGCGCGCTTGCCGTAATCGCGATGAAGCGGATCGAGCTGCAAGCCCGCCTCGCGGTCATCGATCAACAATCCGCCAACGGCCCAGCGGCCGAGGCGTCCCGTGAGTCGCGCACCGGCGCGCGGGTCGGCGATGCGGCGGGAGAAGAAGAGATCGACCGGCGTCGAGAAGAAGCCCGCGTTTTCCAGGAAAAACGGGCGTTTTTCGGGAAACAGCACTTCGAAGCGCTGGTTGACGACGACCTGCGGTTCGTCGGACTCGACTTCGCTGAAGTCGGGATTGACGGTGACGTCGGCGGCGAGCGTGTTCTTCAGCACGAACTTGCCGTCGATGCCGATGCGTCCCGGCGTCGCGCTGCTGTAGCCCGACTCGTTCGCGTCGAGGAGACGCGAGCGCGTGAGAACGCTGTACGGAATGAGCTGGTAGTTGCGGCCCGGCGTGATCTCGTCCGCGATCTCCATCGTCCCGAACTGCGGCACGAAGCCTTCGCGCTGGGGCGTGATGTGCGGCCAGTAGGTGAATTCGTTGAGGCGCGGGATGATCCGGCTGACGGAGATGCCCCACACCTGCGCCGGTCCCGACGCGAAGCGGACGCTCTTGAAGGGGATGGTCATGAGCACCGCGTATCCGTCATCCGTGATCCGCCCCTCGGTGTACCAGAGGGTGTCGAAGTTGAAGTCGAAGCCCTGGCCTTCGGTGGTGATGCCGTCGAGTTGCACGCCGAACGGATTCGCGGCGAAGACGTACGCGCGCTGGCGGTCGTGGAAGGTGTCGAGGAAGATCTGCACGCCTTCGTCGCCGAAGATCTCGTCGCGCCGCGTGACGCGCGCGCGGAGCTTGGACGGAT
>DATFHJ010000498.1:0-10171 GCA_035248585.1 Thermoanaerobaculia bacterium
TCTCGCCGCTGCCGGTGCTGCTCTTCTATCTGCCCTACCGCTGGCTGCTGCACGGCTATCCGCTCGACGCGCTGGCCGGCGCATTTTTCTGCGCGTGGGCGTTCCTGCTGTCCGTCGCCACCGTCTGGCGCGCGCTCGGAAAACAGAAGCTGCACATCCCGATGCCGCTCTGGATCCTCCTGATCGGTCTCGGCAACGTCGTGCCGTGGTCGCTGATTCACACGCGCATCTACGAGGTCGCGATCATGTGCGGCATGGCCATGACCGCGAGCTGGGCGTACGCCCTCGTGCGATTCACCGAAACCGGCCGCGTGCGCCACGCGTTCTGGATGGGGCTCTGGCTCGCGCTGGCGATCGCCGCGCGCACGAACCTCATCGTGCTGCTCGCCATCACGTTCCTGGTGATCCCGCTGCGCAAGTGGAAGGCGTGGCTGGCCTGCCTCATCCCGCTCGCCGTCGTGGCCATCCTGCTCGTCGGCTACAACTACGCGCGCTTCCGCAAGCCGCACGAGACCGGCATCTCGTACCAGCTCACGTTCGTCGACATGCACAAGTGCCGGCGCTGCAGCGTGCGCACGATTCCCGAAGGCATCCGCGTCATCAACAACTTCGTGCACTACCTCGTCTGGCCGCCGCACATGTACAGCAAGTTTCCGTTCGTCGACCTCTCCGGCAGCTGGCTCGATGCGGTGGTCAAGTTTCCGGAGACCGTCGAGCACATCGCCGGCCTCGGTCCGCTCAATCCGGTGCTGGTCGTCGCCTTCGTGATCACGCTGCTGCTCGTGCCGCGGCGGAAGACGCTCGACGCTCATGCGCGCGACGGGCTGCGCCTGATGGGCGGCGCCTGGCTGATCCTGTTCCTGCTCTGCACGTGCTGGTATCTCGTCACGCGCTATTCGCTCGATTTCTGGATGCTGATGACCGTGGCCTCGGTGGTGGTGCTCGAGGCGGCATTCACGCAGCTGGAGAACAGCGGCTTCGGCGTGCGTCCGCTGCGCGTCGCCACGATCGCCCTCGCCTGCTACTCGATTCTCTTCTGCACGCTCCTCGGCTTCATGGGGCCTCAAGGCGCGTTTCAGCGGGCAAATCCGAAACTGTTCGAGAAGCTCGCGAACCAGCTGGACGCGTCATGACGATTCCGATGAAGTAGAGCAGCGCGCCACCGACCGCCGGCGCGAGATGCGTCGCGCTGTTGTAGCCGATGATCGGATGCACGCCGATCGCGGTCGTGAATCCGGCGACGCCGGCGATGAGGAGCGCCTGCCACAGGCTCCGCGTGAGCCGCCCGCACCACACCGTCAGCAGCATCGCGATCCCGGCGGATGCGAGCCCGCCGCCGAAGCCGGCGCGGTCGTGGGCGATGAGCGGAATCAGATTCTTGTGAATCGCGCCGATGCGCGCGGCGTCGATGCCCATGAACTCGAGGTCCTGCGGCACGAACACGCGCGTCATGCCGACCGTCATGATCGTCAGCCCCGCCCCGACGATGCCGAGAGTCGCGAGCAGCAGCACTTTGTGTCCGAGCGACATCCGCGCCTCGCCCCGCACGAGCAGCGTCCGCCAGCCGCCGCCCGGCACGCGCGTCTTCGCCAGCCCCCACACGTACAGCGGCAGCAGCGCGAGCGTCGACAGGCCGTGCCACGTGTCGAGATAGCCGTAGCCGAGGTACGTGAGAAAGCTGAGAAAGCCCGCCACGCCGCTGACGGCGATCGTCCACCACGCCCAAGCCTCGCGGCGGCGCAGCGGAAAGTCGATCAGCCAGAGATACATCGTGCCGAGCGCGATCAGCACCCCGCCGAACGACGCGCGGTCATGCATCATGAAATGCACGATGCGGCAGCCCTGAATCGAGCAAAGCTGCTGCGCGGTCATGCCGAGAAAGTCGGTGTCGTGCGGCAGGAACTGTCCGGTCGATGACTGGAAGAGCGCGAACGCCCCGCAGCCGATCAAGATGAGCGCAACGAGCTTGAGCAGCGGCCGTCCGTCGTCGATGAGCGCGCGAACGAAGCTGTCGTCGTGCATGGGGACATTGTCGCACCACCCCAAGTGGAGGACAGGCACTCCTGCCTGTCCTGAACGAAGCGATCGACAAGGACAGGCAGGAGTGCCTGTCCTCCACCATGAGGCTCAGTGCCGCGCGGAGCGCCGCTTCGGGGGACCTGACGGTCCGATGAACAAGTCGCGCGAGAACTCCGACGTGTTCCCCGACGCATCCGTCGCCGTCGCGCTGATGTAGCGCAGCGAGGTCTCCGCGGCGGGCAGCGTCGCGGTGAACGTGGCGTCGCCGAAGGCGTTCGTGGTGATGGTCGTCGTGCCGAGGTACGTCTCGCCTTCGCCGAAACCGGACAGATCGGTTTCGAGGTTGCGGTAGAAGTCGAGCGTGAACGTCTGATTCGCCGCTCCGTTGAACGTGCCGCGCACGGACAGCTGCGAGCCCGCCACGCTGAAGCCGGTCAGGACGGGGAAATTCTGGCGCAGGTTCGGGCCCGAATCGGGATCGCCCGTGTCATTGAGCGTCACGCCGTCGCCGGCGAGATCGATGCCGAGGCCGCCGTTGCGCGTGATCGAGTTGCGGCGGATCGTGTGTCGCGCGTTATCGCGCACCCGCACGCCGGCAAAGGCATTGTTGCGAATCGAATTGAACTCGATCGAGCGCGCGCCGACGTTCGCCGTGCCGCCGATGTCGATTCCGAAGCCGCGGTTGAACGCGATGAGATTGCCGGCGCCATTCTGCCCGATCTGCACCGCGCCGGTGCCGACGGCGGTGATGCCGTTGCCGTTGTTCGGCACCGCCGTGGTGCCGTCCTCCGCGAGGCCGATCAGGTTCGAGACGATCACGCCGCCGTTGGCGACGATTCCGTCGCCGCGATTTCCCGAGACCACGTTGCCGGCGCTGCTGATCGGCCCGCCGACCGTCGTGTTCTCGCTGGCGTTCAGCCGGATGCCCGTGCCGTTCGGAATCGCGCCGATCTCGTTGACGCCGACGATGTTCCCTTCGATGTAGATCACGCTGAACGACTCGACGCGGATGCCGTCATCCGTATTGCCGGCGACGTGATTGCCTTCGTCCGGCAGCGCGCCGCCGATGCGCAGATCGCGCACGTCGGTGATCGGCAGCACCACGATGCCGCTGCCGTTCGGAATCGCGCGCGTGCGCTCCGGATCCATGCCGACCACGTTTCCCTTGATCTGCTGGTTGAACCCTTCGGTGACGAGAATGCCGGTGCCGTTGTTGGAGATGACATTCAGCGTGACGAGGTTCTCGCCGAGACCGCCGAGGAGCACGCCCTGGCCGTTGCGCAGGTCGGGGTTGCTGCCTTCGCCGAATGCGTTGATGCCGATGTAGTTGCCGGCGATCGTATTGCCGAACGACGGCGTGGCGACGTGAACGCCGACCGGCGAGCCGGCGATCACGTTCCGCGTGCCCGCGGTGAGGCCGCCGATCGTGTTGCCCCGGGCGTTGAAGAGCACGACGCCGGCTTCCGTGTTCGCGCGCACGACCGTGCCCTCGCGATCGACGCCGATGTGATTGCCCTCGACGCGGTTGTCGAAGACGCCGCCTTCGATCTGAATGCCGATGTTGTTGCCGGAGATCACGTTGCGGTCGGCCGCGGACGTGCCGCCGATCGTGTTGCCGTTCGTGGCGATGAGGACGCCGATGCGATTGCCGGTGCCGTTGTCGATCACGCCGATCGTGTTGTCGGCGACCGTGATTCCGGTGCCGCCGGTGATGCGGATCGCGGCGTGATCGATGCTCGAGATGCCGCCGATCTGGAGATGGCGGAGCACCGAGCCGTCCGAGCCCGCGTCGTACACGAACCCGTCGTCATTGCCGGCGAACGTGATCGGAAGATGCAGCCCCTGGCTGGTCGCGTCGATGACGACCGGCGACGTGATCACGTACGGCGAGCCGGCGTTGATGCCGAACTGCGCGGGCGCCGGCGGGATGTTGAAGTGGATCTCGTCCGGCCCCGGATGCGCGTTCGCGTCGAGAATCGCCTGCCGCAGCGAGCCGATACCGGAGTCGGAGGTGTTGGTGACGAGATAGACGTCACCAGCGGCAGCAGCCGCTAGAGAGAGAACGAACACAGCGTAGAGAGCTCTGCGCATGGGGCACCCGTGCGCACAATAACACGGTTCTTATCCCGCGTTTTTGGTGACAACTCTCCCTGGCGGAGAGTCTTGCGTGAATGTTTCCAACGCGGCACGCACGACGCGGCGCGCATGCTCGCGGTCTCCGGCGCGCCCGACGATGCGCCCGATCTCCGTTCCCTCGAACGTGACGGCGCGCGGCGGGCGGACCGACGCGGTCGCGGCCGGCGATGCGCTGATGATCAGCGTCGGGATGCCGCGGGCCTCGATCTCGCGCGCGAGATTGCCGGCCGAGCGATGGCACGTCTCCGGGCAGCCGGCGGTGATCAGCACGAGCTTCGTCTTCGAGCGGTCGATCCTGTCGGCGATCTCCGGAAACGTCGTCTCGTACATCTCCTTGAGCTTGGTCGTGAAGCCGTACGAGTAGTGACTGTCGTTCACGCCCGCGATCACGCCTTCGGCCGCGAGCTCGCGCAGCGTGTCGATCGGAAAGACGATGTTCGGGTCCGTGTCCGCTTCGCTGTGATCGTAATGATGATGCGCGATGCGCAGCGAGCGCGCCTCCGCCGTTCCGGGAATGACCCGATACGTCGTGTCCCCCGGATCCTCGGTTGGGAACGGCTCCTGATCGGCAAGGTGGACCCCCGCCGCCGACACGAGCGTGACGACGGCGGTGGCCAGGTCTTTTTCAAACGGAGTGAACGGCACGCATTTGCGCGCGATGCTGAGCAAGGATTACAGCTCCCTCAAGACGTCCAACAGCTGCTCGTTTTCCGGCGCCTCGCCGATGTTGTGGACATCGACGTAGCGGACGATGCCCTCCTTGTCGACGAGCACGATGGCGCGCTCGCAGTGACCCTTTTCCTCGATGTAAACGCCATATTTTCGGGAGACATCGCCTTTCGGATGAAAGTCGGCGAGCAGCGGATACCGCTCGATTCCGCCGATCGATTTGGCGAAGGCGACGTGGCTGGGGACGGAGTCGACTGAAATGCCCACGACCTGGGCATCATACCGTTCGAAGTCGGCCATCTCGGCCTCGTACGACGGCATTTGGACGGTTCAGACAGGGGTCCAGTCGAGGGGATAGAAAACGAGAACGACGTTCTTCTTACCGCGGGAATCGCTGAGTTTGAACCGCTCGCCGCCGCGATGACCCGGAAGCTCGAAGTCGGGAGCCTGATCTCCCACTTTGAGCGTCCTGGTCTCTGCGGCGGCGGAGGTTCTTCCGAAGGTCACTGGCATGGGGAAGTCCTCCTTTCGCGCTCGTATTGTAGTTACTGTTTCTTCTTCGAATCCTTCTGCATTTCGCGCCCCTTCTTCGCGAGCGCGTCGCCTGCCGACTCGGCCGCTTCGCCGGCGCCCTGCTGCACGCCTTTCGCGGCCTCTTTCGTACCCGCCGCAATGCGTTTCGCGGCCTCGGACTGCTGGATCTGCTCCGCCGTCTGCTCGATCTTCTCCTGCGCCGCGGTCGCCGCCTGCTGCACGTCCTGCTTCGCTTCCGCGGTCGCGGTCTTCGTTTCCGCGGTCGGCTCGAGGTTCTGATTACACGCGCCGAGCGCGAGCGCCATCGCTACAACCATGATTCGATTTCGCATGAGAACGCCGGAAGCAATTCGCGAGCCTTGTGGTTTCCCGCTGCGCCGATGAACGAGCAGGATCGCATCATTCAGGGAATGGCTGGCGACGGCGACTTTCGCGTGATCGCCGCGCAGACGACGACCGCGGTCGAGACCGCTCGCGAGATCCGCGATCTCTCGCCGGTCGCCGCCGAGGCGCTCGGCCGCGCAATGACCGGCTCGCTGCTCCTCGCGCGCCTCCTCGACAAGGACGTGCGCAATCAGTACGTCACGCTGCGCTTCGAAGGCAACGGGCCGCTCGGCACCGTGATCGCCGACGCCACGGTCGCCGGCGGCGTGCGCGGCTACGTCGCCAATCCGGTCCCCGACGATCCGATCCTCGACGTCGACGCCGCGATCGGCAACGGCATGATGACGGTCATTCGCGGCACGCCTCCCGCCGGCAAGCCCTACACCTCGCAACTCCTCCTCGGCGGCAGCGGCATCGCCACCGATCTCACGCGCTACCTGATGCGCTCCGAGCAGATCGCATCCGCGGTGCTCCTCGGCGTGCTCAATCGCCGCGACGGCGTGGCCGCGGCGGGCGGCATCGTGATCCAGGCCTTTCCGCACGCGGCCGAGGGCGCGATCGCGATGATCGAGCAGCGCATCCGCGAGGCGCCGCCGCTTTCGACGCTGATCGAGAAGCTGCCGATCGAAGACGTCGTCGCGACCGTGCTGCACGGCGTGCACTACAAACAGATCGACGAGGGCTACACCGTTCCGGTGAGCTACAGCTGTTCCTGCAGCCGCGAGCGAGCGCTCGGATCGATCGAGTTCTACGGAACGGGCGACATCCTCGAGATGATCGACGAGGGCGGAACGGAAGTGGTGTGTCAGTTTTGTGGCCGCAAGTACGCGTTCAGCGCCGATGAGCTGCTTGCACTCACCGCGAAACACGATGCATAGTTCGTCGTCCACATGAAATCCGTCATCACCGGCAGCGGCATCGGCATTCCGAAGAACGTCGTGCGCAACGACACGCTCACGCGGCTCATGGATACGTCGGATGAATGGATCCTCCAGCGCAGCGGCGTCGTGGAGCGGCGCTATGTGGACGACGGCCAGAGCTCGGCGGACCTCGGCGCGATGGCCGCCGAGGGCGCGCTCGCCGCGGCCAACAGGACCACCGCCGACATCGACGCCGTGATCTTCGCCACGATGACGCCCGCGTATTACTTCCCCGGCAACGGCCCGGTGCTCCAGGCGAAGATGGGCTTCCCGGAGATTCCGACGTTCGACCTCCGCCAGCAGTGCTCCGGCTTCCTCTACGGCCTCGACCTCGCCGACTCGCTGATTCAGAGCGGCAAATTCCGGCGCATCCTGTTGGTCGGCGCCGACGCGCACACGCCGCTGATGCCGTGGCATCGCGGATGGGACATCACCGTCGGCAAAGAGCGCGAGGTCACCGCCGAGGATTACGAGTTCAATTCGAGGTTCCGGCATCTCATCGTGCTGTTCGGCGACGGCGCCGGCGCGATGGTCATCGAGCGAAGCGAGAACGGCGAGCGCGGCTTCCTCAAGTCGCGCCTCTTCACGAACGGCTCGAACATCGAAGCGCTGTACATGAAAGGCGGCTCGAGAACGCGGCCGTGGATCGAGCCCGAGCAGGTCGTGAACGGCGACCTGATCCCGACGATGGAAGGGCGCGGCGTCTTCAAGGAAGCGGTCTCGAAGATGCCCGAGGCCGTGCGCATGGTGTGCGAGGACGCGGGCGTGAAGCTCGAGGACGTCGATCTCGTGCTGAGTCACCAGGCCAATCTGCGGATCACCGAAGCGATCACGAAGCAGCTCGGATTGCCGCCCGAGAAAGTGCCGCACAACATCGAGCGCTACGGCAACACGACCTCCGGCACGCTGCCGATCCTCTTTCACGAATGCCTCACCGACGGCCGCATCCAGCCCGGCATGCTGATCTGCTTCACCGCCCTCGGCTCGGGCCTGCACTGGGGAGCAGCGCTGTACCGTGTTTAGGCTGCTGATCGCACTCATCTTCGCGAGTAGTTCCGCCGCGCAAACACTTCCGTTTCTCACCGACAAAGAAATCACCGCGCTGGCGTCGGAGATCTCCGGCGAGTCGGCGAAGCGCACGGTCGAGGGACTCTCGCGCCAGCATCGCATGCGCGGCTCGCGCGGATATCACGCCGCGGCGGAGCAGGTGGTCGCGGAGCTGAAGCGCGCGGGGCTCACCGACGCGCACATCGAGTCGCTGCCCGCGGACGGAAAGATCTTCTACGGCACGCAGCGATCGCGCCCGCCGTGGAACGCGGAGCTCGCGGAGCTGTGGGAAGTGAACGCCGACGGCGAGCGCATCACGCGGCTCGCGAGCTGGGACGCGGCGCCGATCACGCTCGCGCAGGACAGCTGGAGCGCGGACGTCACGGCGGAGCTGATCGACGTCGGCGCCGGCACGAGCGACACGGACTACGCGGGCAAAGATGTCAAAGGAAAGCTCGTCCTCGCGTCGGCGCAACCCGGACCGGTGGCGGCGCTGGCGGTGCAAAAGTACGGCGCGGCGGGAATCGTCAGCTACGCGCAGAATCAGAAGACGGCGTGGTGGGGCGAGAACGAGAACCTCATTCGCTGGGGACACCTCGAGACCTTCGCGCCGTTCAAGACGTTCGCGTTCATGGTCTCGCTCAAGACCGCGCGCGCGTTGCAGCAGCGGCGTGGGGTGAGGTTGCACGCCGTCGTGCGCGCGGGGCAGGAAGCGGGCGCGTACGAGATCGCGACGGCCACGATTCCGGGCGGTCCTCAAATCTCGAGTGAGGGCGAGATCGTCTTCAGCTGCCACCTCGATCACCCGCGACCCGGCGCGAACGACAACGCCAGCGGCTGCGCGACGATCCTCGAAGTCGCGCGCACGCTGTCGAAGCTGATCGCCGAGAAACGCCTCGCGCCGCCGCGCCGCACCATCCGCTTCGTCTTCCCGCCGGAGATCGAGGGAACGCTGGCGCTGCTGAGCGGCAAGCCGGAGATCGCCGCCCGCATCAAGGCCGCGATCCACCTGGACATGGTCGGCGGCGGCCCGGAGACGAAGGCGATCTTCCACGTCACGCGCGGCCCGGCGAGCCAGCCGTCGTTCATCTACGACATCGCGCAATCGGTGGGCGAGCTGGTGAACGTCGAGAGCGCGAAGTTCGCCTCCACCGGCACCGCCCGCTGGCCGCTCGCCGCGCCCGACGGCGGCAAAGAAGCGCTCCTGGCGATGATGTCCCCGCTCTCGCTCGGCAGCGATCACCAGGTCTACAGCGACCGCTCGTTCGGCATCCCGGCCATCTATCTCAACGACTGGCCCGACCGCTACATCCACACGAACTTCGACGTCCCCGCGAACATCGACTCGACGAAACTCCAGCGCGCGGGCTTCATCGCCGCCGCCTGCGGCTACACGGTCGCGCGGATCACGCGCGAAGATTCTGCGATGCTGCTCGCACTGATGGAGCCGTACGCGCTCGAGCGGAGAGCCGCCGCGATACGACGGAATACGACGAAATTCGAGGACTGGTATGACGCGGAAATGCGGGCGTCCGTCGCGCGTTTCTTCGGCTCCCCGAACTCCCAACCGCCAACCGCCCACTCCTACGTCCGCAACGCCAACGTCAAAGGCCCCATGTCCGCCTTCGGCTACGACTACTTCACCGATCACTTCGGCGAGAAGAAGCTCGCCCTGAACGAGGAGTACCGCTACGAAGCGCTGAACCTCGTCGACGGGCGGCGCAGCGCGCAGGAGATCCGCGACGCGCTGTCGGCAATCTACGAGCCGGTGGCGTTGAAAGACGTCGAAGAATACCTGACCGCGCTCGCGTCGATCGGCGTCATTCGTCGCGCGCCGTGAGCCAGCGGACGATATTCAGCGCGAACTGCTTGTTGTCGAGATCCATGCGGCTCATGCCGATCCGCATCTCGGTGAAGTTTTGATGCGCGTCGTCGAAGAGGAGGCGCGCATTTCCGTGAAACGCCGGCGCCGCGACGACGGCGTCGAAGCTCGGATCGGAGAGCTGCGCGTGACGTGGCGAGGCGCAGCCGATCAGCAGCAGCGCGAACAGGAATAGGCGTTTCATTCGTCGCGCAGGTAGCGCTCCATGAGCGACGCGTTCTCCTGCATCGCCCTGAATCTGCACCCGGACTAAGCCGGCAGCGGCGAGGCGGAGCGCTCTCGCGAAGTCTCGGCGGGCGTCGTGACACGGAACGCAGGCACTAACGGATGGCCCTCGGACTCGCTACACTTCCACTGTCATGTCGGAGGAGCCCTACAGGATCATCATTACCGGGCGTTCACCCCGTGTCACACGTGTCCGCGCTATCAATCCCCTGACGTTCCCAACGTGCTACGTGTGCGGCAACCCTCTCGATAGCAGCACGACGCGTGACCACGTCCCGCCAAAGCAGTTCTTCCCAAAAGCATTCCGTCGCGCCAACGCCACCGACCAACTCGAGTGGCTCCCCACGCACCGATC
>DATFHJ010000499.1:0-7226 GCA_035248585.1 Thermoanaerobaculia bacterium
GTGCAGCTCGGCGATCGCCACGGCCGCACCGCGGGTGCGCTTCAGGGCATCGTGGATCGTCCGCAGTTTTTCCGCGGGCGTGCCTTTCGCCGTGCGGAATGCCGCGCGCGCGGCCGTTGCCGCGTCATGCGCCGGATGTCCGTGCCCGAGGCCGTCGACGAGCATGACGGTGAGCGTCCCGTCGTCCTCGACGCAGTCCCATCCGTCGCCGTTGACTGTTTCATTGCGCACGGGGACGGAGATCGCGGCCACGTCGGCGGCACCTTTCAACGCCTGCGTCGCGACGCGGGCCAGAATGGCGGTTCCAAGCTTCCGCGCGGAGTAGAGGTCGAAGAAGCCGGCCATCCGGGAGATCGCGCCGAGGCCGGTGCCGGACGTCGCGGTGGTGGAATGGCCGTCGCGCAATGCCTGAGCGATGTCGGGGATTCCCGGGCCGGAATCGAGGGCGAGGACTTCGACGGTCGTCGCGTTGACGTGGTCCACGCCTGCGAGCACGATCCCTCCGGATGCGTGCTTGACGATGTTGGTCGCCAGCTCGGTTGCGATCACCGAGAGACGGCCGACCGCGTCTTCCTCCAGCCCGAGCTCTCCGGCGAGGCTCGAGACGGCGCGGCGCACTTCTCCCACCGCCGTCGCTTCGGTGACTTCGATCACGATCGGATCGCGCATGGTCATTTCCAGCGCACGATGGTGATGGTCGTGCCTTTCCCGACTTCGGAGTGAAGATGAAAGTCCTGCACGAGCCGTTTGGAGCCGCCGAGACCGAGGCCGAGACCGCCGCCGGAGGTGAAGCCGTCGCGCATGGCCTGGTCGATGTCGGCGATGCCGGGCCCCTGATCGGCGAACGTGACGCGAACGCCGGCGCGCCCGTCGTCATCGAGCTGCTCGAGCGTCACTTCGCCGCCGCCGCCGTAAACGACCATGTTCCGCGCCAGCTCGCTCGCGGCCGTCACGAGCTTGGTCTGATCGACGAGCGAAAGGCGCGTGTCGACGGCGAACTCGCGCACGGCCTGACGCACGGTCACGACTTCGTCGCTGGCGCGAACTCTCAGCGTCTCACGTCGCGTGGTCGCCATCGACGCCTTCCTCGATCGGCGTCCGCAGGAGCTCGATCCCTCGTTCGACGGTCAGGGCGGTGCGAACGCCCGGAAGCGACAGCCCGAGCTCGACCAGGGTGATGGCCACGGCGGGGCGCATGCCCACGACGACCGTCTCGGCGTCGAGGATCCGGGACATGCCGGCGATGTTTCCGATCGTGCGGCCCATGAAGGAGTCGACGATCTCAAGCGACGAGATGTCGATCAGCACGCCTTTCGCCTGATCCTTGACGATGCGGCTGGTGAGGTCGTCCTGCAGCGCGAGCGCGAGCCGGTCGTGCATGTCGACCTGGATCGTCACGAGCAGGAACCGCCCCATGCGAAGAATCGGTATCCGGTCCACGCGGCGGCTCCTATGACCCTGTCGACGCGCGAACGACTTTGAGCCCCGTTCGCGTGAGCGCGAGGGCGAAGGCGTCGGCGAGGGTGGCTTTCGTCGTGACCTCGCCGAGCGTC
Organism: Thermoanaerobaculia bacterium; assembly: GCA_035248585.1. Lineage (GTDB taxonomy): Bacteria > Acidobacteriota > Thermoanaerobaculia > Gp7-AA8 > Gp7-AA8 > QHVT01. The sequence continues at coordinate 1,554 of DATFHJ010000499.1, forward strand.
ACGCCGAGGTGGACGATCGTCTGCGCGATCTGCGGACGAATGCCGCTGATGATGCAGTCTGCGCCCATGAGCCGCGCCGCGGCGACGGCCTTGAGCAGATGCTGCGCGACGAGGGTGTCGACGGTCGGAACGCCGGTGATGTCGATGATGGCGATCGCCGCTTCTTTTTCGACGATGCGCTGCAGGAGCGTTTCCATCACCACCTGCGTGCGCGCGCTGTCGAGCGTGCCGATGAGCGGCAGGGCGACGATGCCGTCCCACAGGCTGACGACCGGCGTCGACAGCTCGAGCATCTCCTGCTGCTGGCGGCTGATCACTTCCTCGCGGCTCTTCTGGTACGCCTCGGTGGTCACGAGGCCGAGCTTGTCGAGGAGCGTGCTCACCTGCCAGGTCTCTTCGGCGAGCGCCGCCGGGTTGCCGCTGAGGTCATCGCGCAGCCGCGTGAAGAGCGGTTCTTTGAGGGAGAAGACGAACGTCGCGGTCTCGGTCGGGCTGAAGCCTTTGTGCGCGCGGCTGCGCGACAGCCGGTCGAGTTGCGCGCGGACCTCGTCCCAGTCTTTCCCGTCAGGAGTGGATGCGCCGCGCTGCAGCGCCTCGACGAACGCGGCGAGAAACGTCCGCGACTCGTCGCGAAGCGCGCCCTCGTTGATCAGGTCCGACCGTCTCGACACGGCCGCGAGCTGCAGCCGGATCCAGTCGTCGAGGATGTCTTTTTCGTTCTTCCTGACGATGGCCGGAAGGCGAGACTTCTCATCACGAGTCATGCTTGCTCCTGAGGTGCTTTGGTCGGGGACGTTGAGGGACCCGTCGGCTACTCACGTCGCCCGAAGCAATTCTCAGGCCGGGGCTTCGGAACGCCGCCGGGCGCCGAGACGGCGCCCGGCCAGCCGGCGAGGACGCCGGCGTTCCGCTACGGCTCGATCTTGATGCTCGACAGCATGGCCGCGAAGTCTTTGCTCGCTTGCTCGTAGCCCTGGATCGGAGCGGTCATGTCGATCAGAAAAAAGAACTGGCCGCGAGGGACGAGGAACGCCCGGACGCGGACCGGCATGGTGCCGATTTTCGAGCGAACGGTGTACGTGGCCACGTACTCGGCGCCGTCCAGGCCGGAGAGCTTGACTTCCTGAAGGGAGCCGAGCGTGAAGTCCGGAAACTGCTGCTTCAGGGACGGAATGATCATCAGCTCGAGAATCTGCTTCGGCGTCGCCTTCGCGAGATTCGGCCGCTTCGGAATGAGCGTGACTTCGAAATTTCCGAAGGACTGTTCCCTCATCAGCGCGATGAGCGTCACGGTCGTCGGCTGGTCGTAGGCTTTCTGCAGCTCCGCGTCGGTCACGTCCGCGGTCCCGCGCGCGCCGGGAACGAACTGCCAGCCGGCCGTCTTCTTCAGGGTGAATCCGGCCGTGCCGCTCTTGAAGGTGTCGGCGTCCTGCGCCGCGGCGGAAAGGGTGAACAGAGAGAGAGCAAGCACCGCAGTTTGGATCGTTTTCATCGGGAACCTCGTCGGAGTATTTGCGCGGTGCGCGGGGGACATAGTAGCGGCTTCACGAAACCAGCGCCAGAAACTCGCTCAATGTTGCGGGTCGGCGCTTTCCGTGTCAGCGTCCGTTGCGACCGGCAACGTGACCGTGAGCGTCGTTCCTTGCGGCGATGAATGAATGTGCAGGTCGCCGTGCAGCTCGTGGACTCGCTCGTTGATGCCGGCGACGCCGACGCCGGAGGCGAGGAGGGCGTTGCGGTCATCGCGGAGCGCGGCCGGCAGACCGCGCCTTCATCGGCGATCTCGACCGACAACCGGTCGCCGTCCCGCCGCACCGTGACGCGCGCGGTCGCGCTGCCGGAGTGGCGCTGCACGTTGGTCAGGCTTTCCTGCACGATCCGGAAGACGGCCGTCTCCAGATCGCGGGGCAGCCGGCCGAGATCGTCGGGAGCGTCGACCGTCGTGGCGATGCCGCTCCGCTGCTGAAATCCTTCGCCATACCAGCGCAGTGCCGTGACCAGTCCGGCCTCGTCGATCATCGGCGGATGCAGCAGGTACGACACGGTGCGCACCTCGGTCATCGCGCCGTCGACGATCTCCATGCTGTCGGCGAGGATCCCGGCGCCGCCGCCTCCGCGATCGACGAAGCGGTCCATCATGCCGAGGTTCATCTGCAGCCCGGCCAGACTCTGGGCGACGGTCTCGTGCAGCTCGCGCGCGATTCGCCGCTGCGTCTCGTCCTGAACGCGCAGCACCCGCGCCGACAGACGGCGCACCGCCTCTTCCGATCTCCTGCGCTCGGTGATGTCGGTGAGCACTTGCGCGAACTGGCCGCGGCGGGGTGAGAAGCATCGCGTATCGAACCACCGCTCCGAGCGGACGTCGTACTGTTCGTAGTGAGTCGACCTTCCCGTCAGCGCAACGTCGTAATTGCGCGCGCGGATGTCGGAAGGCCAATCGAGGTACGCGGCCTCGGCCGAGCGCTTGCCGCGCTCCTCGCCGGCCGCGACGCCGAAGAACTGCTCGGCGGCGGGATTCATGTCGACGAGCTGATGGTCGGCCGGCGCGCCGTTCTGGTCGAGCAGCACGCGCATCACGAGGATGCCGCCGGTCGTGTTTTCGTAGAGCCGCGCCAGCTGATCCTCCGCTCCGCGCAGCTCGTGCATGCGCCGCGACCGGAGGATGACGAACGCCGTCGCCGCGAGCATCAGGGAGACGAAGGCAAACAGTTGCCCCAGGCGCACGGTCTCTTCCACGGCGCCGTCGAGCAGCTCGTCTTCGTCGATCTTCGCAAAGACGACCCACGGCGTCCGCGGGATTGGCTTCACGATGCCGATGACCGGCATCCCGCGGCGGTCGACCATGCGGATGCTTTGCTCGCCGCGCGCGAGCAACCGCGCCGCGTACGCTCTCGGGATGCGGGCGCGCGCGGTCATCGGCGGCGGAGCGCCGGACCGGTACGGCGTCAGCCCGATGCCCCACTCGTCATAGATGCCGATGAGATTCGTCTCGCCCGTTTTCGACCCGACCGTGACGGTCGCGAACAGCGGATAGAGGTAGTCGTAGGGATTCGAGACGAAGACCACCGTTGCGCCCGGGAACCGGCAGGCGGTGAGGATCTTCGGCGTCCGTCTCGCCGTGCGGCGAAAGTCGATCCACGCGCCGGGCTCGTTCGGCGGCTCGCGAATGAAATCGAGGATCGTGGACGCGTCCGTCTCACCGGTGCCGCGGCGGAGCACGACGGTGCCGGCATCATCGACGACGACCGCTGCTTCGTATCGATACGCGCGCAGGAACCGGTCGAGCAGCTCCGGCGCGCGCGCGTCGATGCCGTTCACGGCGAGGAAGGACGCCGTGAGCTCGGCATCGGCGAGGCGCTCGGCGACCCAGCCGGCGAGCGCATTCTGACGATCGCGCGCCAGGAGCGAGAGCTGGGCGGGCGCTCTCGCCAGCGCCTCCGCGCTGCGCGCCGGGTAATAGACGTAGAGGAGCAGCGCTGCCGCGGCCGCGCCGATGACGACGAAAATCAGCGCGATGAGCAGGAGATCGCGGCGTGCCGGCGGTACGCCTCCTCTCCGCGCGATGACCGTTCGCGGACGCACACCGGAAACGATACTCTTCTGCGCGTGACGCGGATGGTCATCGCTGACGATCATGCGGTCGTTCGCAAGGGACTGCGGCTCATCCTCGCGGACGCCGAAGGGATCGAGATCGCCGGGGAAGCCGCGTCCGCGGACGAGCTCCTGGCGTTTCTTCGCACCGGACGCGCGGACGCCGTCATCCTCGATCTCGTCCTCGGCGAGCGCGATGGGATCGAGGTGCTGAAGCACATCCGGTCGGAGTTCCCGCGCATGCCGGTGCTCATGATCAGCATGCACGCGGAGGAGATCTTCGCCATCCGCGCCTTGCGGGCCGGTGCCGACGGCTACATCCAGAAGTCCGCCCCTCCGGAGGCCCTGCGCGATGCGGTGAGCCGCGTCGCATCCGGCGGAACGTACCTGAGCCCCGCGATCGCCGGGCGATTGAAGGACGGTCTCGCCCGCGGCGAGAGCCGTTCGCTGCCGCACGAGCGGCTGTCCGATCGCGAGTTCGAGATCTTCCGTCTCCTCGGCTCGGGGAAATCCGTCACGGAAATCGCGCGGGCGCTGAACCTCAGCGTGAAAACCGTGAGCACGCATCGCACGCGGATCGTGACGAAAACCGGCCTGGCCACGAACGCCGCGATCGTCGAATACGTCACGCTCAACGGGCTGCGTTGACCTAGGAGTTTGTCCGACACTCCGATCGGACATTGTTCCGCATTTCCGCCGTGGGCCTGGTGTCCGTACTGCGTTCTCTATGGCAACGAGGACGGAGGGAACCATGTCACCGACACCACGCGACGAGCAGCTTCTCCATGCGCAGCGCTACGAGACGCTTGGCAGGCTCGCCGGCGCCGTGGTGCACGACCTGAACAACGTTTTCATGTCCATTCTCATGGGTGCCGAGATTCTCCGGCGCACCGGGCTGGGGGACATGGCGGAGCAGGCCGTGGAGCGCATCACCAGCAGCGCGCGGCTCGGCGCGGAGAACGTCCGTCAGTTGCTGACGCTCGCCCGCGGATATCCCGGCGACAGCGCGACGGCGGATCCGGCGCGCGTGGTTGCCGACGTCGAGCGCATGCTTCGCAAAATCACTCCGCGTTCGATCAGCATCGCCACCGACGTCGACGCGGACGTCCGGAGGATCGCCTGCGATGCCGCGCAAGTGCTCCAGCTCCTCTTGAACCTCGGCCTCAACGCGCGCGACGCCATGCCGGACGGCGGCATGCTCCTCATTCATGCGAAGAACGCGGACTCGTACGTGATGCTGTCCGTGTCGGACACGGGGACCGGGATTCCGCCCGAAATCCTCGACCGGATCTTCGAGCCCTTCTTCACGACCAAGGCGCCGGACGCCGCGACGGGTCTCGGCCTCGCCACGGCACGCTCGATCGTCCGGAGCCACGGCGGATTCATCGACGTCGACAGCGCGCCGGGCGCGACGGCGTTCAACGTGTTCTTGCCCGCGGTTGCCTGACGCTCGACAGAATGCGGGCGCGCCCCTGAGGCGCGCCCGCGGGGTCTACCGCGCTACTGTGCGGCCGAAGCCGGCTTGGACACCTTCGCCGCCGCCCTCGCCGCGCGTTCGGCCGCGTTGCTTGCGGCCTCCTCGGGCGTCGCTTTCCGCTGCTTGCCCAGCGCACGGCGCATATCGGCGACGTGCGGCTTGAGGTGGGCGTACCGTTTCTGCCGGGCCAGACGCTGCGCCAGCGAGTACGTCGTCAGCGCCTCCGTACCGGCCAGGTTGCGCGCGGACGTGGTGCTGTACCGGATGAACTGCGCCAGCGCCTCGAGCTCGTCGGCCAGCGGCACGTACGCGTCCGCGTACGCCACGAGGTCGCGGATCTCGGCCGGGGGCGTGCCCTCGGCGCGCACCAGGGCCGTCTGGTTTGCCACCGCGACGTTCGTCAGCTCGATGAACACGGGCGAGACGGACGCGGCCTGGCTCAGCCGCCGCGTCGCATCGGCCGTCTCGGGAATCGCGAAGCGCGGGATCTGCTCCCGCCACTTGCGCAGTTCCTCGATGCGCAGCTGCGCCGCCTGGATGTGGGTATCGGGGACTCCGTTGGGAACGACATCAATGCTCGTCATTTCGAACTCTCTTTCTTTCTT
>DATFHJ010000500.1:0-16704 GCA_035248585.1 Thermoanaerobaculia bacterium
AGACCGATCTCGCCCGCGTCGCGGATTTGATCGGCGTCGGCGTCGACCCAGCCGAGGTCGCCGAAGATCGCCGTCGTCGACGTCGCGGCGTAGCCGAGGTTCGCCTGGTTGTAGTTCTGTCCCGCGGCGAGGTTGAACGTCGTCGTGCGATCGTTCGTGAAGCCGGCCGGGAACGTCTGGCCGAGGCCGACGGGATAACCGCCCGGATTCGGCGGCGCGGTCGCTTCGACGTAATAGCCGTTGCCCGGCGCGACGCCGGTGAAGAGGAAGCGGCCGTTCGAGTCGGTGGTCTCGGTGGCGACCGGCGTTCCGAACTGGTCCTTCAGCGTGACGGTGACGTTGTCGATGCCCCCCTCGCCGATGTCCTGTACGCCGTTCGCGTTCGCGTCGAGCCACATGCGTCCGGCCACGCTCGCGGTGAGCATCGTCGGCGTCGTGACGTTGTTCGTGACGGAGGCGAAGAGCTGCAGCGGGATCTGCACCGACGTCGTCGCGGCGGTGTTCGTCACCGACGTCTGCCCGTTCGGGAACGGCGTGTCGACCGTGACGTTGAACGTGGCGACGAGCGTCTGTCCACCGACGAGCGAGTAGAGCGAGCTCGCGGAGACCAGATCGGGCGGGTTCGGTCCGGTGACGGCGACGTTGTAGGTGATGGAGATGTCGTCGACGTAGAAGAACTCGGTGCCGCCTTCGTAGTCACCGCTCGGCATCGTGAAGCGGATGGCCGTGTTCGCGCCGATGAGCGCGGAGATGTCGAAGCTGACGGTGTTCGTCGACGCGCCGGTGATGCCGGTGATCGTGGCGATGGTGGTGCCGAACGCGCCGCCCGTTCCGCCGGTGCCGCCGAGGACGCGGATCTCGTCGCCGGCATCGACGCCGGTGTCGGTGCGATAGCGGAACGAGAGCCGGGCCTGCGTTGCGCCGGTGAGATTCACGGCGCGGGAGATCGTCGGCTCGTTGGAGTTGCTGTTGTCGATGCGCAGCTCGCCGCCGGTCATCTGAATGTCGCCTGAGCCGGCGGTGGCGTTGTCGTTCCCCTCGACCCAGTTGCTGCCCCAGTTTCGCGTGCCGACGTTGTTGGCGAAGCTGGCGGAGTTGAAGCTGTCGCCGACGGTCGAGCGGCTCAGCGACGTCGTTCCGGCGACGTTCGTGACGCCCGCCGGAACCGGGTCGTAGAGCGAGACGCCGGTCAGCAGATTCGTGCCCGCGGCGCCGGGGTTCGTGACGGTCGTCGTGTACGTGAACGCGTCGCCCGGATACATCGGCGTCGTGGCGTTGGAGGTCTTCGTGATCTGCACGTTGCCGGTGGCGACGTACGCGAAGTCGGTCGCGGTGAAGGTCTGCGTCACGCTCGGGCTGCCGAACGTGCGCGAGCCCGCGCTCACGACGCGGTTCTGGCTGAGCGTGCCGGCGGCGAATGCGGCGGTGGTCTGCCCGGTGAACGTGATCAGGATTTCCTGATTCGGCAGCATCGAGCCGCCGGTCTGCGCGGCGGACCAGGAGAGCACGAACGGATTTGCGGCCGTTCCGGCACCGGTGATGGTCGGATTCGCGGCGGCGCCGGAGATCGTGGTGAGGTCGGCGCGCGTGATCGAGGCGCTGTTGTTCACGAAGCTCCAGTTGGGAGGCAGCGTGTCGACGACCGTCACGCCGCTGACGTCGTAGAGGCGGCTCTTCGTCGAAAGGCGGAACTGCGTCGTCGAGCCGGCGGCGGCCGGAATGACGGACGGATTCGCGGTCTTGTCGACGGTGAGGACGAGCGAGATGAAGTCGGTGCCGGGGAGCGCGACGTAGCCGAGGTCGAGGTTCGGAGTCGGCGTCGTCGCCGTGTCGCCGTTCTCGCCGTAGGCCATCGTAAAGTCGCCCGTGGCCCAGAAGCGCGCGCCGGCGAAATCGCCGGCGGGACCGGGCGGCACGAACCACTGCTCGAGGCGATTGAGCGTGCGCGTGAGATCGGTGACGCCGTCGTTCTGATAGTCAACGAAGACGACGGTGTTGTCCTGCGCCGCGGTGAGGAAGATGCCGTTGCCGTTCACCGGCGCGCTGCCGAGCGGCAGCGATCCCGGCGACCAGCCGAGGAAGTGCTCCTGGTAGAGGAACGCCGTCGGCAGGAGGCTGAAGCCCCATTCGTACAACTCGTCGGTGGAGTCGCCGAACCCGACGCCCCAGAACGGCTGGGCGGCGCTGAAATAGAGTCCCGCTCCCGCCGGCACGGACGGATTCGCGCCAACGGCGCGGTTGAAGGACTGCGTCGAGTTCGCCGGAACGACGAACGATCCCGTGCCGGTCTGGCTCTGCCAGTTGATCGTCAGCGCGGCAGCGTGCGGGTTGAAGAGGTAGTAGTCGGTGACGCGCGCGCCGTTTGCGGCCTGGCCGTAGGGCGCGTAATAGTCGTCCGTCCAGAATCCGCGCGGAAAGGCGGAGAGTCCGCGCGCGGTGTAGGTCGTGCCCATCCGGCCGGTGACGAACTTCACCTGCAGGGTCTTGTTGCCCTGGATGATCGTGCCGGAGTTGAGCGTCCCGCCGCCGGGGAAGGTCGTGCAGTTCGCGCCGGCGGTGCAGGCGCTGATGCGGTCGAGCAGGAACGACTGCCCGCGCGACAGACTGACGGTCGCGTTGTCTCCGGCATCGCCGCGCGCGGCGTTGCGGTTGAGGTTCAGCATGTCCGGCGTGCCGTCGGCGTTCGTGTCGACGGTGAAGGTGGTGTTGTCATCGGTGGCCTGCACGAGCGCGAAGACGCGCTCGAAGCCGGTGAAGAACGTGGCGCTGGTGGCGTAGTTGTTCTCGCCGAACGGCATCACGTACGTGGTGAGCTGCGGCTGGACGGGATAGATCTCCCATGCGTCGCCCTGGTTGCCGGCGCCGCGCGCCTCCATCCAGACCGCGCGCGTGACGGTGACGGGACCGCCGGCGACGTAGATGCGGTCGCCGCCGTCATAGCAGCGATTGCCGGGGTTGGTTTGGCCGGCGCAGGTATTGGCCGGATTGCGCGTCGCGGGCGGTGGTCCGCCGGAGGCGACGTTGGAGGATTCGAAGATGCGGATGTCGCCCTGGTTGACGAGGGTGACGGTCTCGTCCGCGGTCGGACCGGGATTCGTGGGATCGAAGCCGTAGCCGTTTTCCCAGTGGTCGTAATACACGGTGGTGGCCGCCGACCAGGCCACGACCGACGTCACGGAGTGCATGCCGGTGTTGCCGGTGCCGTTGACGTCGAGGTTGTTGAAGACGTAATACATGTTCAGCTCGTCACCCGGAAGGTAGTATTCCGAGTAACCAGCCGTGGCCTGCGCCTGCGCCGCCGCTGCCGCGAGAACGACAACCGCGAGGAACGCCCATCTCATTATTGAGCCCATGCTCTCTCCGCTGACGAAGGTGATTGCGGAGGCAGTATGGCGACGCGCACTCCGCGCCGCACGCGCCGGAGCGTGAGTGAACAGTGTTAAGCAATTTTTTTATGAGTTTTTCTCGACGCGGCTGACAAGCGGTTGATGAAATCCGGACGCGGCCGTGCGCGTTCTCCCCGCCGCGTTCCCTTCAGGGAGGCGAATGGGGTCTGGTGGCCTCCGCGGTCTTCAAAACCGTTGTTTCGGCGCGGAAGCGTCGAAGGGTTGGTTCGATTCCGACACGCCTCCGCCACTCGGCACGGCCGGGTGCGCTGGTTGGCCTGGCCTTGTTGGAGCCTGGTCGCAAGTAGGCCGGTCCAGACGTGCCGGCTGCCTATATGGCCATATGGTTCGATATGGTAGTGTGGGCCGCGTGAAGACCACCGTCGAGATCACGGATTCATTGCTGGACGAGGCGAAGCAGGTGGCTTCGCGGGAGTCGAGCACGCTTCGCGAGCTGATCGAAGAAGGCCTCAGGCGCTCTCTCGAGGAGCGCAGAAAGAAGAAGGACTTTCGTCTGCGGCGCGCGTCCTTTCGCGGGAAAGGGCTTCAGCCCGGCATCTCGTCGCAGTGGGACCGCTTGCGGGAAATCGTCTACGAGGGACGCGGCGGGTGATCGCCGTCGACACGAATCTTCTCGTGTACGCGCATCGGGAAGACTCCGCATGGCATAGCGAGGCTTACGAGATCGATCATCCGTGACCTCGCGGAAGGCGTTCGTGGGCCATCCCCTGGCCGTGCATTCACGAGTTCCTGGCAATCTCGACCCACCCTGGGATTCCTCCGTCCGTTGCTCGTCGCGTCAAAGACGACTGGGCCTGCGGTCCATGACGCTCGGATTGCCGCGATCTGTCTGCAGCACGGCATTCGCGAACTGTGGACCGCGGATCGCGACTTCAGCCGATTTCGCGATCTTCGCACGCGGAACCCTCTGGCCTGAGGCAGAACAATTCCCGGCCCTCTACTTCGGCGCGTCCGTCAAAAAACCCACCTTCTGCGCGCCCCCCGCATGCGCCGCGTCCATCGCCGCGACCGCCGCATCGAACTGCAGGTTGTCCTCGGAGTTGATGAAGACCACGCGGTCGGTGGGGGGGCGGGAGACCATCTGGCGGGCGATGGCGTCGCGGAGGGCGTCGGGGCCCGTCATCTTCTGCGTGTTCAGGTACAGCCCGTCCTTCTTCACCGTGATCACGAGCTGATTCTGCTGCGTCGAGGGGGGAGGAGTTGCCAGCTCCACCTTCGGCGGCACTTCGACGTCGAGGCCCATCTGCAGGATGGGTGTCGCCACCATGAAGATGATCAGCAGCACGAGCACGACGTCCACGAGCGGCGTGATGTTGATCTCCGACCGGACTCCGCCTCCGCCACTGCTCATCGCCATACGTCTACATCCTTCCCTTCGCCATCTCGGACCCGGCCTGCTGATTCTGCGTGAGAATCGACACGCCGGTGAACTGGGCGTCGTTGGCCGCCTTCAGCACCATCCGCACTTTGCCGAAGTTGATCCGCTTGTCGGCCTTCATCATCACCTTGCGCGCCGGATCCTTTTGATACTCGGCCTGCAGGTACGTCACGAGGTCCTTGTCCGGAATCCAGTTCTGGTTCACGAACACCGTGCCGTCCTGCTTGATCGAGATGATCAGGTCTCCGGTCTCGCCCGGCTTCTTCTCCGCGTGCGGTCCGGCCGGCAGGAGGACGTCGACGCCGGCCTGCAGCATCGGCGTCACGACCATGAAGATGATGAGCAGGACGAGGCAGACATCGACCAGCGGCGTGACGTTGATGTCGCCTTTGACTTCGTCGGGACTTCCACCGCCGGCACCGAATGCCATGACCGTTCTCCGTCAGCGCGCCCGCGCGCGCGCTTCGTTCTTGATGAAGTAGTCGACGAGCTGCGAGGAGGAGTTGTTCATCTCGACCTGGAAGCGCTCGACCTTGTTCAGGAAGTAGTTGTACATCCAGACCGCCGGCACGGCGACGAAGAGGCCGAACGCGGTGGTGGCGAGGGCTTCGGCGATACCGGCCGACACGGCGCCCAGTCCGCCCGACCCGGAGATGGCCATGCCGCGGAACGCGTTGATGATGCCGATGACGGTGCCGAAGAGTCCGACGAACGGCGCGGTCGTGGAGATCGTGGCCAGATTGCCGAGGCCTTTCTTCATCTCCGCGGTCGTCATCAGCGTCTCGCGCTCGATTGCTCTTCGCGCCGAGGCGACGAGGTCGAAGTCAGGTGGTAATTCCTGCGTCGTGGCCTCGTACTGAAACTCGGTCAGGCCCGCGGCGAGGACGCGCGCGAGATGGCTGTGCCGGAAGCGCTTGTCTTTCGTGAAGCTGATGGCCTCGGCGAGCTTGTGCTGCTTGAGCAGCGGCGTCACGCCGAGTGCAACCTGCAACGACTCACGCTTCGCTTTCTGAAAACGCCACAGACGCTCGCCCGCGATGGTCAGCGACCAGATGGACATCAGCATCAGGATGATGACGACGGTCTTTCCCAGCCACGTCATCGAATCCCACATGCCGATCAGACTGAAACTCGCTCCTTCCATTGCCTACTTCTCCTCTCTTCTGCCGCGCCGCGCGGGACTCATTGGAGTTGGAAGTTGATCGTAAGGTTGTAATACACCGGCACCGCCTGTCCGTTGAGCGTGCCCGGTTTGAATTTCCATTGCTTGATCGAGTTCAGCGCCGAGTTGTCGAGTCCCATCGGCAATCCCTTGAGGATGCGCGCCTCGGTGACGTTGCCGTTCCGGTCGATGACCGCTTCGAGAATCACGATGCCCTGAATGCGCGCCCGCCGCGCGAGATCCGTGTACAACGGCTCGACTTTTGTGACGAGCACCGGCGGCTTCACGTTTCCGCCGACGCGCACCGGCGTGTCGCCCGTGCCGCCGATCTGGCCGCCGAGCTGACCGCCCAGCTGTCCGCCGACGACGCCGCCCACCACCCCGCCGACGACACCGCCGACGACTCCGCCCTTCACGCCGCCGACGACTCCACCTTCCACCGCGCCGCCCGTCGTGTCCGTCGGGACGTCTTCGACGACCGGCACGTCTTTCGGGATTTCAGTCGGCTGGCGGAACGTGTCCTTCGGCGTCTCGACCGGCTTCTGCTCCACCTTCGGCCGCGTCGGCGTCGTCGCCGCGGAGCTGGCGGGTGGCGGGGGAGGAGGCGGAGGCGGGGGTGGGGCGGAGGTGACGATGAAGGCGGCGATCGGCTTCTCGTCCTTTTCCACCTCGTCTTTGACGTAGAGCCCCGCCCATACGATCCCGCCGACGAGCGCGATGTGCACGATCGCCGAAACGAGAGCAGTCACCCATCCGCCTTTTTTCTTGTCTTTCCCCGCGGACTCGATGAGGACATCGTCAAACATCGTCGTTCCTCTGCTGAATGCCAACGAGCTGTGCTGAAGTGGTGCCAAGTACCATGACCATTGGACCACCGGGGACGCGCGTACGAAACCGGGCTGGAGAACGAAGTCGCTATCGTATCAGCGACGCGGCCGAGTCAACGATTTGTCAATATTCGCGCCGCGACGCGCGCCGCTCGCGCATCCGGTGCATCTTAGACGTCATGCGACGGCTCGTATTGCTCGCGCTTCTCACGCTCCTCGCCGGTCCCGCCTATCCCTGTTCGACGTTCGCGCTCGCGCGCGGCGGCCAGGCGGTGTTCGGCCGCAACTACGACTTCGAGATCGGCAACGGTTTCGTGATGACGAACCTGCGCGGCGCGCGGAAGCAGGGCTACCTCGGCACGACGTCGTGGACGGCGCGCTACGGCAGCGTGACGTTCAATCAGTTCGGCAAGGGATTTCCGATGGACGGCATGAACGACGCCGGTCTCGTCGTGGCGCTGATGTGGCTCGACGGCACCGAGTATCCGGCGGCGGACGCGCGGCCGGCGCTCACGGTGCTGGAATGGATTCAATATCAGCTCGACAACTACGCCACGGTGGCGGAGGTGCTGGAGAACGCGGAGAAGGTTCGCATCATCCGCAACGGCACGCCGCTGCACTACCTCATCGCCGACCGCGGCGGCGCGAGCGCCACGATCGAGTACCTCGGCGGACAGCTGGTCGTGCATACCGGCGCCACGCTGCCGACCGCGAATCTGACGAACGATCGTTACGACGATTCCGTGCGCGATCTCAATCGCCGGCGCACGATCCCGGGCGGCGCCGATTCGCTCGCGCGGTTCTCGCGCACGGCGATGCTGATGCGGCAGGTGGATGAGAACCGCCCGCTCGTCGGACAGGCGTTCGACATCCTCCGCTCCGTCGCGCAGCCGGGATGGACGCGCTGGAGCGTCGTGTACGACATGACCGCGGGGCGCGTGCATTGGACGACGCTCACGAATTCGGTGCAGCGCAGCATTTCATTCGACGAGCTCGACCTCGGATGCACGGCCACGCCGAAGATGATCAACGTCGACGGGCAGGCGATCGAAGCCTATTCGTCCGCTGTGAACCTCGATCTCATCGCCCGCTCGTACGCCGGAACGTCGTTCCTGCGCAACGCATCGCGCGAATCGATCGAGCGCGACGCGCGCTATTCGGAAAGCTGGTCGTGCTCGGCGCAGAAACGGAGATCCGCGCGGCCTTAGCTGAGCGTCGTACGCAACCGGATCGCCGCTTCCATCGCGTGGCGCCCTTCGGGATAGGTCTTGAGGAACGCGCGCCACATCGCGCGATTGTCGTTGGCCTTGGCGAGCTCGAAGTCGGCAGCTTCCTGGCGCCAGCGCATCGCTTCCTCGATTCGCGACGATTCCGGATGCTCGCTCAGGAACTGATCCCACGCCGCGACGGTGCCGGCTTCCCAGGCCATGTTCCAATCCACCGGCTCGTTCGCGAACTGCGCGCTCTGTCTTCGCACGAGGCGCCGCTTGGCTTCGGATTTCCAGCGGCCGTCCGGACGCGCGTCGAGATACTTGCGCAGCGATTTCGCGCTCTCGCCCTGCGATGCTTCCTGCCACAGGCGCTGGTCGCGCGCGGCATCGATCGCGTTCGTGATCTCGCGCCGCCGCTCCGGATCGGTGACTTGCCCGAGGAGCTGATCGGCGCGATCGAGATCATCGGAGGCGACGGCATCGAGCGCTTCCTGCATCGCGGCGGTCTCGCGCCACTTCGCCATCAAACGCGTCAGCTCCTCGCGCCGCGGCGTCTCCGGAAAATCGGTGAGAAACAGCGCCGCTTTCTTCGGATTCTTCGACGCCAGCACGTCCGCGTACGTCGTGTCTTCGAATCCCGCGAGACGCTCGCGCGCGGTCGCCGCATGCGCGCCGCCGGGATGCGTGGCGAGATACAGCTGCCACGCCGCCGGCGTGTTCATGGCCTCGGCGTGCGCGAAGTCTTCCGAATCGGCGGCCTGCCGCATCAGGCGCTGCGCGTCGCGCGTGAACACGCCGCTCGGATGGCGGCGCGTGAATTCCATCAGCGTCGCGCGTCCGCCGCTCCTGGCCTGCTCGAACGCGATCGCCTCGCGCCGGTTCATTTCCGCGCGCGTGTTTCGCTTTCCGTGCGGGAACTTCGCGAGGAATGCTTCCCACGCCGCGGCGCTCCGCTCCGCCGTTGCGCGCGCATACGCCTCTTCCTCGGCCGCGTGCAATTGCTCGAGCCGCGCGCGTGCTTGCGACGCGTGTGCGTCCGCCGGATACTTGCCGAGGTACGCCTCCCACTCCTCTTCCGTCTCCGCCGCGGCCGCGGTCTCGAACGCAAGCCGCTCCGCCGCGCGACGCTTCGCCTCGTCCGCGTGAGGCGAGGCCGGGAAGCGCGCCAGGAAATCGCGCAGCGCCGCGTACGTATCGGCGTTCACCGCCTGCGCGAATGCATCCTCCGCGAGTTGCTGCTTCAGCGACACGAGCCGGATTTCAGCTTCGAGATGATGCCGGCCTTCGGGCCACGACTTCAGAAACTCGCGCAGTCCCGTTTCCGATTCGACTTTGCACGCCGACTCGAAGGCGAGCGTCTCCTGGAGTAGCTCGCGCGCGCGTTGCGAGTCGGGATACAGCTCGAGAAATGAGCGCCACGCGGCGGACTGCCCGCTCTCCCACGCGCGCTGGAATGCGACCTCCTCCGGTTCGATCGGCACGCGCAGCGTGACTTCCGTTTTCTCCGGACCGCGGCGCAGGCGCGTCACCGTGTCGCGCGTCAGGTGTCCCGCGGGCGCGACAATGAAGCGCTGCAGCGCCTCGGAGAGCTCGCGTGCGTCGGCGAAGCGCTTGCGGCGGTCCTTCTCCAGCACGCGGAAGATGATCTCCTCCACCGCCGGCGACCACACGGTTCCCGGCTTCGCCTCGGCGAAGCGCCGCGGCTGCGCGGTGAGGTGTTTCATGATGTAGCCCTGCGGCGTCTCGCTCGCGAACGGCGGAACGCCGAGCAGCATCTCGTACAACACCACGCCGAGGCAGTAGAGATCCGCGCGGCCGTCGAGCTGCTCCTCGTCATCGAGCGTGCCGAATTGCTCGGGCGACATGTACTTCGGATTCCCGATCAGCACGCCCGCCTGCGTCTTGTCGGCGGAGACGGAGTTGGCGATGTCTTTCGCGATGCCGAGGTCGATGATCTTCGCGACCAGCTTCTCGTCGGCGTCGTACGTGATCATCACGTTGTCCGGCGAGATGTCGCGATGCAGGAGGCCGCGGCGGTGAATGTGATCGAGTCCCGACAGCACCTGCACGGCGATGTCCGCGGCGACGGCGAGCGGGAACGGGCCGTGCGCCGTGGCCCATTGCCGCACGGTCGTCCCGTCGATGAACTCCGTGACCATGTAGCTGCCGCCGTCGCCGAGGAAGAAATCGTGCACGACGGCGATGTTCGAATGATGGATCTGCGTCGCCAGCCGCGCCTCGCGCAGGAATCGGTTGCGGATGTTCTCGTCGGCCAGCAGGTTCTCGCGCATCACCTTGATGCAGCGGAAGGTATTGAGGTGCACGTGGCGCGCTTTGAACACCTCGCCCATCCCGCCCGCGCCGATGCGGCTCAGGATCTCGTACTTCCCATCGAGCACCATCCCCGGCCCGAGCGCGCTGTTCATCGAGAGGTTCCCTGTCGAAGAGGGAACAGGATAGCGCGACTCAGCGCTGCGTGAAGAACACGAGGATCAGCGCAATCAGCCCCGGCAGTGCCTGGATGACGAGGATCGAGCGCTTGGCCGTGATCCCGCCGACGATGCCGGCGATGATCACGCACGACAGGAAGAAGACCTTGATCCCGAACGAGCCCTCGGGATTGGTGAGGCTCCAGATCAGACCCGCCGCGAGAAAGGCATTGTAGAAACCTTGATTGAGCGCCAGCGGCCGCGTGATCTCCGCATGCTCGCGTGACAGGCCGAAGATCCGCCGCCCGGTGGGCGCCGTCCAGAGGAACGACTCGAGAATGAAGAAGACGATGTGGAGGAGCGCCACGACGGCGATCGCGAGGATCGGCAGCAACCCAAACAGACTCATTGGAACCTCCGGACCGGTCCCGAGGGTAGCACTTTCGAACCAGAATGCATCCGCGCGGGTCTTTCAATCGACGCGATGCAAGCACCCGATCCGATCCTGATCCTCCGAGCGCAAAGCGGCGACCGCGATGCGCTCGATGCGCTGCTGCGGCACTGCCAGTCGCCGCTGCATCGCTATCTCATCGGAATCCTCGGCGACGCCACCACCGCGGACGACGTGCTGCAGGAGACGCTCTTCCGCATCGCGCGCAAACTGCGCTGGCTCTCGCAGCCCGCTGTCTTTTCGGCGTGGGCGTTCCGCATCGCCTCGCGCGAAGCCTGGCGCCACCTCGGCCGCCAACGGCCTTTGGAGCCGCTGGATGAAACGTCGCTCGAATTCGAAACGCCGCCGTTCCCGTTCGACGCCGAGGCTCTCCGCAGCGCTGTCGCCGTGCTCTCACCCGGAAGCCGCGCCGTCATTGCGCTGCATTACTGGGAAGAACTGCCGCTCGCCGACATCGCCGCGATTCTCGACCTGCCCCTCGGCACCGTGAAATCGCGCCTCGCCTACGGACTCAAACAACTGAGGAAGCGCCATGACCAAGGATGACCGCTGGTTTCGCAATGCCGTCATCGTCTACGCGATCGTCGAAGCCATCGTGATCGCCATATTCATCGCCGCAAAACTGAATCTCATTCGATGAGGGAGGATGCAATGAACCAACTGGATGCCGTACGAGCGGAAGCCATGCACCGATTCGACACCACCGAGCGAAATTACCGCCTCGCCTTTTTCGGAGGCGTGGTCCTCGAAGGCCTGTTCCTCCTGCTCTTTCTCCTCTGCGCCGATCTCACGAACAAAACCCATGTCCTGCTCCTGATCGCGACGGTCATGAGCTATTCGATCGTGATCCTCGGCCTCGTCGCCCTCGGCGCACACGTCAATCGAACGACGTTGCGGATCCTGCAGGCGATTGACGCGGGGCGGGAGGGAGGGGGTGAGCGCGGACAGCCAGTGGAGCGGCGGGCTTCAGCCCGCCGAAATCACCTGCGGCGTTAGGCGGGCCACAGGCACCGTCGACGGCGGCGCCAAGCCGACCCAGGTAGTACCATTCAACGCCATCATGTCTGCAGAGCGTCAAGTGCCGACGGCGCTGTTCGTTGTTGCCGTTCTTTTCCTCCTCAGCGGTATCGGGAGCGTGATCGGTGTAGCCCTCGACTTGAGTCGAGGGCATGTGAATTTCAATTTCGGTGTCCTTGGCATCCCGATTTTCTTTGGTCTCAGGCGCTTTTCCTCTGCGTGGCGAACCTGTGCTCTGGTTTTTCTTTGGATCGGAATGCTGGTCTGTCCGCTTGCTTTTTTTCTCGGGTTGACGGGTATCGGGTCTACGAGTTTCAGCCCGTTCGGCATTTACGTAGCCAGCATTCCGTCGTACTGGGTCTCGCTGGCGGCAATCCCGGCATTCTTTCTCGTCGTCTGGCAGTATCGCGTCCTCACAATCCCCTTCATTCGCGACCTGTTCAGTCCTGCCAGGACCCTCACTCCAGATACCGGGCCAGGTTCTCGAGCGAGCCTTTCAGGCCCGCGAGATGGTCCGCCTGGCTGATGCCCGGCGGAACATCTCGAGCCTCGACTGTGACTCGCGTGCCCTGGGCCGATGGATCGAAGGTCCAGGTCATCACCATCTCGCCGGCGAGCGCCGCATCGGTCGATTCGAACTCGACGGTCTGCACGATGCGGCGTCCCGGTTCCAGCGTCAAAAAGCGTCCCGCGCTGATATCCGTGTTCCCTGTCGTTTTTCCAACGCCCGAGGATTCCGACTTGCCGTACGTAAGCTCGATCCGATAGCGGCCACCTTCGCGAAAGTCGTACTCGAGCGCGCGGCCGGACATGTTTCCGGGCGGAAGCCACGCCATGAGCGTGTCCGCGTCCGAAAAGGCACGGTAGACCGCGTCAGGATCCGTGGCGATGAGGAGAGATGCTGTGTCCCGGCGATTTGCGGAGGCGCTGTCTGGCATTCGCAAAAGGTACGTCACGAAACGTTTCAAAGCGGCGGACGCACGTCCGCCGCTTTCAGGAGTGGGCTTATGGTTGGACGTGCAGTTTGTTGATGACGCGCTGGACGCCGCTGACGCTCTTCGCCGCGGCCACGATCTTGTCGACGTCCTGTTGCGTCTTGGCGTGACCCTCCAGCGTCACGATCGCGTGGTTATCGACCGTCACCTCGACCGCAAACGTCTTCTCCGGGACCGACTCGGCGATCTTCCCGCGAACGTCCGCCTCCATCGCTTTCGCATCGACTTCCGACGGCAATACGCGGTTCATCGATCCGCACGCGATGCCGAACAACACAAGCAGCACCGCCAATGAACTGAGTTTAGTTCTCATACATGTACCTCCAAGTACGCCTGCGTTTGGAGCAACAGGTGTGCCCGTGGCGCGAAGAGACGGGGTCGGCGCCCGTGAGACGGCGGGCCTTGTAGGTGGATTACCCACAGCCGCGTAGTCATTTTCCCCCACGCAAAACCAGTGGTCCTCCGATGGCCAGCCTGCACCGCTCGGCGGATGATGCCACCTTCACGTCCTTCCCTCGTTCATGACTGCCGCACAGCCGAGGTCGATCCTCTTGATCGGCGATGACGAGCTCATCGTCCGCTCGCGGTGTGCCTACCTGCCTCTCAGCGAGGCGATTTCCCGCATTCCCGTCTCCAAACTCGAGTCAGAGGCCTTATGAAACGCTTGTTCACCGCAGCCATCGCAGTTCTCGTCGTTGCCGGCAGCGCCCGCGCGCAATTCAAACCGACGGATTCGGCCAAGTACCCGAACCTCCTGCAGCCGGTCGTGCTCGCCCAGCCGCCCGATCTGCCGGATGTCGCCGAATGCCGAGGATTGATCTCGCAGATCGTCCTCGACCTGGTGAACAACGCCGACGAAGATCCGGGAGAAAAGTTCGAGAAACACCGGCGCGAGCACCCGCATATGCTGATGATGCCGGCGCCGCTCGAGTGCGCGAGCAAACTCTTCAAGGCGTTGAAGCGCGGGCCGCGTCTGACCGGCAACTCGGTCACGGTGCCGGACGGGACGGACCTCATCTCGTTGCGCCAGTACCCGGTGGACTCCGTGTTCAATCCGAGGCCGCTGGCCGCGTCCGTTGGCGCGAACATCGATCCCGCGAACGGGGTGGAGGGATATCAGGGCGAGAACAACATCGCCATCAATCCCAACAACCCGCAGCAGATCATCGCCCACTCGAATACGTTCTATAAGGACCCGAATCCGAACTGCCAGTCGCCGACGGGCGGCGCCGCCAACACGTACGGCACGATGGCCCTCTTCGGCTCGACCAACGGCGGCGCGAGCTGGACGTACAACTGCGCGCCGTGGCCGCCATCGGCCAGCGGCGGCGTCGCCGGCGCCGCGTTCTGGTTCGGCAGCGATCCCGCGCTCGCCTGGGACTCGTCGGGCCGCGCCTATGCCTGCTACATGCTCATCTCCCAGAACTCTGCCGGCACCGCCTCCGGCGCCTCGATCGTCGTCGCGCGCTCGACCGACGTCGGCACCACGTGGTCGAACCTCGGCACGGTCGTCAGCGGCATCTCGCTCGCCAGCGGCAACGGCAGCGGCAACGACAAGCAGATGATGGCCATCGACAACACGACCGGCCAGACCTTCTCGCATCCCGGCCGCATCTACGTCATCTGGGACAACTGCAGCGCCTCCGCCTGCAATCTCGAGAAGTTTGCCTACTCCGACGACGGCGCCGCCTGGACCACGGTCAGCCTCCCGAGCAACACCGGCGCCATCGGCGGCAACGTCGTCGTCGGCGCGGACGGCACCGTCTACGTCATCTGGAACCGCTACAACGTCGAGACCATCGTCTTCTCCAAGTCCACCGACGGCGGAGCGACGTGGAGCGCGGCGCAGGTCATCGCCACCATGGCGCTCCAGTCCTTCGGCAGCAACAACCTGCCTCCGGCGCAGGATCAGCGCGGCCTCAACGCGTTCGGCTCGATCGACATCGACCGCAACCCCGCCTCGCCGTTCTTCGGCACGCTCTACGTCTCCTTCCCCGACTTCCCGGCCGGCGTCACCAACGGCACCGACATCAACACGTACGTCATCCGCTCGACCAACGGCGGCACGAGCTGGTCGTCGCGCGTGAAGGTGAACGACGACAATTTCACCGCCACCCAGTTCTTCCCCTGGCTCGCGGTCGACCAGTCGGACGGCACGGTCAACGTGTCGTGGTACGACACCCGTCTCGATCCGCTCAACCGCAAGACCACCATGGTCTACGCGCGCTCGTCGAACGGCGGCGTTTCCTTCGAGCCGAACATCCTCATCACGGACAACGGCGCGAACTTCCGCAACAACGTCAACTACGCGGACGAGAACAGCGTCGACAACACCACCTACAACGGCAACCAGTACGGTGATTACAGCGGCATCGCCGCGCTCAATCGCCAGGTCCATCCGCTCTGGACCGACTCGCGCATGTTCTTCCCGGCCGCCGACACGCAGTCGCCGACGCGCCGCGAAGACAACGCCACCTCCACCATCATCAACTGCTCCGCGCCGGCGGCCGTCGCCGCGCCGGGCGTCAACTCCACGACCGCGCCGAGCGTCGTCGTCTCGTGGAACGCGCCCGCGGGATGGGGCACGAACGCCACCGGCGGAACGTATTCCGTCTATCGCGCGACGTCCGCGGTCTTTCCGGGCGGATCGCCGCTGGCCTCGAATCTGACGTCGACCTCGTACGTCGACACCACCGGCACGCCGGGCACCACGTACTTTTATTTCGTCCGGGCGAAGAACAACTGTCCCGGCACGACGCTCACGCCGATGACGACCGATTCGGCGGCCTCCACGGGCGTCCTCTTCGGCAGCGCCGGCAGTGCCGTCGGCACGCTGCAGGGCACCGTGACGTCGGCCGGCAACCCGGTCAGCGGCGCGACGGTGACGGCCGGCGCGCTCTCGGCGACGACGAATGCCGGCGGCTTCTATCAGTTCGCCGCCATCGGCGTCGGAACGTACACCGTGGCCGCGAGCGCCACCGGCTACAACAGCGCGTCCGTGCCCGGCGTGGTCGTGAGCAGCGGAGCGACGACGGTGCAGAACCTCTCGCTCACGCCCACCACCTCGAGCACGTGCCTCACCGATACGACCTACAACGACTTCGTCACCGGCAGCGGGACGAACGTCGACATCGCCACGAGCCCCGGAAACGTGAGACTGGCGTTGATCGGCAGCGAGGCCCTCGACCAGAACAGCGCTCCCGGGACCCTCAACGCCACGAACAACATCACTGCGACGACGTGGATCGGTCAGACCTTCCGCGCCGGCGCCACCGGCAATCTGACGAAGATCACCCTCGCTGCCGGTCTGGCAACCGGCGGGACCTCCGGAACCATCACCCTCGAGGTGCGCAACATCTCCGGTACGCAGCCCGGCACGACCGTGCTCGCCAGCGCCACGGTCGGACCGATCACCAACGTCCAGTCTGCAGTCGTTTACCAGGCCACGTTCGCCACCCCGGCCGCGGTCGTCAGCGGAACGAGCTACTCGATCGTTCTCAAAGCGAATAGCGGCAGTCCGGCCTTCGCCGTCCGCGGCAGCAGCAGCTCGCTCGCGAACGGGCAGTGGTTCCTGACGACCACCAGCGGCGGAGCGTGGACCGCGCAAACCCAGGACCTCTACTTCGCCACGTACGTCACGCCGACGACGTTGCAGAGCTCCGGCAACTTCGTCTCCTCCGTGAAGGACAGCGGCGCCGTTACCGGCTCCTCCGCCACCTGGACCACGCTCTCCTGGACGGGGGTCACTCCCGCCAATACCACGCTGCGGTTCCAGGCCGCGGCGTCCAGCAGCGCATCCGGTCCGTTCAACTTCGTCGGTCCCGATG
>DATFHJ010000501.1:0-13234 GCA_035248585.1 Thermoanaerobaculia bacterium
CGCTTCCGCTGCATCGGACCATCGTCGTTGCACTCATTCTTCGCGCGTTTCTGCTCTTCCCCGAGCCGCGCCTCTCCGGCGACGTCTACCGCTATCTCTCCGACGGCCGCGTGCTCGCGGGCGGCGACAATCCATACGCCTACACGCCCACCGATCCGCGCATCAACCATCCGGAGATCCGTTCGATCTATCCGCCGCACGCGCAACTGCTCTTCGCGGCCGTGCATCAGCTGACGCTCTGGCGCTTGCTGATCATCGCCTTCGATCTCGCCGCGATCGTGCTCCTGCGCCGCCACGGCTTTGCGTATGCGACGTTTCCGCTCGTGCTGTTCGAAGGGACGTGGAACGGACACATCGATGCGATCGCCGGCGTTTGGATTGCGGCAGCTGTGGCTGCCGCTTTCAAAAGCGGCGGCTATGCCGCAGCAGTCCATGGCGCGATTGCCACGGGTTTGAAGATCATCCCCTTCGCCGCGGTGCCCACGCTTTTCCGTCAGGCAAAGAACCGCACGCGCTTCATCCTCACGTTCGCCATCGCGCTCGCTCTTCCGATCCTGCCGTTCCTGCGCGGCCCGATCATGCCCGGCTTCCGCGACTACGCGACGCGCTGGATCTTCAACTCCCCGCTCTACGACCTCGTGTTCGCGATCCTCGACCGCATCCCGACCAAGACAATCTGGACGCACCATCCGCTGCGCTTCCAGTCGATCTCCGACTTCGTCTACCGCCATCTCTACACCGATTTCCTCACCCGAGCCGTGATGGCCGTGATCGCGATCGGTTGCATCATCCTCGCGCGCCGCGCCTCCACCGCCATCGCCGCGTTGCTCCTCTGCTCGCCCGCGATTCATCCCTGGTACTGGCTCACGCTCGTCGGCGCGTCGATGATCGAAGGTCGCCGCTGGCATCTGGTGGCGCTCTGCGCGCCGTTTTCGTATCTGATTTACACCGGCACGCCGAGGCTCGTCGTCTACGCGTTCTGCTACGCGATCGTGCTCACGTCAGTCCGTTTTCCTGAGCGTAGTTCGCCAGCTGCACCCGGCCCCTGAGGCCGAGCTTTTCGTAGATCGTGTGCAGGTGCGTTTTGACCGTGCCTTCGCTGATGAAGAGCTTCTCGCCGACCTCGCGGTTGGCGAGACCTCTGGCGACCATGCGCACGATGTCGATCTCGCGCGGGGTGAGCACTTCGCGCGCTTTCTCGCGCGCCTGCTCGCTTTGCAGCAGCTTTTTCATCGCCCGGCCGACCGCTTCTTTCTCCAGCCACGTGCCGCCGGCCGCGACTTTGCGCACGCACTGGACGAGGAGCGCGGGCGCCATTTCCTTCAGCACGACGCCTCTCACGCCGAGGCGCATCGCCTCCATCACTTCGTCGTCGCTGATGTTGCCCGCGAGCAGTACCGCCGGCACCGGGCGCGCTTTCTCTTTCAGGCGCCGCAGCACATCGAGTCCGCTGACGACGGGCATGCGCAGGTCGACGATGAGCACGTCGGGCTCGAGCCGCAGCGTCTCTTCGAGCGCACTGTTCCCGTCGGCACATTCGGCGACGATCTCCATCTCCTCTTCATCCGCGAAAAACTGCGACAGGCCGCGGCGGACGACGGGATGGTCGTCGGCGATCACGATGCGAATGGTGGTCATGTGCTCACGCTCCACTGCTCGCCAGCGGCACCCGGATCTCGACCCGCGCACCCGCCTCGGATGAATCGATGACCATCGATCCGCCGAGGGAGCTCACGCGCTCTTTCAAAGTCATCGGTCCGCGATTCGTCGCCAGCAACGATTGCAAATCGTACCGCCCATGGAACGGAAATCCGCGCCCGTCGTCGGCGACGTCGACATGCACCTGTCCTTCGGCCACGTCGATCGCCACCGAGATCTTTTTCGCGCCGGCGTGCTTCGCCGCGTTTGCCACCGCCTCGTTCACGATCGCGTAGATCTCGTAGCGCGTCGCCACCGGCAAGAGATGCACGACCGGCGAGACTTCGTTTTCCACTTCGAGCGCCCACTGCTCGCGAAACCGCTGCGCGAGTTGCAGCAGCCGCTCGTCGAGATCGTCGACGTCGTCGCCGCCGGACCGGTCGACGCGCGGGCGCAGCTCCTCGATGAACCAGCGCAGCTCTTTCTGTCCCGAGACGATGACCTGCTCGATCTCCGCGATCCGCTTCTGCGCCTCTTCCGGATTCTGCTTCATCAGCCGCGGCAGCGTGCGCAGCTGCAACGCCACTCCCGTCAGCGACTGCAGCACCGAGTCATGCAGGTCGCGCGCGACGCGTACGCGCTCCTCGGCGACCGCGCCGCGTTGCAACTGCAGCGCGGCGTGAAAGTGATCGAGGCGTCCGGCGATGACGGTGCCGGCGATTTCGGCGATGCGGATTTCCTCGAGGAGCGACGGCGCGCCGTCGAGCAATAGCTCTCCGCGCACGAACTCGCCCTTGAACGGCGTGGCCACGCCCGTCTCGCTTCGCGGCTGCGCGGCGAGCTCCGTGATCTCGACGGAATCGCCGTCGGCCACGGCCTGGTAGGTATAGCGCTCCGAAAGATGCTCGTACGAGAGCAGCGCTCGCGGCGCACCGAAGATCGACGCCACCTCGCGCATCAGGCTGGCGATCAGCTCCGCGTGATCGCGGCGCGGCGAGCGGGGCCAGCTCGCGATCTGCGCGAGATCGCGCTGCACGCGCTCGTGATACGCGGCGAGATACATCAGCATCGACGCGAGGACGACGAGATAGACGCCGCGGATGATGAAGCGATTCAGCTCGAAGGCCTGCTCGGGAATGCGGTGCACGCCGGAGGTCACGAAGACGAAGATTGCCAGGAGCGCGGTCATCAGCGTGCCGCGCCGCCCGAAGCGCAGCATCGCGCAGATGATGCCGAAGACGAAGTAGACGAAGAACGGACTGGTCGGACCGGCGGTCATGTAGTTGAGCAGTCCGAAGAACGTCATGTCGAGGAGATGGCTGGCCAGCATCCAGCGCCGCGAGGTGGTGCGCGCGGCCGCGGTCCAGGCCATGACGGCGAATGCGTAGAGCGCGTAGCCGGTGAGAAGCGTGTACGCCGTCGCGGGCATGCGCGACGGCTCGAGCGGATCGAGATAGATCGCGCCGAGGGAAGCCACGGCGAGCGTGAGCCGGCAGGCGGCGATCAGCCGCTCGGCGCGACTCTGCGGAATGGAGTGCGTCATGCGGAGCGCACCTAGAATACGCGCTTATGAAACGAGCCGGGCTGCTGTTCCTCGCGGTGGGGATGCTCTACGTCGCGCCCGGCTTCCTTCCCGGCCGCACGTTCGCGCCGCTCGACATCCTCAACGACCTCGGCGCGTGGAATCGCGATCCCGCGCACCGCGTCCGTCCCGCGAACTCGCTCCTCTCCGACGTCGTCGTGCAGTTCATTCCGTGGGATCAGGAGATTCGACGGATGTTCGCGGACGGCGAGCTGCCGTGGGTGAATCGCTTCGCCGGCGAAGGCGCGCCGCTCTTCGCCAATCTGCAGACCGCGCTCTTCTCGCCGTTCACCTGGCCGCGATTGCTGTTCGGCCTCGACGGCTGGGCAGTAATGGCGCTGCTGAAACTGCTCGCCGCGGCGCTCTGCGCGTATTGGCTCGCGCGCGAGCTCGACGTCGCGCCCGCGCAGGCCATCGTCTCCGCGCTCGTGTACGCGACTTCGGCGTACATGATCGTGTGGCTGCTCTATCCGATCACGAACGTCTTCGCGCTGCTGCCCGGACTCGCCGCGGCGGCGTTGCGTCTGATGAAAACTCCCTCGACGCGCAACGCCGCGCTGGTGATCCTCTTCGCCGCGCTCTGCACCGCGGGCGGGCATCCGGAAACGTTGTTCATCGGCGTCGCCGGCATCTTCGTGTTTCTGGCGTGGGAGGCGGAGAAGCGTCCGGAGCTCGGCATCGGCGCGATCGTTCCGTCGCTCGTCGGCGCGCTCCTCGGATTTCTGTTGCTCTTCGTACAGCTCGCGCCGTTCTTCGCGCTCGTCCGCGACAGCTACGCGAGCGCAACGCGGCCGCATCTCGCGCATCCGTTCCGCCCCTGGGCAATCGTGTCGCAAGTGCTGCCCGGCGTTCTCGGCAGTCCGCTGCGCGGCGAGCTCGATCTGACGCAGGTCGTTGGCGCGGATGACTTCAGCCACCGCGTGGGCGGCTTCGCCGGCGCGCTCGTGCTGCTCGCGTGCATTCTCGCGTGGCGCTCGCTCGCTCCGGCGCTGCGGCGCGGCCTGATCATCGGCTTCATCGGATTGATCGTCTCCTGGTCACCGCCGGGTTTTTGGCTCGTGCTGAAACACGCGCCGATCGTGCGCGTCGTGGCGCTCGAATATGGCGTTGTGCTGTTCGTGCTGTTTGCATCGATCGCCGCGGGGCCTGCGATCGCGATCGTCGCTGCGCGCAAGCGCGCGAACATCGGCTTCACGATGATCCTCGTCGGGTCTTTCGTATTGCTCGCGGGTGTGTTCCCGGCATCGCCGGCGGCGCGGCCGGCGCTCACAAACCTAGCCCGCATTCGCATTGCGCAGCTGCGCGCGAGCGGACATCTGCAGCAACCCGCCGAGGTGTACGAGCAGCGGCTCGCGTACTACCTCGCCGCGGCGGGCACGATCAGCGTGAGGCGCGTCGCCGTCCCGGGCGCGCTCTGTTTGCTGGCCGGAATCTCGCTGCTGATGCGGCGCCGCCGAACGTTGGTCTTTTCGGCCGCCGCGGTCGCAGAGCTCATCGCGTTCGGAATCGGCTTCAATCCCGCCGTGCGCATGACCGCATATCCACCGCTACCGTTCGCCGCCGCCGATCCGATCGCCTCGAATCTCGAAGTGTTCCCGCCGAACCTCGGCACGATGTACGGCCTGCGCGACATCGTCTCCTACGACGTGCTGATGTCGCGCGCACGCGTCGAGCAGCTCACGGCCGCGGGCTACAACCCGCTAACCCATTCCTTCAACCCGATGCTCTCGCTCGAGGAGAAGCGCAGTCTCGGCGCGCTCGGCGTGCGCTCCTTCATTTCGCGCGCGGGCGTCGAAGCGTTGCCCGCAACCGCGCCGCCGCCCATCCCGGCAAACGATCCGCCGCGCGGCATCGTCGCCGGCGTGATCGTGTCTCTCATCGCGCTGGCGCTGAGCGCCGGGTGGTTGCGCCTCTACCGGCTCAAGCCGACTCCGACTTGAGCGCGCGCGTCATCAATCGCTGCACGCCCAGCCGCGCGCTTTCGCCGTCGTAGAGCACGCGGAACATCTCGTCGGTGATCGGCATCTCGATGCGATGCCGGTCGGCGAGCTGCTTGGCGGACTTCGAGGTCTTCACGCCCTCGGCGACGAATTTCGCGTCGCGCAGGATGTCTTCGAGCGTGCGGCCCTGCCCGAGGAGCACGCCGACGGTGCGGTTGCGCGACAGCGCGCCGGTGCACGTCAGGACGAGATCGCCCATGCCGGCGAGGCCCGCGAAGGTTTCGATGCGGCCGCCGAGCACGAGGCCGAGGCGCGTCATTTCGCGCAGACCGCGCGTGATCAACGCCGCGTTCGTGTTGTAGCCGAGGCCGAGGCCGTCGAGCACACCCGCGGCGATGGCGATGACGTTTTTCAGCGAGCCGGAGAGCTCGATCCCTACGACGTCCTCGGAGTGATAGAGACGGAACGACGCCGACGACAGCGCGTTCTGCACGTCCTGCGCGAACGACACGTCGCTCGACGCAACCACGGCCGCCGTGGGATCGCCGCGCGCCACTTCGAGCGCGAAGGTGGGGCCGGAGAGCACGGCGAACGCGCGCAGCTTCTCGCCGAGGACTTCCGCGGTGATCTCCGACATCCGCTGCAGCGAGTCGTTCTCGATTCCCTTCGTTCCGGAGATCACGTTCAGCGCGCCGCCCGCGTGCCCGCGCACGCGCGTCAGCACGTCGCGGTAGTAGTGGCTCGGCGTGACCATGAGGACCGTGTCGGAGAACGCCGTGGCTTCGGCGAGATCGCTCGTCGCCTGCACGCGCGGACCGAGGGCGATGCCGGGGAGGTAGTCGGGATTTTCGCCGGTCTCGCGAATCGCGCGCGCGACGTCGGGATCGTGCGCCCAGAGCGCGACGTCGTTGCCCGCGCGCGCCGCGCTGACGGCCATCGCCGTGCCGAATGCCCCCGCGCCGATGATCGCGATCTTCATTCCTCTTCCTTCTTCTTCTGCCCGGTCTTGCGCTCCGTGCCGCCGGCCATGCGCGCGATGTTCTCGTGATGCTTGGCGATGATGGCGAAGGCGATGGCGATGCTCATCAGCACGCGCCAGTACGGCGCCTGCGCGAGAAACCGAAACAACAGCGGCGCCGCCGCGGCCGTGACGATGGAGGCGAGCGAGATGTAGCGGAACACCAGCGCGACGATCAGGAACACGAGCAAAAGCGCCGCGACCACGCGCGGATCGAGCGCGAGATACACGCCCGTCGCCGTGGCCACGCCCTTCCCGCCATGAAACCGCAGCCACACCGGAAACATGTGCGCGAGCACGGCGATCAAGCCGGCGAGTGCAATCCACATCTCCCGCGACTGCCACGGCGACGTCCCCGCGGGAAACGGCCAGTCATGCCGCGCAACGAGCATCTTCGCCAGCGCCACCGCCCCCCACCCCTTCGCAATGTCGAAAAGCAGCGCCACCACCCCCGGCAACTTCCCCGCGGTGCGCGCAACATTCGTCGCCCCCACATTCCGGCTCCCATGCTCCCGCACGTCTTTGCCCGAGAAGAGCTTGACGACGAGGAAGCTGAACGGAATCGAGCCGATGAGATACGCGCTGACGACGAGCGCGGGCGGGAGGAGGGGGGTCATGTGGTGGCTATTGTAGATGCGGGAAGCGGGACGCTTCCCGCTCAGCCGCCGGGACGGCGGCGTTCCGCGCTCTGCTCAAGATGGCGTCATCGGGGCGTCATTGGAACGCCGGCGTCTCGCCGGCTGGCCCGGCGGCGTCCCGCCGCCGCATCCTCAAACTCCATCAAACGCATTGTCGAGGTCTGCGATCAAATCTTCAATGTCCTCGATCCCGACCGAGATGCGCACGAGGCCGGGGGTGATGCCGAGGCGCTGGCGCATTTCCTCGGGGACGCTGCCGTGGGTCATGCTGACGGGGTGGGAGATGAGGGTCTCGACGCCGCCGAGGGACTCGGCGAGGGAGCAGAGGCGGACGCGGTCGAGGAACTTTTTCGCGTTCTCGAGCGAGCCGAGCTCGAACGAGATCATCGAGCCGAAGCCGTTCATCTGCCGCTTGGCGAGGTCGTGTTGCGGGTGATCGGGCAGGCCGGGGTAATAGACCTTCTTCACCTTCGCTTGATTCGCGAGATAGCTGGCCATCGCCACGCCGTTTTCTTCGTGGCGCTTCATGCGCACGGCCAGCGTCTTCGTGCCGCGCAGCACGAGCCAGGAATCGAACGGCGAGAGGATCGCGCCGACCGCGTTCTGCAGGAAGCCGATCTGCTGCGCGAGCTCGTCCGAATTCGAGACGACCACCCCGCCGACCGAGTCGGAGTGGCCGTTGAGGAACTTCGTCGTCGAGTGCAGCACGATATCCGCGCCAAGCTCGATCGGGCGCTGCAGGTACGGCGAGCAGAACGTGTTATCGACCACGACCAGTGCCCCGCGAGCGTGCGCCACTTCCGCGCACGCGGCGAGATCGGTGATCGTCATCATCGGATTCGTCGGCGTCTCGAGATACACGATCTTCGTGTTCTCGCGCATCGCGTCACGCACGGCGTCGACGTTCGAGGTGTCGACGTACGTGAACTGCAATCCGAACCGCTCCAGCACCTTGCTGAACAGGCGATACGAGCCGCCGTACATGTTTTCGCCGGTGACGACGTGATCGCCCGACTTCAGGAGGCGGAACACGGCGTCGATCGCGGACATCCCCGACGCGAAGCAGTGTCCGTGCTTGCCGCGCTCGAGCGCGGCGAGGTTCGCCTCCAGTGCCGCGCGCGTCGGGTTCTGCGTGCGCGCGTACTCGTAGCCCTTGTGCCGCCCGAGCTCCGGCTGCACGTAGGTCGAGGTCTGATAAATCGGAATCGTTACCGCGCCGGTTTGCGGCTCCGGCTCCTGGCCGGCGTGAATGCAGTCAGTCGAAAAACCCACGTTAGGCCTCCGCGACCCACTTCGAGAAAATCCCCTTCGAGATGTAGCGCTCCGCGGCGTCGGGGATGAGAGTGACGACGCGCTTGCCGGGGCCGAGCTGGCGCGCGACGCGAAGCGCGGCTTCGACGTTCGCGCCGCCGGAGCCGCCGGCGAGAATGCCTTCCTCGCGCGCGAGGCGCGCGACGATTCGGAATGCGGGCGAATCTTCCACCGTGATCACGTCGTTCGCGAGCGACATATCGAGCACCGGCGGGATGAACGTCGATGCGCCGATGCCTTCGACTTCGTGCGGTCCCGCCTCGCCGCCTTTGAGAATCGATCCCTGCGGCTCAACGATGTAACACGCGATCTCCGGCAGCCGTTCGCGCAGATACTGCGCGACGCCGCTGAACGTGCCGCCCGTGCCGGCGCCGGCGACCCAGGCATCGACGCGCCCGTCCATCTGCTCGAAGATCTCGGGGCCGGTCGTGTCGTAATGCGCCTCGGTGTTGAACGGGTTCACGAACTGCTGCGGCACGTACGCGCCTTCGATCTCTTTCGCGAGCTCCTCGGCTTTCGCGATCGCGGCCTTCATCCCGTCGGCCTTCGGCGTGAGGATCACTTCTCCGCCGAGCGCTTTCATGATCTCGCGCTTCTCGACTGAGAAATGCTCGGGCACGCAGAGAATCACGCGATAGCCGAGCTGCACGCCGGCGAGCGCGAGGCCGACGCCGGTGTTGCCCGCCGTCGGCTCGATGATCGTGCCGCCGGGCTTGAGCAAGCCCGCGCGCTCCGCACGCTCGATCATGCCGAGGCCGATGCGGTCTTTGACGGAGAAGCCGGGGCTGAGCAGCTCCATCTTGACGTAGACCTCGGCGTCATCGGGGCCGGGAATCGAATGCAGACGCACCATCGGCGTATTGCCGATGAGATCCAACACTGTGTCGAGAGGGCGCGGATAGGGCCGGTGCAAACGCGGCGGATTCTAAAACAAAACGGCCGGCGATCGCTCGCCGGCCGTTTGGTTGAGGGTACTGAGTGGTTTATGCCCAGCTCGAGGAGCGGCTGGAGGTGCGGCGCTGGTTGTAGCAATCGCGGCAATAGACCGGCTTTCCGCTGACCGGCGTGAACGGGACCTCGGTCGGAATTCCGCACGAGTCGCAGGTGACGCTGACCATCTGGCGCGAGCGGCCTTCGCCGCCGTTGCCCTCACGAGCGGTTTTCCGTTTGTCGCGGCAGTTCTTGCAGCGCTTCGGCTCGTTCGTGAAGCCGCGCTCCGCATAGAACGCCTGTTCGTTTTTGCTGAAAACGAATTCCTGTCCACAGTCGGCGCAGTTGAGGGATTTGTCGTTGAACGTATCCATGAAACCTTGATCTCCTAATGATTGTTACTGTGAAAGTCTATTGCCGCAGCGCTGGCACGTGCGGGGTGCCGCGACCTTGCCCCCGCGTGTTCCGATTGATACAACGAGCTCGTTACGAATCGACCCCCTTCCGAACCACCGGAATCACACGACTCCTCCGCCGAACGTCGCTGTCCGAAAAGGAGATGTCCGCTCTGTATCCCGATAGCCCGCTTTTAGCATACGCAACTCAACGAATGCAACGAAATCCATGCAGCTCAAAATAAGTCCGTCAAGGTATTGACTATTTTGGAAACTCACACCATCCGCATCGGCCCCGCCGGCTGGAGCTACACCGACTGGGAGGGAACCGTCTACCCGAAGCACGGCTCGAAGTTCGATCACCTGGCCTACCTCTCGTCGTTCTTCGACACGATCGAGATCAACTCGCCGTTCTACCGCATCCCCCCGCCGACGCACGCGAAGAGCTGGGTGCGCCGCGTGGCCGCGAACCGCGACTTCAAGTTCACGACGAAGGTCTACAAGGGATTTACTCACGACGAGTTCACCCCGGACGACGTGAAGGCGTTTCGCAACTATCTCGATCCGCTGATGGACGCGAACCGCCTCGGCGCGATCCTGCTGCAGTTTCCGTGGAGCTTCAAGAATTCCGAGGAGTCGCAGGAGAAGCTGCTCGCGCTTTTCCGCGCGTTCGATGCGTATCCGAAAGCGCTGGAGGTGCGGCACGCGTCGTTTCAAAACGAGGAGTTCGTCCGCTGGCTCGACGAGCAGAACGTCTCGTGGGTGAACGTCGATCAGCCGCTGTTCCACGACTCGGTCAAGCCCGCGGACACGGCCACCGGCCCGCTCGCGTACGTGCGTCTCCACGGCCGCAACTATGAGAAATGGTTCGCGCACTCGGAGTCGTGGGAACGCTACAACTACCTCTACTCGAAGGAAGAGCTCGAGCCGTGGGTGGCGCGCATCGAGGCGATGGGCCGCAACCAGGACGCGTACGTGATCACGAACAATCACTTCCGCGGACAGGCCATCGTGAACGCCGGCGAGTTGAAAGACGCGCTCGGACAGGACGGCAAGCTGCCGCCGCAGTTGAAAGAGACTTACGCCGGACGCGTGAAGTAGAACGCGACGAGCAGCGCGAGCGCGAAGAGGCCGAGCCAGAGCAGCGCGGACATCGCGGTGCGCGACGGCGTCAGCGGCTGCACGATGCGCACGTGACGCGTGACGATGGCGCGGAATTCCTCCCAGCTCGCGGCGTCGCGAAAGAACTCGCGGCCGAACACGAGCTGG
The DNA here is from genome assembly GCA_035248585.1 of Thermoanaerobaculia bacterium. Taxonomy (GTDB): domain Bacteria; phylum Acidobacteriota; class Thermoanaerobaculia; order Gp7-AA8; family Gp7-AA8; genus QHVT01. The sequence continues at coordinate 10,722 of DATFHJ010000501.1, forward strand.
AAGAACGGCGACTGCTGCAGCACGACGTAGTCGTCTCCGGCGATCGCGCCGGAGAACGACGTCCATTGCAAATGCTCGTCGCTGTGCGGCGTCATGATCGAGAGGCGCTGATCGCTGACGCTGCCCCGCACCTGCACCTCGGGGATCTCTTTCGGCTTCGCCAGCGCGCGCGTCACCATCGCGCCGCCCATGATCGCGACCATGGCCACGAAGCCGTGCCGCGCGTACTCCAGCGGCGCCGGCTGCGCGAGAAAGCCGGCGATGCCGCCGACGAGCAGCACCAGGCCGCCGATGAGATAGACGCGGTTGCCGTGGCGCTGCTTCGCGCGCTCGAGCAGTTGTCGGGTGATGGTGCCTTCGAACTCGATCATTGAGGTTCCTCGGGTCCTGTGGAGCGGCGGGCTTCAGCCCGCCGAGGTTTGATTCCCGGCGGGCTAAAGCCCGCCGCTCCACGGTCCCTCAGGCTTTGAACTCGAAGATCTTCTCCGTCGGCGGCCCGAGCGGCTGCTCGTTCGGATCGACTCCGGAAATCTCCTTCACGCGATTCTTGAACCACGCCGCGAAATGCTCAGTCGTCTGCGCGTAGTCGCGCGCGGCGTTTTCGAGATCGCTGACTTCGGTCACGCCGATCACCATCGGCCCGTGCTCGGTCTCCTGCAGAAACCACGTCTCGCGCATCACGCCGAAGCTCTCGTAAAAACGCCGCACGTCGGCGGAGCGCTCGTTCATTTCGGCGGTCAACTTCTCCACTTCGCTTCGATCGCAAATGACGGGAAAGGCGCGCACGAGCAGCGTCATGAGGGGCGACCTCCTTTGTCGCAGGACTAAAAGATACGATTGCGCCGCATGTCCCGCAAGAAACGCGTGGTCGGAACGGCCGGCCACATCGACCATGGCAAGACCTCTCTCGTGCGCGCGCTCACCGGCGTCGACACCGATCGCTTGCCCGAGGAGAAGCGCCGCGGCATCACCATCGACCTCGGATTCGCGAGCTGGTTCACCGACGAATACCAGATCGGCTTCATCGACGTCCCCGGCCACGAGCGCTTCGTGAAGAACATGCTCGCGGGCGTCGGCGGCATCGACAGCGCGCTGCTCGTCGTCGCCGCGGACGAGTCGATCAAGCCGCAGACGCGCGAGCATTTCGCGATCTGCCGCCTTCTCGGCATTCCGACCGGGCTCGTGGCGATCACGAAGAGCGACCTCGTCGACCGCGACATCCTCGAGCTCGTGCGTCTCGAGATCGAAGACCTCGCCGCCGGCAGCTTCCTCGCCGGCAAGCCGATCGTCCCGGTCAGCAGCACGACCGGCGCGGGACTCGACGACTTGCGCGCCGCGATCCTGCAGTCGGTCGCGGGCGTCGACGATCGCGACGCCACGACGCGCGTGTTCCGTCTGCCGATCGACCGCGTCTTCACGATGAAGGGCTTCGGCTCGGTGATCACCGGCACGACCTACACCGGCGCGGTGCGCGTGGAAGACGAAGTGGAAGTGCTGCCGGGCGAAAAGCGCAGCCGCGCGCGCGCGGTGCAGGTGCACGGCGAGCCGCGCGACGAAGCGTCCGCCGGCGAGCGGACGTCGATGAATCTCGCCGACGTCGCGCTCGAGGAGCTGCGTCGCGGGCAGCAGGTGCTGCATCCGAACACGCTGCGGCCGTCGCAGGTCATCACCGCGCGGCTCGAGTTGTTAGGCGATGCGAAGCCGCTCAAGGAGCAGACGCGCATCCGTTTTCATCACCTGTCCGCGGAGCTTCTCGGCACGATCCGCTTCGTCGATGAGACCGAAGGCGAGCTGAAACCGGGACACGCGGCGTATGTACAGATCCGCCTCGAGGCGCCGGTGATCGCGGTCGCGGGCGACCGCTTCGTCATCCGCCGCTACTCCCCCGCGTACACGATCGGCGGCGGCGCGATCCTCGACGCGCATCTGCCGAAGCTCAGCCGCGGCACGCGCGGCGAGATCCTCGACACGCTGGCCGGCGCCACGCTGCCCGAGCGTGTCGAGCTGATGGCGAAGCTGCAGGGCCTGCGCGGACTGCCGCTCGATGAACTGCAAGCGCGCACCGGCATCCGCAGCGCGCGATTGACGAAAGAATTGAAGCGCGTGCCGAACGTTGTGATCACCGGCTCGACGTACCTGCACAACGACGTGCTCGCGGACTTTCGCCGCCGCGCGATGGAGTTTCTCGAGCGCTATTTCAAGCAGAACAAGATGGCGATGAACGTGCCGAAGGGGGAGTTCGTGCAGAAGCTGATCCCCGCCGGCGCGCCGGTGAATTTTCTGCTCGCGGATCTCGGGAATCAGAAGATCGCCGTCGTCCAGGGCGACGCGCTCGATATCCCCGGCCGCTCGAAGACCCTCGGCGGCGCGGAAGGCGAGCTGGCGCGGATGATCGAGTCGCGCTACCTCGATGTCGGTCTGCAGACGCCCGCCACCTCGGAGCTCATCAAGACGATCCACCAGCGGCCGAAAGTGATCGAGGGCGTCATCGCCTATCTCGTGAAACAGGGAAC